>DAIDIQ010000099.1 GCA_027459285.1 Acetobacteraceae bacterium
CAACCTCGCCGCGCGCGCCGCCGTGCCCCCGGGGTTCGACGCCCGTGCCTATCTGCTTCGCAACCCGGATGTTCTTGCCGCCGGCATGGACCCCTATGTTCATTACATGACATACGGCCGCGCCGAGGGCCGCGGCTGGTAGGCGCGCATCAGCCAAGGCTCAGCGCGGCGAGCGCCAGCAGCAGGGCAGGGGGGGTGACCAGCAGGCCCAGGCGAAAAAACCTTGCCGCGCTGATGGCAAACCCGTCCCGCTTCAACGCATCGAGCCACAATATCGTGGCGAGCGAACCGGTCACCGACAGGTTGGGGCCGAGATCGACGCCGATCAATGCCGCCTCGCGGAGGTGATGCGAGACGGAGATGCCGGAAAAAACCTGCCCCGTCAGCAGCCCGACCGGTAAATTATTCGCGAGATTGCAGGCGAGCGCGACAAGTATCCCGATCGCCCCGATCGCGCCGACCCGGCTCGTGGCCGCAAGCCGGGTCAGGTCTGCTTGCAGGTATCGGGTCAGGCCGGAGCGGTCCAGGGCCGCCACCAGCATGAATAATCCGACCACCAGCGGCAGAATATCCCAGGAAATATGCCGGGCGGTCACCGTCGGCGGAACGGTGGAACGCAGCCACACCAGAGCCGCGGTGAGCAGCGCCGCGGCAAGCGTCGCCGGGCCGAAGGCATCGGCCCGCAGCGAAAGCCCGAGCATCACCGCAACCGCGCCGAGCGTGCCGAGTGCTGCGACCTGGCCCGCGCGCGTGAGGCGCGGCCGGTCGGCGTGCGGTGACAGCGTCATCGCCAGGGCGCCGCGTTGCGACAGGCGCAGCACCACATAGGTCGCTGTCAGCGCCGCCAGCGATGGCAAGGCGTAGCGCGGCAGCCAGGCCGCCAGCCCCGGCATGTGCTGCCCGTACAGCACGAGGTTGGCGGGGTTTGCGATCGGCAGCAGAAAGCTCGCGGCATTGGCGACGAAGGCGCAGGCGAACAGCAGCGGTGCCGGTTTTTCCATGCCGCTGGCCCGCGCCATGGCCGCCACCGCCGGCGTCAGCACCACCACGGTTGCGTCGTTCGACAGCAGCGCCGTCACGACAATGCCGATCAGGAACACCAGCGTGAATAAGCGCATCGCCGACCCCCGCGCGGCGCGCGCGGCATGGCCGGCGATCCAGGCGAACACAGCTTCCTGTCGGCAAAGCTCGGCAAGCAGCATCATGCCGGCGAGAAAGCAACACACATCGACGCTGCGCGCCGCGCCCATCAGTGCCGCCGCGGGTGGCAGATGGCCGCCGAGCATGAGCAGCGCCGCGCCGCCCAGTGCAAAGCAATAGCCAGGCACGCCAAATGGCGGAAATACCGCCAACAGGGTCGCGATGGCGCACAGCGCCGGCACGGCGAGGGTGTTGAGCATGCCGTCTGTCTGCCGCTAACGCCCGGTGATGAAAAGGGCGCGCCGCGCGCGTGTTACGGCAGCACCGTCCGCACGATCGATGCGTCCAGCGTCTCGAACTCGGCAAGGCCGATGGTCGCGTACAGCTCGGCCCGGGTCTGCATGCGTGGCAGCAGGGATTCCGCCGTGCCGTGGGCGCTGAGCGTTGCGTAAAGCTCGGCCTGCGCCTTGTTGGCCATGCGCAGCGAGCTGACCGGCCAGATCAGCAATTTATAGCCGAACGACTCGAATTCCGTTGCGGTGAAATACGGCGTGCGGCCGAATTCGGTCATGTTGGCGAGCAGGGGCACGCCCGGCAGGCGGCGGGCGAATTCGCGGAACATATCGGCCGAGGTCAATGCCTCGGGGAAAATCGCGTCGGCCCCGGCCTTGAGATAGAGTTGCGCGCGGGCGATGGCGCCGTCGATGCCTTCGGTGGCGGCGGCATCGGTGCGGGCCACCAGATAGAGGTGTCGGCGCGCCCGGGCGGCGGCGGCGATCTTGGCCGCCATGTCGTGCGGGTCGGCGAGTTTCTTGTCGTTCAGATGGCCGCATTTCTTGGGCAATAGCTGGTCCTCGAGATGCACGGCGGCGGCACCCGCATCCTCGAAGGCGCGGACCATGTGCATCACGTTCAGGGCCTCGCCATAGCCGGTATCGCCATCGACCAGCACCGGCAGCCCGCTCGCGCGGGCTACCTGGCGGATGAAGAAGCACACCTCATCGACGGTGATGATGCCAAGGTCAGGCAGGCCCATCGAGGCGGTCATGGCGGCGCCGGAGAGGTAGCAGGCCGCGAAGCCCGCGGCGCGGGCCTGCAGGGCGGCCATGCCGTTATGCGTGCCGGGCAGGGTGAGAATTCCCGGCCTGGCCAGCAAGGCGCGCAGCCGGTCGCCGGCCGGGGTGGCCGGAATGTCGGAACCCAGCAGATATGGCATGGATCGCTCCCCTCAGGCGCGCTGGTCGAGCGGCACGAAGCTCAGGTTTTCCGGTCCGACATAATTCGCCGAGGGGCGGATGATTTTGTTGTCGGCGCGCTGCTCGAGCACGTGCGCGGCCCAGCCCGAGGTGCGGGAGATGACGAACACCGGCGTGAACATGGCCACCGGCACGCCCATCTGTTCGTAGCTGACCGCCGAGAACCAGTCGAGATTGGGGAACATGCGCTTCGCGTCCCACATCACGCTCTCGATGCGCGAGGCGACATCGAAACGCAGCATCTGGCCGGATTCCTGGGCGAGCGATCTGGCGACCTGCTTGATGACGACATTGCGCGGGTCGCCGGTGGTGTAGACCGGGTGGCCGAAGCCGATGATGACCTCGCGCGCCTCGACGCGGCGGCGGATATCGGCCTCGGCCTCATCGGCGGAGGCATAGCGGCTCTGGATTTCCAGCGCCGCCTCGTTCGCGCCGCCATGCTTGGGGCCGCGCAACGCGCCGATGGCGCCGGTGATGGCGGAATACATGTCCGACCCGGTGCCGGCGATGACGCGGGCGGCGAAGGTGGAGGCGTTGAATTCATGCTCGGCATAGAGAATAAGCGAGGTGTGCATGGCGCGTACCCAGCTGAGTGGCGGCTTTTTGCCGTGCAGCAGGTGCAGGAAATGTCCGCCGATCGATTCGTCGTCGGTCTCGACCTCGATGCGGCGGCCGTGATGCGAGAAATGATACCAATAGAGCAGCATCGAGCCGAGGCTGGCGAGCAGCTTGTCGGCGATGGCGCGGGCACCCTCGGCGCTGTGATTGTCCTTTTCCGGCAGCGCGCAACCGAGCGCCGAGACGGCGCTGCGCATGACATCCATCGGGTGGGTGGCGGCGGGAATTTGCTCGAGGGTTGCGCGCACGATGGCCGGAATGCCGCGCAGATCGATCAGCCGGCGCTTATAGGCATCGAGCGTTGCCCGGTTGGGCAGGCTGCCGTGCACCAGCAGATAGGCGATCTCCTCGAAGCTGCTGATGGTCGCGAATTCGAGAATATCATAGCCGCGGTAGTGCAGATCATTGCCAGACCGGCCGACCGTGCACAGCGCGGTGTTGCCGGCGGCGATACCGGAGAGCGCCACCGATTTTTTTGGTTTTGGCTGAACGGGACTGGATGAGTTCATGGCATGCGTCCTTTCGTGCGATCAGTCGAACAGGCCGGTGCGGCCGCGCGCCACCCGCTCGGGGGGCAAAGCGACGTTCAGCGCCAGCAGCGAGGAGGCGCTGAGCTCCGGCAGGCGCTGCGCGAGGTCGAGAAACCGCGCCTGCTCGGCCGGATCGACCAATCCATCGGTCAGCGTATGGAATTTCCGGATATACTCGGCGCGGCCCCAGGGGGTTTTGCCGAGACTGTGCGCGTTCGCGACCGCGCGCTCATCGGCGATGACACTGCCGTCCTTCATGGTGATGACGATGCGGCCGCCGAACGCCTTCACCGCCGGGTCCTCGGCATGGTAGCGCCGGGTCCAGGCCGGGTCCTCGATGGTGCGAATTTTCTGCCACAGGCGCACCGTGTCTGGTCGTTGCGCGCGTTCCGGCGCGTAGGAGCGCAGATGGTGCCATGCCCCGTCCTGCAACGCCACCGCGACGATGTACATGATGGAATGATCGAGCGTCTCCCGGCTGGCATTGGGGTCGAATTTCTGCGGGTCGTTCGATCCGGTGCCGATGACGTAATGGGTGTGGTGCGAGGTCTCGATCAGTATGTCCTGAACCTCGTCCCAGTCGGTGACGCGACGGCCGAGTTCGAAGCTGAGATCGATCAGGGCCTGGCTTTGATATTCCGCCGAATGTTCCTTGGTGTATGTGTCGAGTATGGCGCGCTTGGCCTCGCCGGCGGCGGGCAGCGGCACCTGGTAATGCGCTGATTTGCCATCGAGCATCCAGGCGATCACGCTGTCCTCGCCCTCATAGATCGGGCTTGGCGCGCCCTCGCCGCGCATGGCGCGATCGACCGCCTCGATCGCGAGCTTGCCGGCATGCGCGGGGGCGAATGCCTTCCATGACGAAATCTCGCCCTTGCGCGATTGGCGGGTGGCGGTGGTGACGTGCAGGGCCTGCTGCACGGCCTGGTAAATCACCTCGGTCGGCAAATTCAGCAGGGTGCCGATGCCGGCGGCGGCCGATGGGCCGAGATGCGCCACATGGTCGATCTTGTGCTTGTGCAGGCTGATGGCGCGCACCAGGTCGACCTGGATCTCGTAGCCGGTGGCGATGCCGCGCAGCAGCGCCGCGCCATCGAGCCCGGCCTGCTGGGCCACCGCCAGAATGGGCGGGATATTATCGCCGGGATGGGAATATTCGGCGGCCAGGAACGTGTCGTGATAATCGAGCTCGCGCACCGCGGTGCCGTTGGCCCAGGCCGCCCATTCGGCGTGCACCCGGTGCGTCGGGTCCAGGCCGAACAGGGTGGCGCCGCCGGCGCGGCCATGCGCCAGCGCCTGGTCACGCGCGGTGATGACCGGGTGGCGGTTGAGCGAGGCGATGGCGACGGCGGCATTGTCGATGACGCGGTTGATGATCATCTCGGCCACGTCGGCGTCCACCGCCACCGGGTCGGCGGCGACGGCGGCGATTTTCCAGGCCAGTTGCTGGTCACGCGCCAGCCGGTCGGCCTCGGGGTGCACGCGCACATCGTGCAGGATCATGCTTTGTCTTCCTTTCGCGGGCGGGGGGCGGGGTTTGGCACGACCATGGCCTGGCGCAGACGGTCGAACGCGGCGGCGATGTGCCGGCGCATCATGGCCTCGGCCAGTTCCGGGTCGCGCTCGGCGATCGCGTCGAGCACGCGGCGATGCTCGACCAGGGCGCGCTGGGCAAGACCGCCGGGGCGGGAAAGCTTACGCCGCAGCAGGCGGATCAGCAGGTAATATTCGTCGAGCAGCAGGCGGATCAGCATCTGGTTGCCGCTGCCGCGAATGATGCGGAAATGAAAATCATCATCCTCGCTGCCCTGCCGATAGACGTCATGCGCGGTGACGCGCGCCTCGTGCAGGTCGAGCAAGCGGCGCAGTTCGGCGATCGCGGCCTCGGGCATGTGCCGCGCCGCTTCCCGGGCGGCGATGCCTTCCAGCGCCTCCCGCACCTGATAGATTTCGGCGATGCGCTCCGGGCAGAGCCGGGTGACGCGCGCCCCCTGGTGGGCGATGCGCGTCACCAATTTACGTTCCTCGAGCCGGCGCAGCGCCTCACGCAAAGGCGCGCGGCTGGTGCCGAAGCGGGCGGCGAGATCGGGCTCGCTGATTTTCGCGCCCTGTTCGATGGCGCCGGACAGGATAAGCTCGCCCACGGCGGCGAACAGCCGATCGGCGGCGGTGGCATCATCCGCGGCGCGGCAGATCGTGTCGCTGGCAACCCCGTCCGGCATGCGGCCGCGGATATCGGGCGGGCGCGCGCGGGTCAATCGCGTCTGTCGACAGATCAGGGGTGATGGAGGCGGGATGCAGCCGATTGCCGGCATTGTGTCGACACTCTGCCCGATATGGGGGGAACGATCCCAACGGGCGGGGTTTGCGCATGCCCGCGTGGCCGGGGGCTGCCCGGCGTGCGCGGCGCTTATGCGGGCGGGCGCGGCTGCGTAACATGGCGGCGATGAGCATGGCCACGAACATGGCTGACGAGGACCTGGCCCATATGCGCGCCGCCCTGGCGCTGGGTGCGCGCGGGCTTGGCGAGACCTGGCCCAACCCCGCGGTTGGCTGCGTGATCGTGCGCGCGGGGCGCGTGGTCGGGCGTGGCCGCACCGCGTCTGGCGGGCGCCCGCACGCCGAGACCGAGGCGCTGGCCATGGCGGGCGGCGCCGCGCGGGGCGCCACCGCCTATGTGACGCTGGAGCCGTGCAGCCACCATGGCCACACCCCGCCCTGCGCCGATGCGCTGATTTCGGCCGGAATCGGCCGGGTGGTGGTGGCGGTGGCCGACCCGGATGCGCGGGTTTCCGGCCAGGGCCTGGCCCGGCTGCGCGAGGCGGGCGTGCTGGTGGAAACCGGCCTGCTGGCGGACGCGGCCAAGGCGGCGCATGCCGGTTTTTTCAGCCGCATCGAGCGGTCCCGGCCGCTGCTGACGTTGAAGCTGGCGAGCACGCTGGATGGGCGGATCGCGACCCGCACCGGGCAGAGCCAATGGATTACCGGTGTGGCCGCGCGCCGCGCCGCGCACCGTCTGCGCGCGACCCATGATGCCATACTGGTCGGTGCCGGCACGGTGCTCGCCGATAATCCGCGCCTGACCTGCCGCCTCACTGGCGCGCGGCAACGCCCGCTGCTGCGGGTGATTGCCGACAGCCATCTGCGCACCAAGCTGACCAGCGCGCTGGTGGCCACCGCCGGGCAGGAGCCGCTTTGGCTGCTGGCGCGCGAGGATGTGGACGCCGACCGGGCGCGCGCCTTCACCGCCGCCGGCGCCAGGGTGATCGGCTGCCGGCCGGGGCCGCTTGGCATCGATCTGGCGGATGCGCTGCGCCGCCTGGCCGATGCCGGCATCACGCGGGTGCTGGCGGAGGGTGGCGGGCAGTTGGCGGCGTCATTGCTGCGCGACGATCTGGTCGATCGGCTCGCCTGGTTTCACGCGCCCAGCGTGATGGGTGGGGACGGGTATGCGGCGGTGCGGGGTTTCGGCATCGCGGCGCTCTCCGATATGCCGGGCTTCGTGCCGGAGGCGTGCCAGGATCTGGGCGCGGACCGGCTGATGGTATTGAGGCGCAGGGAAGGTCGTGAGCTTGTTTGAAGTCCGGCACCG
>DAIDIQ010000113.1 GCA_027459285.1 Acetobacteraceae bacterium
TATCTGCGCGTCGCTCAGCATCTGCCGCGCCTCGTCCTTGCCGGACGGATCGCCGATGCGGGTCGTGCCGCCACCCAGAATGACCACCGGCGCGTGCCCGTGCCGCGCCAGCAGGCGCAACAGCATGATCTGCACCAGTGACCCCACATGCAGACTATCCGCCGTGGCATCAAAGCCGATATACCCGCCCAGCGTCGCGGCACCCAGGGCCTCGTCAAGCCCGGCCAGATCCGTGCATTGGGCAATGAAGCCGCGTTCAGCGGCCTCGGTCAGAAAGGGCGAACCCGGCATTCCGCGTCATCCTGTCGGCGTCAAAAAGCCGTGCCCCGTTACTAGACAAGCCGCGTTATCGCCAGCCCCCCCATCCGACCTTCAGTTAATCCAGGGATCCTCGGCGTGCCGGCGCAGGGAATCGAGCATGAAGAACAGCCCGATACCCATCGCCACCGCCGGCACCGCCAAAAACCCCACCAACATCCGCGGCAGACCCAGCGCGATATGGAACCATAGCGCCAGAACCAGTGCCACGAGTACGGCCAGATACGCCCATTGCCACCAGGCCGCGCAGCGCGCCATGCGCCAAAGAAACATGTCGCCCTCCTCGTGTCACCAAAGCGGCGACTATCTTATGGTCAAGACGCAGAAGGGACACAAGGCGGGCAGTCCCGGTAAAGAAGAATTGAAAGACCGGACGGCTCCTTTTTTTTGAAAAGCGGCGTTGGAAATTCCGTGACCGGGGTTCCGTGATTTTGCCGCCTGTTACGGTCAGGCACCACGCGCGGGACCTGAAAGGCCGCGCGTGGCTGATACGCAGGCGCCCAACGACCCCCCTGCCCTGTCCCGCGCCGCCAGGTCTGCGCGGTGTGGCCCGCTACAGAAAGCTCTGCACCAGGCCGCCGCACACCAGCCGCCACCCATCCACCAGCACGAAAAACACGATCTTGAACGGCAGGCTCACCGCGGTCGGCGGCAGCATCATCATGCCCAGGCTCATCAGCACCGACGAGACCACCATATCGATCACCAGAAACGGCAGAAACAGCAGAAAGCCCATCTCGAACGCCCGCCGCAATTCCCCCACCATGAAGGCGGGTATCAACGCCCGCCAGGGTGTCGCCGCCGGGCTCGACGGCGCGGGGAGATGCGCCAGGTTCAGGAATAATTGCAGATCCTTGCCGTGCAGATTGCGCAGCATGAACGCGCGGAACGGGTTTGCCGCCGCGCGCAGCCCGGCCAGATCGCCCATCCTGCCCTGAACCACCGGCAGAATGCCATTCGCCCAGGCGGTATCCAGCACCGGCTGCATCACAAACCAGGTCAGGAACAATGCGAGCCCGATCAGTACCGTGTTCGGCGGCACGGACTGCGCGCCGATCGCGCTCCGCAACAGTGACAGCACGATGATTATCCGCGTGAAGGCCGTCACCATCACCAACAGGCTCGGCAGGAGTGAAATGCCGCCCACCAGCACGGTCAACTGCACCAGGCGCGAGGTCGTGCCCCCGGCCTGGGTAAAATCGGCCAGGGTCGGGGTTGGCGCCGCCTGGGCAGCCCCTTGGGCCGCCGCCTGGGCAGCCCCTTGGGCCAATGCCATGTGCGGCAAAACCAGGGCCAGCAGCAGCAACAGCGCCGCCAGCCAGCTTGCCGCGTTCAGGTTCCGCTCACGCATCGGGCAACCATCCCAGAAACATGTCCTGCGGGCCGCCGGTCTCGATCAATAAGGCGCGTCCGTCGCACGCCACCAGATGCAGCCGCCGCTTGGGGTCCAGCGCTATCGTCTCGGTCAGGCGCAGCCGCCGGGCGGCCGCCGCGGGCAGACGCCAGCGCCACCGCAAAAATGCCTGCCCGGCCCAAATCAGCGCCAGCACCGCCAACAGCGCGGCCAGCCACAAAGCCGGGCCGCCTGGCCCGAGGCCGAGGCTCACGCCGCGGGCTCCGCCGCGCGCAACGCCGCCTCCAGCCCGGCCAGCGCGACACCCAGCGCCTCAAGCCCGGGCACCGCCCGCCCGCCCGCCTCAGGCGAAAGGTCCAGCGCTTGCGCGCACAACACCCCCACCTGCTCGCGCAAGCCGCGCAAATCGATCGCGCGCCCGGCCTGCACCAGCGTCTGTGCCACGCGTAATGCCCCGGTCAGGCTGGCAATGCGCGCATCCAACGTCGCGGCACGCTCCGGCCTTTCATGGGCGTGCGGGTCATCAGGGGTTTGGTCATGCATGGCGGGCTCGTTCATGGTCGGGACGTTTTTGTCCACGCCCCACCCTGCCATCCGGTTCCTTAATGAATTCCTACTCTCTCCCGGTCTTTACCCATTGCTAACCCTACCTCGGCAAAAACTGCCGCATGGCCACCACCGCTCCCCCAACCGGTTTTTCTTTCGCCCTTGCGCGGCAACGTCTCGCCTGGCTCAACCAGCGTCAGGCGGTGCTCGCCAACAACATCGCCAATGCCAACACCCCGCAATACAAGGCGCGTGACCTCGCTCCCTTCCAGGACGCGCTCGACCGGGCGCAGTTCGCCATCACCCCGCTCCGCACCAACATGAATGATCTGCCGCCGCTGCCGGATGCCACGGGCTTCGCTCTTGCCCCTCCCGCCGAGAGCGGACCGGACGGCAATGACGTGCAGCTTGATGCGCAGCTCATCAAGGTCGCCAATACCGAAACCGACCAGCAGGCGGCCACCGCCATCACCAACACCTACATCGCGCTTTTCCGAACCGCTCTCGGCCGATAAGGGAATTCCCCATGAATCTCAGCAGCGCCCTCGCCATTTCCGCCGCCGGCATGTCGGTGCAAACCGCGCGGCTGCGCGTCATCGCCGAAAATCTCGCCAACGCCAACACCACCGGCGGTTCTCCCGGCGCCAATCCCTATCAGCGCAAGGTGATCGAATTCGCCGACCAGTTGGACCAGGCAACCGGCGTTCCTCTCGTCACGGTCAAGGCCGTCACGCGTGATCCGACGCCCTTTCCCCTCAAATATGACCCCTCGCATCCCGCAGCCAACGCCCAGGGCTATGTCAAACTGCCCAATGTCAACAGCTTCGTTGAATCCATGGACATGCGGGAGGCGGAACGCAGCTACGATGCCAATCTCGCCGTGCTGCAGGTCACCCGCGGCATGCTCAACCAGACCCTCAGCCTGCTGAAATAAACGCTGCCCCTAAAATTTCCCCCATCAGCCAAAAAGGCTGCCACCCATGACCGGTTTCACCTACACCATCAGTCCAGGTCAGGCCGCGCAGGCCTACCGCAGCGCCGCCTCGGCCGACCAGCCTGGCGGCAGCGGCCCGGGCTTCGCCGACCTGCTCGGCCAGGCTGTCAACGCCGCCATCAGCCAAAGCCACGGTGCCGAGGCCGCCTCCGCCGCCGTGCTTGACGGTCAGGGCAACCTCACCCAGGCCGTCACCGCGCTCGCGCAGGCTCAACTCACCCTCCAGACCGTCACCACATTGCGTGACCGCATGGTCAGCGCCTATCAGGATATCTTGCGCATGCCAATCTGATCTCGCGGTGTCGGGAATAGCGATACGTCGCGTGGCGAAACGGGACGCGGCATCGACAAGCGGCCTTTCTCAGACACGCACGCCCCGCACCCGAAACACCAGGGAAACAAAAGTTTTTTGGTTCTTTTTTCCAAAAAAGAACAACTTTTCTTTTCTTATGTAATAAACCCCCCGCCAACGAAGGACCACAATGACCGAGGCGGAAATCGGTTCCCTGCTGCGTGAGGCGCTGATGATCTGCCTGAAGCTGGCCGGCCCGCCTTTGCTGGTCAGTCTGGTCGTCGGCGTGCTTGCCGCCTTGTTGCAGGCCATCACCCAGGTCAATGAAACCGCTGTCGCCTTCGTGCCCAAGGCGCTCGCGCTGCTCGCCGCCTTGGCCCTGCTGGGCCCATTCTATTACACTACCCTGCTGGTCTACGCCCATCTCGTGTTCGACCGCATGATGACCATCGGCTGGCAATGACCGCGCCTGCCCTGGCCAGCCTGGTATTCGGCTTCCTGCTCGTCCTCACGCGGCTGTCCGGCTTATTGCTGCTGGTGCCGGGCCTGGGTGATGGCGCGGTCCCCATGCCCATCCGGGCGGCGCTGGCGGTGGCGCTCGCCGTGCTGCTGCTGCCGGTCGTGCAAACGTTGCTGCCGGCTCTGCCCGCCTCGCCATGGTTGGTTGCGCGTTGCCTTGCCGTCCAGCTCGCCATCGGCCTCTGGCTCGGTTTCCTCGCCAGCCTGGTCGCGCAGGCCCTGATCATTGCCGCCCAGCTGCTCTCGTACATGATCGGCCTGTCGAACGTTCTCGTGCCAGATCGGTCCGGCACAGACCAAACCAGCGTCATCGCCCAGCTATTCGGCCTTGCCCCGCCTTTGCTGCTGTTGGCGAGCGGGCTCTATGCCGTGCCGCTCGCGGCGCTGGTCGCAAGCTTCTCGCGCCTGCCGGCCGCCACCAGCTTTGCCGCGCCGGATGCTGTCGGGCTGGTGGTGCATGCCACCAGCGCCGGTTTCGGCCTCGCCATACGCCTTGCCGTGCCGTTCCTGCTCGCGCACACGGTCTGGCAAGTCCTGATCGGCGCCGCCGGCCGGCTCGCCCCCGCCCTGCATCTGCCCATCCTGGCCTTGCCCGGCCAGTTGCTCGGCGGCCTGCTTTTGCTGGCCGAGGCCGTGCCGCTGCTGATGCATCTCTGGCTCGTTGCCCTGCCGCCGTTTCTGTCGCCCGCGGGGCTGTGAATGTCGGAGTCCGACGATAAAACCGAAGCCCCAACCGCGCGTCGCCTGCAACGCGCGCGCGAGGAAGGGAATGTCGCGGTATCGCATGAATTCGGCCCCGCCCTGGCGCTCGCCGGCGTCGCCGCCCTGCTCCGCCTCGCCGCGCCCGCTCCCGCCGCGCCCGCGCTGCTGGGCGGCCTGCTGCGCCACGCCGTCGGGCCCGATTCGGACGTGATGCTGCATGCCGCGCCGGCCGCCGCCATGCTCTGCCTGGTCGGGCTGGTCGCGCCCTTGTTTCTGCTCCTGATCCTCACGGCTTTCGCGCCGGTGCTGCTGCAAACCGGCTTTCTGTTGCACGCCGGGGCCCTCGCGCCCGATCTCGCGCGGATCAGCCTGCGCCGTGGGCTCGGCCGGGTTTTCGGCCCGCACAGCCTGTTCGCGGTGCTGCGCGGCCTGGCCAAGGCCGCTGCCTTTCTGCTGCTGGCCTGGCACACTCTCGGTCCGGCATGCCGCGCCCTGCCCGCCATGGCCGAAATCGACCTGCCAGCCGCCATTGCGCGGGGCGTCCGTCTCATCGGCGCCCTGTTGTTTCTCGCCGCCCTGGTGCAAGGCGTCGGCGCCGGGCTCGATCTGCTGCTCACGCGGCGTCGTCACACCAACGCCCTGCGCATGAGCCGCGACGAGATTCGTCAGGAAAGCCGGGAGGCGAATGGCAACCCGGAAATCAAGGCGCGAATCCGGCGCCTGCGCGCGCAACGCGCCCGGCGGCGGCTTGCCCAATCGGTGCAGCGGGCAACCGTCATCGTCACCAACCCCACCCACTACGCCGTGGCGCTCGAGTATAACCAGGCCAGCCGCGCCGCCCCGCGGGTGGTGGCCAAGGGCATGGACGAGATGGCTGCCCGCATCCGCGCCCTGGCGCAGGAGTATAAGGTGCCGCTGGTTGCCAACCCGCCGCTTGCCCGCGCGCTGCACCGGGTTGAGGTGGATGCGGAAATTCCGCCCGAGCTTTACAAGGCGGTGGCGGAATTGATCGCCTATGTCTGGCGCCTGCAAGGCAAGGCGAAGGGCTGATCGGCGCGTCTCCCGTTACCCTGATCCCGTTAACCAATTCGGGCGCTATCCGGGCGACTAGACAATTAACGGATGGTGCCGGGCATTAATGCCCGTGCTGCCGGAGTCTGTGGCTTTTGTGCCGCGCAACATGGCGCCATCAGCGCGCGCGCCGCAAACGCTTAGGTTGATTTCCCACAGGCACAAGGTGCGCGGAGCGTATAGCTCAGTTATATCAATGGCTTAGGCCAGCGAAAACCAGTCCATTTATTTGGATTCGTCTCCGGCCCTGTCTCGCGCCTCGTCAATTTAACGTCGCGGCGATATTTTTATCGCCTTCAGACTCATTTTGCACTTGCTCATCGCCTCGCCAATGGTTAATCAGGCGTTGGGAAGTGAGGAGTGCGTTATGCCTTCAGTAACAGTGAACGGTGCGTCGTCGTCCGTTGTCGTTAACTATAATTCGGTCGATTTCGCCAAGACTGCCTACAACCTGCTCATGGCCGCGGGAAACCAGGGCTATGGATCAGGCACGGTTCCAGGATTTCTGGTAACGGCCGGCGAGACTGCCTTCATTCCGGACGGCACGACCATTGTCGGCATCGGTGACGCGACGGTCGCCGCCGCGACGACGAACCCAACCAACGTGTATGACAACAGCACCGCGACCGACCAGGTCGTGCTGGCCGGCAACGACGTGCCGATGTTCTTCGGCACATCGGTCGGTGGTGGCACCCTGCTCGCGGCCGGCAACGATACCATCAGCGTGGCCAGCGGCTGGCGCGTCGGCGCGGATGGCAATGGCGCCATGATCTTTGCCTCCGGCACGGACACGCTGGTTGGCCTGGGCGCTGACACGATCGTTGCCAATGGCCCTGCCGACACGGTGTTCGGCGGCTCTGGCACCACTGTTTATGGTGGCAGCGGCACGCTGCTGTATGTCGCCGGCGACGGCGCCTCCACCGTCGAGCCGGGCGCCGGCAATCTGGTTGCCTTCGGCGGGTCTCAGCAGACCTTCGATATCACGGTCGGCAACGACACCATCGTTTCCGGGTCTGGCACGTCCATGAACCCCGACACCTACACCATCAATGGTGGCTCGGGCCTCACCACCTATTTCGGTGCCGACAAT
>DAIDIQ010000114.1 GCA_027459285.1 Acetobacteraceae bacterium
AATGCCTCGAGCAGGTCGATCTCAGCCTCGGTGAGGCCGGCGACACGGGCCGCGACAAAACCGCCGATCATCTGGTCGTTTTCCTTGGTGCCGCGGTGCTGGGCGCGGAACAGCAGGCGGCGGCGGCGTGCGTCGAGCGCGTTCATGGCCGCGCGGATATCGCCGGGTCACGCCCGCATGGCAAGGGGCGGGGCGATTTACGTTGCAGCGCAATGATTTTCACGCGCGTGCCGCTTGATCGGACCCCGCGCCACGCGGCATATAACTGGCATACTCAAGGAGTTTCCCATGCCCCTGGATGCCAGTTCCTTCAAACTTACCCTGACCGAGACAGAGCTAAACGATCTGCTCTCCGTCAATGCCAGTTCGCCACAGCAGAAGCAGTTGCAGGAGCAGCTGCGTGAGCAGACTGCCAATGGCAGCCGTGAGATCTCGCTGACGGATATGCAGCTTGCCCGGCTGATCCGGGCGATGACGTCTGGGCCGGCGGCGATCCAGCACGTATTGAAGCGCACGTTTCAGCGCCCGCTGATTGAGCTGCTGTCGAAATAGGGCAGGGGCGGCTGGGCCGCCCGAGCTCCTTTTGAAAGCGCGGCACTCAGGGTGCCGCGCTTTTGTTTGTGTGTTTTTTGTTCCGATATCAAAATAAGATCGCGCGGAAGCGGTTTATAGTTGACTAATATGATCGGTTAAGTATGTCTTGTTCGTCACAACCGGGAAACGCGACATGTTTGGCCCACGGAAAGTGCCCAGCGTCGGCCTATCGACCATTCTGCTCGGCCTCGCTTTGTCGAACGCCCGACCGGCATTGGCGGATCAACCTCAGACCACCCCCCCGGGCCCGGCACCCGCCGCCAAGCGACCGAATGTTTCCCCGCGCCTGCAATCCACCGCACCGGTCGCCGCCGTGCCGGAAGCCATTCACAACCCCACCCGCAAACAGGCGCCGCGGCGCATCCATCAGCGGCCCTGGGGTGTTTTCAACCGCGACGGTGGCGCCCCGGCCGGGTTCGGCCCGGTCGCCCGTTTCGGCATCGACCGATCAGCGGAAGATTGGAGCTATCTCCGTGACCCCGGCCTCAGCGATGACGTGTTCGATCCGCTGAAATTCATGCCGCTCACGTCGGACAAATCGGTCTACCTGACGCTCAGCCTCGATGAACGCCTGCGCAACTGGTATGAAACGAGGCCCTTCCTCGGCCAGACGAAGCCGAACGACTCAGGTCGCTTTACCAACCGCACCACCGCCGGCGCCGATCTGCATCTCGGCCCGTTCTTTCACGTCTATGGCGAACTGATTAACGGCGACGCGGCCGGCTGGGCCTATTACGGCTACAACCAGACCTATCGCAAAACGCTCGACGTGCAGCAGGCTTATGCGGAAGCGACGCTTCCGGTCGATGACGCCAAGGTCGGCGCCAAGGTCGGCCGGTTCGAATTCTTTGATGCACCCAACTATCTCATCTACGGGCGGGAAACGCCGAATATTCCGTTATCATGGAATGGTGTCCAGGCCTATGTGTTCTGGCCGCGCGTGCGGCTTGACGTGTTCGACCTGGTGCAGACCAACACCAACCCGACCGATATGTTCGCCGATACCGAGAATTATAAGGCCCGGCTGTTCGGCGCCTATGAAAGCTGGGCCGTGCCGGATTTCCACTTCCTGGGGCAGCCCGGCCATGTCTTTCTCGATTTTTTCTATCTGGGCTACGATTATGGTGGCTCGAAAGCGCCTATCGCCACCGCCGAAAAGACCGCCAGCGGCACCACCCATCGGGACAATATCGGCACACGCGTGTGGGGCAAGGTCGGTCCGATCGAATTCTCGCTCGGTGGCGTCTACCAGGGTGGCCAGTTCACCTATGCCAAATCAACCCGCTCCCGCGCGGTCGATGCGTATGCCATTAACACGATCATCGGCTATCGTGCCGCGGCACTGAGGTTCAACCCGTTTTTCGCCGTGCAGGCCGATCTCTATTCAGGCGGCAATTATAACCGCACGAGCGGCAGCATCGGCACCTATATTGCCCCGTACTATCCGCAAACCGGCTATCTCGACACCACCACGTATATTGCGCCCAGCAATTTGATCGATGTCGGGCCCCGGGTCGAACTCAGGCCCACCGACAATACCGCGCTTATTGTGAAGGTGCCGTTTTTCTGGCGCGCCTCCACCAACGATGCGGTCTATGGCGCGAGCCAGATCTATGATTTTCGCGGCAAATACGCCGGCGGTTATGTTGGCGTCGATCCGCAGATCGAGTTGGCATACCGTATCACCCGGCACCTGACCTGGACCAACGATTTCGCCCGTTTTCTGGTCTCGGATGCCCTGGCCCACGCGGGTGGCCAGAACGGCACATACTACCAGTCCACGCTAGACTTTCGATTCTAGCCGAAGCCGACTTGCCTCGGCGCGCCATCAAGAGGCGGCGCGCGCTTCCTTGTGGCTCACCACATGGTGGCGATGATGCACGCTGCGCGCGCGCCGGACCTCCACCGGGCAGGCCACCAGCGTGATGGGCTGCGGAAAATCCTTGCCCGCGGCGTAGGCCGGCAGCGCGCTCGGGCCCGGCAGCGCCATCACCTCGTCGAACAAACTCACATTTTCCCGACAGAAATCGGTGCCGAGCTTGGTGCCCTGTTCCGATTCATTGTTCGCAAGCAAGGTCACGTAATCATCGTGCTTGCTGCGCCAGCCTCTGCCATAGGCCCGGCCGAAATACGTATCGAGCGCATGATCCTCGGCCACCAAACTCGGCCGGTAGCGGATGACGAATGCATTGTAACGGTCCTGGAGCGAGCAGGACAGTGCCGTCACCATCAACTGGCTTTTGAGGCCGGCAATGTCGAAGGCCGCCATCTCCGCCGGCCGGGCGCAAATTGCGTGGCTGGTTGCCGCATAGGCTTGACTGGCAAAGAACATGACGGAAACAAATCCGCAAACAACGCGACGCATGGAATACTCCCGCATTAGCCCTGGCCCGGTCAGGCGGCACCGCCGCCAGCGTCCAGCCGGTCTCCGCCCACCCGTCGTTATACCGGCGACGGCAGCTTAGGGAAACCCCCGAGCGCACGCCACTGGTTTAACGTAACAGCCCTAACCCCTCAGATTAAAAAATAATCTCACGCCAAATGCCCGCCTCATGCCGCCGCATAGACCATTTCGGCGCCACCGCCGCCAAGCCTGCCAGCGAAGTGTTGACGAAACGCAAGCAAGCGGAGGAGCATTGCGCTTCACTGAGCCGAACCCGGCCACGCAATGTCCCTGTCCGTCGCCGACCCGTTCACCAGCTACGAACGCGGACCCTATTTCTGTGAGCTCACCTCGGCCCGCGCCGACGATGGTGGCGTGCCGGCAATGGTCATGCGCCGCCTCGCGGATATTGGCCTTGACGCGCTGCACGCCCGCGCCGCCGCCGCCGAGAACGACCTGTTCAATCTCGGCATCACCTTCACCGTCTATTCCGACGCCAACGCCATCGACCGCATCCTGCCGTTCGATTGCATTCCTCGCATCCTCACCGCCCGCGAGTGGCGCCGCCTCGAAGCCGGGGTCAAACAACGTGTCGCCGCGCTGAACGCCTTCCTTGCCGATATCTACCATGACCGGCACATCATCCACGACCGGATCGTCCCGGCCGACCTCGTGCTCGGCAACCCGAATTACCGGCCCGAAATGGAGGGCTTTCCCGTTCGTTTCGGCACCTATGTCACCATTTGCGGCATCGATATCGTGCGTGACGAACGCGGCGAGTTCGCCGTGCTGGAAGATAATGCCCGCACCCCCTCCGGGGTTTCCTATGTGATCGAGAACCGCCACCTGATGCTGCGCGCCTTCCCGGATCTGATGGAGGGCACCCGGCTGCTGCCGGTCGATGATTACGGCACCAGGCTTCGCGCCGCCATGGAGGAAATCGCGCCGGATGGCGTCGATCAGCCGCAGGTCGTGCTGCTCAGCCCAGGCATCTACAATTCCGCCTATTTCGAGCATGTGTTCCTTGCCAGGGAAATGGGGGTGCCCCTGGTCGAGGGCGCTGATCTGCTGGTCGAGCATGACCGCGTGTTCATGCGCACCACCGCCGGCATCAAGCCGGTGCACGCCATCTATCGCCGCATCGGCGATGATTTTCTCGACCCCTCCGTGTTTCGCCCCGATAGCCTGCTCGGCGTCTCCGGTCTGATGCGCGCGTGGCGACGCGGCAATGTCACGCTCGCCAATGCCGTGGGCACAGGCGTCGCCGATGACAAGGCGATCTATGCGTATATGCCGCGCATCATCAAATATTACCTCGATCAGGACCCCATCCTGCCCAACGTGCCCACCCATATCTGCCGTGAGCCGGAAGGCCTCGGGCACACGCTCGCGCACCTGCACGAACTCGTCGTCAAGCCGGTCGGCGAATCCGGCGGTTATGGCATCACCATCGGTCCGCGCGCCAGCGCCGCCGAACTCGATACCGCCCGCCGCGCTCTGCTCGCCGACCCCGCCAACTGGATCAGCCAGCCCATGGTCAGCCTTTCCGTCGCACCCACCCTGACGCGGGACGGCATCCGCCCCCGCCACCTCGACCTTCGTCCCTTTGCCATCACCGCGCGCGATAGCTGGGTTCTGCCTGGCGGCCTGTCACGCGTCGCCCTCAAGGAAGGCAGCCTGATCGTCAATTCCTCGCAGGGCGGCGGCTCCAAGGATACCTGGGTGCTCGCCGAGCCATGAGCCGCGTCACACCGCTGCTTGCCCGCTATGCCGAAGGCATGTTCTGGATGGCCCGCTATCTGGAACGGGTCGAGAATATCGCCCGCCTGGTCGATGTCACGCAAAGCGTGGAGAGCCCAGGCCGGGAAGCGGAAGCCTGGAACGCGCTGGTGCGCATCAATGCCGATGAAGCCGAATTCGCCGCCCGCGGCCAGGCGGCAACGCCGTTATCGGTGAAGCATTTCTATCTGCTCGATGACACGAACCCGACCAGCGTTGCCGCCAGCATCGAAGCCGCCCGCACCAATGCCCGCACCCTTCGCCCGCTCATCAGCACGGAAATGTGGCGACAGATCAATGTCTTTCATCGCGAAACCCGCGGCGTCGCGCCGAGCGAGCTCGAGGGTGACGCGCTGTCCCGCCTCTGCCGCCGGCTGAAGGAAGCGGTGCAGGCACATACCGGCATCACCGAAGGCACCCTGTTTCGTGACCAGGCCTGGCATTTCTACTGGCTTGGTCGCCTGCTCGAACGCGCTGACCAGACGACCCGTCTGCTCGATATCAAATACCACCAGATCAGCCCCTCCCAGCCCGAGGCAAAGCGCGTCGCCGAAATTACCCAATGGAGTGCCGTGCTGCGCGCCGCCGCCGGCTATCATGCCTTCCGCCGCGTCAGCGACGTCGCCTTCGCCCCACATGATGTGGTCGGCTTTCTATTGGCCGATCCCGCTTTCCCGCGCAGCGTGCTGTTGTGCGTGCGCGACATGGAAGGTCATCTGCACCGGCTGCGCGCCGAATATGGCCTTCCCCACATGGCCGCCCCGCTGGAACGTGTGCAGGAACTCCGCGCCGCCATCGTGGGTCGGCGGATGGACCAGGTTATCGCGCACGGGCTGCATGTGTTTCTCGATGGCGTCCAGCGCGACCTGATCGCCTTGGCCAACGAAATCGCCACGCCCTGCTTCAGGGATTGGCGACCCCT
>DAIDIQ010000130.1 GCA_027459285.1 Acetobacteraceae bacterium
CATGATCGACAATTCGCGGGTCATGTTGGCGAGGTCCGACCGGGAAAGCCGGTTGCCGCCGCCGAATTCCAGCTTGAGCAGGTTCTCAAGGAAGGATTGCGCCCTCACCGGCCCGGCGCTGACCGGAATACTGCCGCGCCGCTTCAGCTGCGCGATCACCGTCTCGGCATCCGGCGCCTCGATGATCCCCGAAGTCATCTCCCCGGTCGGGCCGATCGCGGTGAACTGGAATTCCGGCATCGATCACCCCTCGGCGCGCAGGCTTCGGGTCAGTTCCTCAATCGTGGTTTCGCCCGCCAGCGCCGCGGCCAGCCCCGCCTCGAACATCGTCACCATGCCACCCGCCACCGCCGCCTGCTCGATCGCGGTATCCCCGGCACCCGCGAATATCAGCTTCTCGATCTCGGGGTCGGGGCGCAGAAATTCCGCCACCGCCAGCCGCCCCTTATAGCCGGTGCCCCGGCACTGCGCGCAGCCCACCGCGTGCCACAAAAGCGGCCGCGTGCCCGCCGGCACCCGCGCATCCAGGTTGAACCGCGACACCAGCTCCGGCGCCGCCTCCTCGCTGCGCGCGCACGCCGTGCACAGCCGCCGCACCAGCCGCTGCGCCAACACGCCGCGCAGCACCGCCGTCATCAGATAATCCTCGAGCCCCATGTCGCGCAGCCGGGTAATCGTCGCCGCCGCCGAATTGGTGTGCACGGTGGACAGCACCAGATGCCCGGTCAGCGCCGCCTGCACCGCGATCTGCGCGGTCTCCAGATCGCGGATTTCGCCGACCATGATCACGTCCGGGTCCTGCCGCAAAATCGAACGCAGCAGGGTCGCGAAATTCAGCCCGATCTGCGGCTTCACCTGAATCTGGTTGATGCCCGAAAGCTGGTATTCGATCGGGTCCTCGATCGTTACCACCTTGCGCGTCACCGAATTCAGCGCCAGCAACCCGGTATACAGCGTCGTCGTCTTGCCCGAGCCCGTCGGCCCCGTCACCAACACAATGCCGTTCGGCAGTTGCAGCGCCGCGTCCAGCTGCCCGATCACCGCCTCCGACAAACCGAGCCGGCTATACTCGAACACCACCGAGGTGCGGTCGAGCACGCGCAGCACCACGGTCTCCCCATACAGCGATGGAATGGTCGAGACGCGGAAATCGATCTCGTGGCCCCGCACCGCGAGCTTGATGCGCCCATCCTGCGGCAGCCGCCGCTCGGCGATATCCAGCTTGGCCATGATCTTGATGCGTGAGGTGATGGCGGCCGCCAGCCGCGGCGGCGGCGCCTCCGCCTCGTGCAGCACGCCATCGTAGCGGTAGCGAACCCGCAACCGGTCCTCGAACGGCTCGATATGAATGTCCGAGGCATGGGTCTCCACCGCGCGCGCGATGATCTGATTGACCAGCCGTATCACCGGCGCCTCGCTGGCCAGGTCCTTCAGCCGCTCGGCATCCTCCTCGAGCCCTTCTTCCTCGCCCTCGCCGCCCTCCGCGTCCTCGGTCTCGGTCTCATCGCGATAGAGCCGGTCGAATGCCGCCTCAAGCTCGATCGGCAAGGCCACCTCCAGCCGCACCGCCATGCCGGTTGCCGCCGCCACCGCCTGCAGCGCGAACCGGTCCAGCGGGTCGGCCATGGCCAGCACCAGCCCCTGCCCGTCCATCGCAATCGGCATCGCCCGCGCCCCGCGCAAAAACCGCGCGCTCAGCCGCTCGGCCAGCAGCCGCTCCTCGGGATAGGCGTCGGCCGGCGTGATCCGGGTCTGAAACAGCGTCGCCAGCGCCTGCGCGAGGCCCCGTTCACTGACCAGCCCCAGTTGCAGCAGCACCGCGTCCAGCCGCTGGCCGGTATCCGCGGCGCTGCGCCGCCCGCGCTCCACGGTGCGGGCATCGCAGGCCCCGTCGGCCACCAATTGCGCCGCCAGCGCCTCCACCAGATCGGGCGGCTCCCCGGCCTGCTCGCGGGCAAGGCTCGTGGTTACGGTATCAAGCGCACTATCCATGGTAATCCGGTTTGACCACGCTGTTCCGGCTCGGCGGCTCGCGGCCGCGGTGACGACATTACCCCCGGATTGTCGCATTTCCGGGTTCGTGCCAAGTAAACGCTGGGTAATTCACCACCCGATCAGCCATGGCGCCTCCACAACGCCGCATCGGGGCCGCAACCGCCCACGGTCACGCCCCCTTCCCACCGTGGCACAAGGACAGGTCTTGGTTCAATCTCTGGCCTGGCTGGCGGTTCTGCTGGCCCCCTTCATCGGCAGCTTTCTCGCGGTTGTCATTCGACGCTGGCCGGACGCGCGTGGCATTCTTCTCGGCCGTTCCGCCTGTGAGGCCTGCGGCGCCCGCCTCACGCCGCTCAATCTCGTGCCCATCCTCAGCTACCTGGTCCAGCGCGGCCGCTGCGCGCGCTGCGGTGCCCGCATCGCCCCCGCCCACCTCCTCATCGAAGTCGCGGCAACCCTGATACCAGTGGCGCAGATCGCGCTCGGCATCACGGCGCCCGCCATGCTGTGGGCCGGCTGCCTGCTCGGCTGGACCCTGCTCACCCTCGCCGGCATCGATCTCCGCCTGCACTGCCTGCCCGATGCGCTCACCCTGCCGCTGCTGCTCGCCGGCCTGCTGGTCCGCGCCGCCACCAACCAGGCCGCCCTCACCGCGCATGCGCTGGCGGCGGCCCTGGCCTGGGCGGCACTGGCGGGGCTTGCCATGGTTTACAAAAAGTTACGCGGCCGTGACGGGCTCGGCCTCGGTGACGCGAAGCTGCTCGCCGCCGGCGGCGCCTGGCTCGGCCCGCTGCTGCTGCCGCGCGTGTTGCTGGTGGCAGCCCTGTCCGCGCTCGCCGGCGCCGGCGTCGCCGCGTTGCGCGGCCGGGCCATCACCGCCACCACGCGCATCCCCTTCGGCCCGCCGCTCGCCGCCGCCATCTTCCTGTTCTGGCTCATTTCCCTGCGGCCCGTGTAACCAGCGCCACCCCATCACCGGCTTCAGGGCTTGGCGGGCGCCGCCCGCTTCGACTACGGAAGCAGGCATGAAGCACTGGCGCCTGGAAGATATCGCCTGGGACCGGTTCATGCCCGACCGCGTGGACCCCGCCCTGGTTCCGCTGGTCAAGGCGGCCGCCATGGTCGAGCGCAATGGCCGGGACTATGAAACCTACCTGCACAATGTCTTCCACGCCGACCCGGCCTTCTGCCAGGCCGCCACCAATTGGGCGGCCGAGGAGGTGCAGCATGGCGAGGCGCTCGGGCGCTGGGCGCAACTCGCCGACCCGGGCTGGGATTTCCCGGCCGCCTTCGCCCGCTACCGCGCCGGCTACTCCCTGCCGCTCGATATCGACCAGTCGGTGCGCGGCTCCTTCAGCGGTGAACTCATCGCCCGCTGCATCGTCGAGACCGGCACCTCCGGCTACTACACCGCCCTCGCCGACGCGACCCGTGAACCGGTGCTGGCGCAAATCTGCCGGCAGATCGCGGCCGATGAATATCGCCATTTCAAGCTGTTCTACGATCACATGAAGCGCTACCTGGCGCGCGAGCGGATCGGCGTGCTCGGCCGCCTGCGCATCGCCGCCGGCCGCGTCACCGAGACCGAGGATGACGAGCTCGCCTTCGCCTTCCATTGCAGCAACCAGCCCGCCGGCACCCCATATCAGCGCGAACGCTGCATCGCCGCCTATATGGGTCGCGCCATCGCCCTCTATCGCCCCAACCATGTCGATCGCAGCACGGCCATGATCCTCAAGGCCGTCGGCATCGACCCGCGCGGCACCGTCTCCGGCATCGCCAGCCGCATCGTCTGGCGCCTCATGCAGATGCGCCGGGCGAGCCTGATGCGTCTGCTGGCCCGGCCCGAACCGGCCGAAACGCCCCGACGCGCGATGCGATAAAAGCGGCCACCGGCCCGCACCCCCGCCCGCCGGCCTATCCTGGAGGGCGCCTTAAATCTCTGTCATATCGCCTGGCGCGCTTGTACCGCAGCGCGGAAAATCTTGACAGGACTAAGTTGGTCCTGTATTAAAATCGGCGTTGAGGCATCGTGTGTCGTGTCTCAATGCCGTGCGGTCGCGTTCTGCCAGAAGTCAGCGAGCCGGTTCGATGGGGCATCGATCTGCCCACACCGATCAGTCCTGACTGGGGGATGCGGCTGAGACGCCAGGCGTTCCGGCACTCAATCGCGTGACCCGGCGAAACCGATCGAGGCTCAGCCGCGTAGACAGGTGAGCCGAGAAGGACCGGGGTTTAAGGAGCCAGCATGGCTAATTCCGTCATCAACGTTGCCCCCGAGGGCAATCTTTCACGCTATCTGCAAGAAATTCGTAAATTTCCGATGCTTTCGGCCGAGGAAGAGCTCGCCTTGTCGAAGGCGTGGCGCGACCATGAGGATACCGCCGCCGCCCATAAGCTCGTCACCTCGCATCTCCGGCTCGTCGCCAAAATCGCCATGGGCTATCGCGGCTATGGCCTGCCGGTTGGCGAACTGATCAGCGAAGGCAATGTCGGCATGATGCAGGCGGTCCGCCGCTTCGACCCCGACCGCGGCTTCCGCCTCGCCACCTACGCCATGTGGTGGATCCGCGCCGCCATCCAGGAATACATCCTGCATAGCTGGTCGCTCGTGAAAATGGGCACCACCGCCGCCCAGAAGAAGCTGTTCTTCAACCTGCGCCGCCTCAAGGGCCAGATGCAGGCGATCGAGGATGGTGACCTGCAACCCGAGCAGGTGGCCAAAATCGCCCGCGCCCTCGCCGTGCCCGAGCAGGACGTGATCAACATGAACCGCCGCCTCGCGGCACCGGACCACAGCCTCAACGCACCCGTCCGCATGGACAGCGAGGGCGAATGGCAGGACTGGCTGGTCGATGAGACCGAAAGCCAGGAGGCTGCCCTCGCCGACCGTGAGGAAATGTCCGGCCGCAAGGCCCTGCTCAACGGCGCGCTCGCCACCCTCAATGACCGTGAGCGCCATATCCTGATCGAGCGGCGCCTCAAGGATAACCCGACCACGCTCGAGGAACTCTCGCAGCAATACAACATCTCGCGCGAGCGTGTCCGCCAGATCGAGGTCCGCGCCTTCGAGAAGCTGCAGAAGGCCATGAAAACCCAGATCGCCGAGCGCCGGGCTCAGGCCGCCTGAGCCGAAACGGCATGGTTGACTAACCGGCCGGGGCCGCTATACGTCGCGGCCCCGGCCCGGCGGTCTCCGCGGGGCCGCTCGACCGCATTGCCGTCTACAGAAAGTAAAGCTTGATGTTCGCAGTCATCCGCACCGGCGGCAAACAATACCGCGTCACGCCGAACGCCGTGCTCAAGGTCGAAAAGCTCGAGGCCGAGCCCGGCACCACCATCACCTTCACCGATGTGCTGGCCGTCGGCACCGAGGGCAACCTCACCATCGGCGCCCCCATCGTCGCCGGCGCCAGCGTGGTCGCCTCGGTCATCGCCCAGGACCGGCTGGACAAGGTCATCATCTTCAAAAAGCGCCGCCGGCAGAACAGCCGCCGCCGCAACGGCCACCGCCAGCACGTCACGGTGCTGCGCGTGTCCGAAATCAACGCCGCCTGATCCCCGGAGTTTTCACATGGCACACAAGAAGGCAGGCGGCTCGTCGCGCAACGGCCGCGATACCGAAGGCCGGCGCCTCGGCGTCAAGAAATTCGGCGGCGAGAAAGTCATCGCCGGCAATATCATCATCCGCCAGCGCGGCACCAAGGTGAAACCCGGCACCAATGTCGGCCTCGGTCGCGACCACACCATCTTCGCCCTGGTCGATGGCCATGTGCAGTTCGAACACAAGGCCGAGGGCCGGGTCGCCGTCTCGGTGCGGCCACTGCCCATCGCCGCTGAATAACCCACCCGCGCACCACACCCCCCACCGAGGGCCGGCGCACGCCGGCCCTTCATCTGTGAATGGCGGCAGGCCGAAAGAGAAGATCGTTCTTTTTTGTAAAAAAGAACCAAAAAACTTTCGTGACTCTTCGTGCGCGGGTGTTGCTTTCCGTCGGTTCCGGCGTCCAACTCCCGGGAATCAAAAGTTTTTTGCGCGACTTTTTTTCAAAAAAGTCGCTGCTTGCCTTCCCAGCGCCTCATAGCCGGCACCCCACGCCCATGAAATTCCTCGACCAGGCCAAAATCTACGTCCGCTCCGGCGACGGCGGCAATGGCTGCGTCGCCTTCCGGCGTGAGAAATACATCGAATTCGGCGGCCCGGATGGCGGCGATGGCGGGCGCGGCGGCGATATCGTGTTCGAGGCGGTGGAAAACCTCAACACACTGATCGATTTCCGCTATACCCAGCATTTCCGCGCCGCCAAGGGCGGCAACGGCTCCGGCTCCGACCGCACCGGCGCCGCCGCCCCCACCGTGCTCATCCGCGTGCCGGTCGGCACCGAAATTCTCGCCGAGGACCGGCAAACCCTGCTCGCCGACCTCGACCGGCCCGGCAAGCGCATCACCCTCTGTCGCGGCGGCGATGGCGGCTTCGGCAATGCCCGCTTCAAATCCAGCACCAACCGCGCCCCCCGCCGCGCCGACCCCGGCTGGCCCGGCGAGGAGCGTTGGGTCTGGCTGCGCCTCAAGCTCATCGCCGATGCCGGGCTGGTCGGCCTGCCCAATGCCGGCAAATCCACCCTGCTCGCCGCCGCCAGTGCCGCAAGGCCGAAAATCGCCGACTATCCCTTCACCACGCTGCATCCGCAGCTCGGCGTCGTCATGCTCTCGGCGGCCGAGGAATTCGTCCTCGCCGACATTCCCGGCCTGATCGAGGGCGCGCACGAAGGCACCGGTCTCGGCGACCGCTTTCTCGGCCATGTCGAACGCTGCGCCGTGCTCGTGCATCTCATCGACGGCGCCGCCGGCAACGTCGTCGATGCCTGGCGCACCATTCGCGCCGAGCTTGCCGCCTATGGCGGCGGGCTCGATACCAAGCCGGAAATCCTGGTGCTCAACAAGGCCGATGCCATGACCCCCCGGCAAGCCGCCGCCCGCCGCGCCGCCCTCGCCCGCGCCACCGGCCAGGACGTGCATCTCATCGCCGCCGCCAGCCGCGCCGGCGTCGATGCCCTGCTGCGCACCGTGCAAAACGCCATCCACGCCGCCCGCCGGAAATGACCCCCCGCCTCGCCGATGCCAGGCTGCTGGTTGTCAAAATCGGCTCCGCCCTGGTGGTGGGCGGCGCCCCCGCCACCCCCCGCCAGGCCTGGCTCGCCAGCATCGCCGCCGACATCGCGGCGCTGCGCCGGGCCGGCACCCACCTCATCATCGTCTCCTCCGGCGCCATCGCGCTCGCCCGCAACGCGCTCGGGCTCACCGGCCCCCGCCTCACGCTGGCGGAAAAACAGGCCGCCGCCGCCATCGGCCAAATCCGCCTCGCCCAGGCCTGGACTGAGGCGCTCGCCGCGCAAAACCTCACCGCCGCCCAGTTGCTGCTCACCCTCGAGGATACCGAGCACCGGCGCCGCTACCTCAACGCCCGCGAAACCCTGCAAACCCTGCTTCGCCTCGGCGCCATCCCGGTCATCAACGAAAACGACAGCATCGCCACCACCGAAATCCGCTTCGGTGACAATGACCGTCTCGCCGCCCGCGTCGCCGCCATGCTCGGCGCCGACCAGCTCGTTCTGCTCTCCGATATCGACGGGCTCTACACCGCCGACCCGAAGCGCGATCCAACCGCCCGCCATCTGCCCGAAGTGCCCGTCCTCACCCCGGAAATCGACGCCATGGGCGGCGACCCCCCGCCCGGCTATTCCTCGGGCGGCATGCGCACCAAACTCGCCGCCGCCCGCATCGCAACCCAGGCCGGCTGCGCCATGGCCATCGCCATGGGCCGCCCGCAAAACCCGCTCGCCGCCCTGCGCGACGGCGCCCGCTGCACCTGGTTCCTGCCCGGCACCGATTCCCGCACCGCCCGCAAAGCCTGGATCCTCGGCAGCCTTGCCCCACGCGGCAGCGTCACGGTCGATGCGGGCGCCCTCACGGCACTCCGCGCCGGCCGCTCCCTGCTGCCCGCCGGCATCACCCAGGTCAGCGGCCAGTTCAGCCGCGGTGACACCATCGCCGTTCTGGCCCCGGACGGCACCGAAATCGGCCGCGGCCTCGCCGCCTACGACGCGCCGGACGCAACCCGCATCGCCGGCTGCCGATCGGACGCCATCGAAGCCGCCATAGGCTGGCGCGGCCCCGATGAATTGATCCATCGCGACGATCTGGCGCTGACACAGGCGCGCTAGGACGTTCCTTTTGTGAACAAAAAGAGCCAGGAAACCGTCGTGACTTCAGTCGTCTGGCTATGATGGCGGCGTTCCCAGAGTAATCGTCGGGAATGAGTGGCCGCTTGCGGCCGAGCAATGCCGTGCCTCCATTTCCCGCCGACCCGCATCGAATCGTGTACCATTCCAGCCATGACCCGCATTGCCTTCGTTCACATCCCCAAAACCGGCGGCAGCACCGTCGTCCGTGCCTTCCAGGCTGCCCTTGGCCCGGAAGCCTGCGCGGTATTCCAGCCTGCCATCGACCCCGCGGTGTTCGCCCAGGCGCGGTTCGTCTCGGGCCATGTGCATCGCCGGGTCGTCTCCGGACAGGATTTCTGTTTCACCTTCCTCCGCCACCCGCTGCGCCAACTGGTCTCGCACCTCCGCCAACTGGACCGCTATAATTTTCCGGAATTTCACCACGAACGGCAGACGCTCTCGCCCTCCATCCGTGCCATGGTACGACACATCGAGGGCGTCGATTTTCGCAGCTCCGCCTCGCTCGCGGCATTTTTCGCGGCCCTGCCATGGGATGCGGACGTCCAGTTGCCAAACCTGCAATCGCAAGTGCTTGCCGGGCATCGCGGCTGGTCAATTCCCCCCGCGCGAGAGCTTGCCGCCCGCGCCATTGCCCGCCTGCGCGATTTCCAATTCGTTGGCCTGACCGACTATCTCGTCGCCGATCTTGCCACCCTGTTCGCCCGCCTCGACATCCCGCTGCCGCCCATCGAGCATGCCAACCGCCAGCACCATGCCCGGGTCATCGATCTGGCCGACCCCGCCATCCGCGCCGTCCTCGCCGCCCAACTCACGGCAGATCTGCTGCTCTATCGCCACGTCCTCGCCCGCCGCCGGGTGCGAGCCCTGCCCGCCCGCATCGCCGCCATTCCCGCAACCTGTCTCGCCAAGGTTCTGCCATGAAGCGCCGCACCGCCCCCATCGTGGCTCTGTCCGCCGCCCTCCTCCTCTCCGGCTGCGCCACCGTCAGTCGATTCTCCGCCACTGAAATGGAATATGACCGCCAGGCCGAGCAGGTGCGGGACCGCGCGGTGCTGCTCAATGTTCTCCGCGCCGCGGACCGTAAGCCGCTTCTGTTCGTCGATGTCGGTCAGGTCACCGGCTCGGCCACCGCTTCCGGCACCGGCGCCCTGTCGCTGCCGTTGCAGATCGTCAATTCGATCTATGCCGGTGGCGGCTCCGCCAGCCCTTCAGTCACCCTTTCGGGTGGCCCCACCTTCGCCCTCACCCCTCTCGTCAGCAAGGAATTCTACCAGGGCATCATGTCGCCCGTGCCGCTCTCTTTGCTTACCGATCTGCTCCAGACCGGCCTGCCAAAATCGCTGATTTTCCTGCTCGCCATCCAGCGCATCACCCTCACCAATGCCGAGCCGCACGCCTATCGCAGCATCACCTACAACAATGATTTCTTCGGCAATGATGCCGCGCGTTTCCAGACCCTGTTATCGGGTCTCATCGCCCAGGGCCTCACGCTCGAGACCCAAAGCCAGTCGATCCGGCTCGGTCCGGTTCTCTCCCGCAAGGACCTGATGGCCAACCCGGCGCTCTGGGGCGTGCTTCCCAACGGGGAGACGCTCGTCCACACAAAGGCGGATCCCGCCAGCCACACCCCGGAATCCTGGCAGATCAAAACCACCAGCACCAGTGCCGGCTTCTGCTTTCATCCCGCCAACCCGGACCATGCGTCCGGCCAGTTTCTTGCCCTGCCCGATGATTTCGCCACCCCCTGGCTCGATTCCTTCTTTTGTCCGGAATTGGCCCCCTTCGCCATCATCGCGACCAGACCCAGCGTCACGCATACCGGCGCCGCCACCCGGCTCGCCGCTGATGCCGGCCATTTCAGCATCGACATCGTCACCCGTTCGGTCGAACAGATCGTCTATTATTTGGGTGAGCTGACCCGCGCCCGCCTGCATGAGGACCCCGCCCTCACCCTGCCGCCCGGTCTGCCGGATGGTGTTGCCCAGGCCAATCTGTTCGCCGTGCACCGGGGCGGCACACCGCCGCGCGCCGCCATCACCACCAAATACGAGGGCCATGACTACTGGGTGGCCGACGACCCCGCGGCCCATGACCGCAGCACCCAGGTGATGGAATTAATGATCCAGCTCACGGCCCTCAACGATTCCGCCAAGGACCTGCCAAGCTCCAGCGCCGTCACCCTCATCCCGCATTAGAGCGCGATCGTTTCAGGTTGACCCGGCATCCGGGTCAACCTGAAACGTGAATCGCTCTCTTATACAAAAGCTTAGAGACTGAGTCACGCTTCTGGTCGAACCGCGAAGCGATTCGACCAGAAGCGATCAGGCTCTAACCATGACCATGCCCCGTCGCCGCAGCCAGAAAGCCGCCAACGCCACGCCAAACCCTGCCAGTCCCAACGCCACCTGCACCCGCAGGCCCGGTGTTGCCGCCATCAGCCCCAGCACAGCCAGAATACCGCCCACACACGCCAGACTGACGTACGGGAACGCCCACACCCGCACCCTCAGCGTCACGCCCGCCCGCGTCAGCCGCCGCCGCAGCCCGATCTCGGCCAAGGCAATCAACAAATACACCAGTAAAATAATGGAGCCCGAGGATTGCAGCAGGAATACGAAAATCCCGTTCGGCGAAAAGACCGATCCCAAGGCCACCAATACGCCGAACCCGCACCCGGCCAGTATCGCCACCCATGGCACGTGCCGCCCGGTCAGCCCGCCCAGCGCCGCAGGTCCGTCCCCCCGCCGCGCCATCTCGAACAGCATGCGTGAGGTCACGTAGATCGCCGAATTCAGGCATGAAAGAATGGCCGTGAACACCACCCAGTTCATCACCAGGCCCGCCGCCGGCACATGAATGGCGCTCAGTGCCTGCGTGAACGGCGAAAGCCCCGGCACCACCCGGTGCCACGGCACTATCGAAACAATCACCCCCACCGCGCCCACATAGAAAACCATGATCCGCAGGCTCACCGTCCGTCCCGCCCGCACCACATTGCCGGCTGGGTCCTCGGTTTCGGCGGCGGCGATCGTCGCCACCTCGCTACCCATCATGGAAAATATCACCACCGGAATCGCGGTGAACACGGCCCCCCAGCCCAGTGGAAATACCCCGCCATGCGCCACCACGTGCCGCCAGGCGAGCCCTGGCCCGGCCCAGCAAATCCATCCCAACCCCACGCCGATGAAGCCAATGATCGTCGCCAGCTTCAGTGCCGCGAACCAGAACTCGAATTCCCCATACGCGCGCACCGAAAGCAAATTCACCAGCGTCATCAGACCGATCAGGCCGGGCGCGGCCAGCCACACCGGCACCGCCACCACCGTGCCCAGTATCTTCGCGCCGGCAATCGCCTCGATCGCAATCGTCGTCGCCCAGAAATAGACATACAGCCAGCCACTGACGAACCCGGCCCAATCACCCAGCCCCAGCGCCGCATAGCCGGAAAAGCTGCCCACCCCCGGCCGGGCCACCGCCATTTCCCCGAGCATGCGCATGATCACGAAAATCAACCCGCCGCACAGCGCGTAGCTCAGCAGCACTGCCGGCCCCGCGACCGCGATCGCCGCGCCGCTGCCGACGAATATTCCCGCGCCGATGATCCCGCCGATCGAGATCATTGTCACGTGCCGCGGTCGCAGGCTGCGGGCCAGGCCATCCATCTCGGTCATCATCCAGGTCCACGCGGAAAAGGGGGAAAGGCCAGGGGGGGCAAATCGTCGCACGCCCCCCTGGCCCGCGGCAAGAACGCGCCTTGCCATTGCCCCGCGCCTCGTTCACGCTCATCTCATGTTGGCCCGAGACCATCTCTCCCCGCCCGAGGCGCTGGCCTGCACCATGGTGCTGGTCGCCGCCGCCGATGGCGGCATCACCGACCGTGAAATCGGCGTCATGACCGCCCTCGTGCAAAGCCTGCCCGCCTTCCAGGGCTTCACCCTGGCCCACCTGACCGAAGCGACCGATGCCGCCATCGACCTGCTCCAGGAAGCCGAGGGCCTGGCCCACGGCGCCCGCCTGATCCGTGAGGCCCTGACCCCCCGCCTGCGTGAAACCGCCTATGCCCTCGCCGCGGAAATCGTCGCCTCCGACCCCGTCGGGCACGACCAGGCCCGGCGCATGCTCGATTTCATCGCGCTCGAACTGCACCTCGACCCGCTCATCGCCATCGCGATCGAGCGCGGCGCCCACGCCCGCCAGCACCGACCCTGACACGCCTCCCCATTTTTTGTTCTGCCCCATTTTTTGTTCTGGTCGAGCCACTTCTAGGCTATAGCGGAGTCCCGATCTCAACCGCACCGAAAGCCGAGGCACTGTTTCATGCCGGTGGCCGCCCAGTCCCGCGCCCGTCGCGCCCCGCCAAAGCCTGAGCCGACCGGCACCGCCCGGCCCTTCGTCTCGCCCGCCATCCGGGCTGCCTTCGTTCGCCGCCTGGCCGAAAGCGCCGGCTTCATCCTCGGCGCCCTCGGCCTCGCCTTGCTGCTCGCCCTGCTCAGCTACAATCCGGCCGATCCCTCGCTCGATACCGCAAGCCCCGGCCCGGTGCATAATCTCGCCGGCCTGCCCGGTGCCATGCTGGCCGACCTGCTGCTGCAAGCCGCCGGCGCCGCCGCCATTATGCCCGTGCTCGCCCTGCTTGCCTGGGCTTGGCGCATCGCCGCCCATCGCGGCCTGGTCAACCTGCCGCTCCGCCTCGCGGCCCTGCTTGCCGCCATGCTGGCCTTCGCAACCGCGCTCGCCGCGCCCGGCCTCGTGCCCCCGCCGCCCTTCCCCCTGGCCAGCCTCGGTGGCGCCGCCGGCGCCTTGCTTGCCCCGCCGCTCATCGCCCTGCTCGCCCCCATGGTCGGCGCGGCCGCCCGCACCGCCGTCACCATCCCGGCCTTGCTGCTCGCCTGCCTGTTCGCCTGGGTCGCCTTCGGACTTTCCCTGACGGAGTGGCGCCGCGTCTTCGGTCTGGCCGGTTCGGCCTTCGGTCTGGTCGGCTCCGGCGCCTCCCTGCTCCGCCGCGGCCGGCAATCCGCCTGGTCGCAATTCTCCCGCCGTGTCCGGGACCCGCTCGCCGCCCAGTTCGATGATCGTGACGGTATCGAGTGGCCCCCGCCCATGGACCATGACCCCGGCAGCGCCGCTGATTTTCTCCGCCGCGGCCCGGATGCAACCCCACCCGACCGGGCCAACCCCGACCGGCCCAGCGCCGAGTGGCCGGGTCCTGATCGGCCCGGCCCCCGCCAGCCGGCAACGCCGCCGCCCGCCGCGGCGCCAGAGGCGCCGCGCGGTCCGAAAAGCCGCGTCCTGCCCCGTGCCCGCGCGCCCATGCCGGTCGTGCAGGAGGAACTCGACCTGCCCGATACCGGTTGGAATTTCCCCTCGCTCAGCCTGCTCAGGGCGCCGCCCTCGCGCGCCTCCGTCGGCCCCAGCGAGGAGGCGCTGCAGGCCAATGCCCGCCTGCTCGAATCGGTTCTGGCCGATTACGGCGTCCAGGGCGCCATCCGGGACATCCACCCCGGCCCTGTCGTCACCCTTTACGAACTCGAGCCCGCGCCCGGCATCCGCGCCGCCCGCGTCATCGGCTTGGCCGACGATGTCGCCCGCTCGCTCTCGGTCACCGCGGTCCGCATCGCCACCGTCTCAGGTCGCAACGTCATCGGCATCGAGGTGCCGAACGCAAAGCGCGAGACCGTCTATCTCGCGGAGTTGATCGGCTCGGATGAATTCCAGCGTCTTGGCGCCAAGCTCGGTCTCGTCCTCGGCAAGGATATTGGCGGCCACCCCCAGGTCGCCGATCTCGCGCGCATGCCGCATCTGCTGATCGCCGGCACCACCGGCTCGGGCAAATCCGTCGGCATCAACGCCATGATCCTCTCGCTGCTCTACCGGCTCACGCCCGAGCAGTGCAAAATGATCCTGATCGACCCGAAAATGCTCGAGCTTTCGGTCTATGAGGGCATTCCCCACCTCATGGCCCCGGTCGTCACCGAGCCCACCAAGGCCGTCTCCGCGCTGAAATGGACCGTGCGCGAGATGGAGCGCCGCTACCGCGCCATGACCGGATTGGGCGTGCGCAACCTCGCCGGCTACAACGACCGCGTCGCCGAGGCCCGCGCCCGCGGCGAAGTGGTTACCCGTAAAGTGCAAACCGGCTTCGACCCCGAAACCAACCGGCCGATGTTCGAGGAGCAGGCGCTCGCCCTCGAGCCCATGCCGCTCATCGTCGTCGTCATCGACGAAATGGCTGATCTGATGATGGTCGCCGGCAAGGAAATCGAGGCCGCGGTGCAGCGCCTCGCGCAGATGGCCCGCGCCGCCGGCATCCACGTCATCATGGCCACCCAACGCCCCTCGGTCGATGTCATCACCGGCACCATCAAGGCCAATTTCCCCACCCGCATCAGCTTCCAGGTCATCAGCAAGTTCGACAGCCGCACCATCCTTGGTGAACAAGGCGCCGAACAATTACTGGGCCAGGG
>DAIDIQ010000132.1 GCA_027459285.1 Acetobacteraceae bacterium
TCCACCACCTCCGCCATGGCGAGAAGCTGGTCTTCCTGCCCTTCCTCGCAGCCGATCGTGTAGGGGTAGCCGTTGATGCGGATGGTCAGTTGCACCATGGACGTATCTAGGCCTCCAGCGCGTCGCGCAGGGCGCGGATCAGATTATCGAGCTTATGCACCGCGCGGGCATTGAGCTTTGGCGCCCGCGCCGCGGCTTCCAGCCGGGATTGCCGGTCGGCGATGCGGGTGAGTGCCGCCTGCAACCGGGCCGCGGCCAGTTCCGCCTCATCTGGGTCAGTCATGACGGGTTCGCGTTGGCATGCTAAGGCCAGAGCAATAAAACGATTACCCCGCGGGTCAAGCGCTTGCTTTGTTTGACGTCCGGCACCGGGAGTGTTGGTGAGGCGCGCCTTCCGGCGCGCAGTCCGGCACCGGCCCGCGTGCTTTGTTGTGAAGTCCGGCACCGGCCCGCACCCCCACCCGGCCACCCACGAGCGTACACTGCCATGGGTGGCCGGGTGGGGGTGCGGGCCGGTGCCGGACTGCGCGCCGGGCAGGCGCGCCGTTCAAGGACTCGCCCCCGGTGCCGGACTTATGGTTGAGTCGTAAGCCGATGCGCATTGTTACCGTGCATGATCTTTGGTCGGCCAAGGCTGCCTTGCGGGGCTGGGTGGGGGGCGGGCGGCCGGTGCTTGTTTCGGGTGAGGCGGCCGCCTTGTTCGCGGGGTGCCTGTGGTGGCGGTGCATGATCGATCTGGCCTGCGCGGAAACCGGGATCGCGTGCGATGACTGGCTGGATTGCGCCGATGCGCCGGGACAGGCGATGGCGGCGCTGCGGGTTGGCTGCCGTGGCCTGATTGTCGCGCCGGATATGCCCGGCCTTGCCGCCCTGCGGGCCGTGGCCAGCGGGCTTGGCGCGCGCATTGCCACTGACCGCGACCGGCTTGCGGGGCATGACGCGGCGGGTTCGCCCTTTCCATAGGCGCCCTTGGTGGGTAAAGGCGCGGTGTCGCACCGGACCGGAGGCACCCATGCACATCACCCCGCGCGTCAAGCACATTCTGAGCCAGTATGAGAGCGACAACCCGGGCACCAAGGCGAACCTGGCGCGGATTTTGATGCAGGGTCATCTGGGCGGCACCGGGCACCTGGTCATTCTGCCGGTGGACCAGGGCTTTGAGCACGGGCCGGCGCGCAGCTTCGCGCCGAATCCGCCGGCCTATGACCCGCACTATCATTTCGCGCTGGCGATCGAGGCCGGGCTGAGCGCCTATGCGGCGCCGCTGGGCATGCTGGAGGCGGGGGCGGCCAGTTTTGCCGGCGCGATTCCAACCATTCTGAAGCTCAATAGCAGCAACAGCCTGGCGACCGAGCAGAACCAGGCCGTCACCGGCTCGGTCGCGGACGCGCTGCGGCTTGGCTGTTCGGCGATCGGCTTCACGATTTATCCGGGCAGCGACTATGCGTTCAGCCAGATGAACGAGCTGCGGGAGCTGGCCGAGGAAGCCAAGGCGGTGGGCCTGGCGGTGGTGGTGTGGAGCTATCCGCGCGGGCCGAAGCTGGATAAGCCGGGGGAGACGGCGGTGGATGTGTGCGCCTATGCGGCGCACATGGCGGCGCTGATGGGAGCCCATATCATCAAAGTGAAGCCGCCGACCGGGGTGTTGAGCCAGCCGGAGGCGCGCAAGGTGTATGAGGCGCGGCAGGTCGATATTTCGACGCTGGCCGCGCGGGTGCGGCACGTGGTGCAATGCTGTTTTGCCGGCAAGCGGCTGGTGGTGTTCTCGGGCGGGGAAAGCACGGGCGATGAGGCGTTGTACGAGACCGTGCGCGGGCTGCGTGATGGCGGGGCCACGGGCAGCATAATCGGCCGCAACACGTTCCAGCGCCCGCGCGACGAGGCGCTGGCGATGCTTGCGAAAATCATCGCGATTTACAGGAACGACGCCTGACCGACCGGGCAGCCTGCCGGCTTTATCTGCTGACGCCGGCGCGGTTCGAGCCCGCGGGCTTTGCCCCGCTGCTGGCCGCGGCGCTGGATGGCGGCGATGTGGCGGCGGTGCAATTGCGGCTGAAGCCGGCCGATGACGCCGAGCTTTGCCGCGCCATCGATGTGTTGCGCCCGATTGCGCAGGACCGGGACATTGCCTTTCTGGTCAATGACCGGCCCGACCTGGCCGCGTCGATGGGTTGCGATGGCGCGCATGTCGGCCAGGGGGATATGCGCGTGGCCGAGGCGCGGCGGGTGTTGGGACCGGACCGGACGCTTGGCGTGACCTGCCATGCCAGCCGCGATCTGGCGCTGCGGGCCGGGGAGGCGGGGGCGGATTATGTGGCCTTCGGGGCGTTTTTTCCGTCCGTGACGAAGCCCGAGGCACCGCCGGCGGACCCCGGGCTGTTGCGTTGGTGGGCGGAGCTGATGGAGTTGCCGGTGGTGGCGATTGGCGGCATCGGGCCGGGTAATTGCGCGGCGCTGGTGCGGGCCGGCGCGGATTTTCTGGCGGTGTCGGATGCGGTCTGGTCGCA
>DAIDIQ010000134.1 GCA_027459285.1 Acetobacteraceae bacterium
GCGCAGAACAGCCAATTCCCCGGTCTCGGTGCCGAAGGCCAGCATCGTGCCGTCCTGACTGAATGTCAGCGCGGAAACCGCGCCGCGCCCGGACGCGATCTCGGACTGTACCGCGCGGCTGTCGATATCCGCGAGCGCGACCTGCCCATCGGCAAACCCGATCGCCAGCCAGTCCCGGCGCGGGTGGGTTGCCACGCGGGTGACGACGATGTTGTTGGCGCCGCCCAGTTCCAGCGGCGCCCGCCCCATGGGGCCACCGCCAAAAAACGGCCACAGCACCGCCGTATCCGCCCCCGAGGTGGCGAGCCATTTTCCGCTTCGGCTGAAGGCGAGGCTTTCGGTTTTGGTCGGGTAGCCGCTCATCTGCATGTGGCTGCCATCATCCAGCCACCAGCCGTGCAACGCATTTTCCTGCATGGCGGTAACAATCGCGCTGCCGGCGGGGTGGATGGCCACCGCCGTATGGCTTCCCTTCCAACTGAATGCCTTGGGCGTGTCGGACCGCGCGGCCACGTACCACACACTGACACCATTGTAATGCGAGGCGACGACGCGCTTGCCTTTCTCGTCGATGGCAATACCGGTCACGGTCGAACCATGCTCGAGCGTCTTCAGCGTGGCACCGGTCTCGTCCAGCACCGCCACGGTCCTGCCGGCGGCGCAGGCCACCAGGCCGCGCCCCTTGCCGGGGTGGCTTGCCACATGCTCGACCCATTTGCGGGAGAATTTTGCCACCTCGGCAAGCCCGCCATCGGCGCCGACGCCGATCAGGCCACCCTGGTCGGTGCCGACCAGAAAGCCATCGCCGGTGGGGTTGCCGGTCAGGCAAAGCCCCATGCCGGCGCCGAGCCTTATCGTCTCCGCCGCCCCGTCCGCTGCCACCACCCGCACCGACCCGTCGCCCAAGGCAAAGGCAGAGCGCCCGCCGGCAAAGCCGCAGGCCACCACGAAAGCGTCAGCCTCGGCCCGGTAAAGCGGGGTCACGACCGGCATCGTCAGAGGCTCTGGCAGGATTCGAAGCCCCGCCGCAATTGAGGTCGATTGAGGTTGCGGCCAATGAACACGAGCCGGCTCGGCTTCGCGCCTTCATGTGCCGGCGGGCCGATGAAATCACCATCGGCGATCATGTGCACCGCCTGGAACCCATAGGCACGATCGGCGCCGGCGAACCAGAGTATTCCCTTGGTTCGGAGCATATTGGCTCCCTGCTCGGCCAGCAAGGCTGTAATCCAGGCCTCGAACCGCGGCTGATCGAGCGGCTTGCTCACCTCGAAGCTCAGGCTCTGGATATCGTCGTTATGCTCATGGCTGTCATCGGTCAGAAAATCAGGGGCCAGTTCCAGCGCCCGCGAAAGCGCGAAGGCTTGCTGGCCGAGAATGGCATCGATCGGCACATCGGCGCGCGCGGCGGGAATGATCCGCGCCGTGGCGTTGATCCGCCGGAGCCGGTCACGGACGGCATCGATGTGCGCGGCATCGACCAGATCGGTCTTGTTCAGAACAATGACATCCGCGAAGGCAATCTGGTCGCGCGCCTCGGCGCTGTCCTCCAGCCTGTCGAGAATAGTTTTCGCATCGACCAAGGTCACGATGGCATCGAGCGCGGTGCGGGCGCGCAAAAGATCATCGACGAAAAATGTCTGCGCCACCGGCGCCGGATTGGCCAGGCCCGTGGTCTCGACCAGAATGCCGTCAAATCCGCCCTTGCGCTTCAGCAGCCCGCCGATGATGCGGATCAGATCACCGCGCACCGTGCAGCACACACAGCCATTGTTCATCTCGAACACTTCCTCGTCAGCGTCCACGACGAGGTCGTTATCGACACCCAATTCGCCGAATTCATTGATGACCACGGCGTATTTCCTGCCGTGATTCTCGGTCAGAATGCGGTTGAGCAAGGTCGTCTTGCCCGAGCCCAGATAGCCGGTCAGCACCGTCACCGGAAGCTGCGAAGACTCCATACCGGTTGATCCTCTTTGTTCGTTCATCCCAGAGCCGGTCCGCATCCGGGCGTAAGTGCCAGACCGCGACGCATGCCTCAGGCTGACCGGCCATGGTCACGCGCCAGCATCCGATCACGCCACGCATCCAACCGCATGGCAATGTCCGCGGTGCGGAAGCGTTGCGCCCGCGCGATTCCCTTCTGCGCCAACTCGGCGCGCAAATTGGGGTTGCCGGCCAGTTGATGGAATGCCTCCGCCAGCGTGTCAGGCCTGTCCGGGTCGCAACCGAGCGCCGCGTCATCGACGAGCGCCGCGAGGCCACCGCGGCCGGAACAGACCAGCGCGCAGCCACCGGCCATCGCCTCCAGCGCGGTCAGGCCGAACGGTTCCGGCCAGCGGCTTGGCACCGCCACGATCGCCGCGCGGTCCATGGCCGCCAGCACATCCGCATGTGGCATGAAGCCCGGCATGGCAACGCCCGCCGCCGCCGCCCTCGGCCGCAGCGCGCGCAGAAATTCCGTCTCCGGGCTATCCGGCCCGAACCGGTCGGCGCCGATCATTTCCGCGCGCCACCCCGGCAGGCGGGGCAAAACCTGGTGGCACGCCGCGACGAATGCGTCTGCTCCCTTGTCCGCGACGATCCGGCCGACGAACAAAATTACCCGCTCGCGCGCCGCGGCGGGCGGCGGCGCGGCCGCGCGCTCAAACGCATTCGGCACCACGCTGATATCGGCCTCCGGCAGCAGGCCTCTCAGCCGGTCGGCCAGAAACGCCGACACACACACAAATCCGCGCAGCGCCGCCGCCGCCGGCCTGCCCGCCCGCGTGCGCGCTAGGCCCCGCATCGCCAGCGGGTCATTGTGCACGAACAGCGCCACCCGCGCGGTGGGAAACAATCGCGCGACGTTGATCGCCAGATCGGCGCGGTTATGCACCTCGATCAGCCGGGGCGGCGGCAGGGCGGTGCCGACCGCCACGGCGTATCGGTCCGAGAAGCGGGCGGGCAGGCGGGCCGGCCGAACCGGCAGAAAGGCCAGATCCGCATAGGGCGCCGCGCAGGCAGACCCGACCACCAGCCGGTCGTAGCGGCTTGGCGCCAGGCCCATGCGATGCACCTGCAACGAAATTGCGCCGGCCGAGAGGGGAGAGAAGCGTTCGCCGCCCGGCAGCACGATCGCCACCTCCGGGCCCGGCACCGTCATTCGTATTTGGCCAGCCGCCACGCTTCCGGCTCGGACTTGGCCGATTGATACCATTGCTCCACCAGATGCCATGCGCGGATGGTTCGGCAATAAGCGTTCGCGCTGTCCGACACGGGGACCGAATAGGTCAAGAAACGCGTGACCACCGGCGCGAACATGATGTCCGGCACGGTCGGCGCGTCGCCGAACAAAAACATGCCGCCCCGCGCGAGGCACGCCTGCCAGATGGATTCGATCCGCCGCACATCCTGCGCGGCCGCATCCGACAGCGCCCGCGTCACCGGCGCGCGATCGAGGCTCATCGGCAATTCCCGCCTGAGCGCGGCGAACCCCGCGTGCATTTCCGCGGCGATGGAGCGCGCGACCGCCCGCTGTCGCGGCTCGGCCGGCCAGAGCGTCGGGCATTGCTCCGCGCAATATTCCGCGATGGCGAGACTGTCCCAGATGACCAGCGCATCGTCGCGCAACACCGGCACGAGGCCGGTGGGGGAATAGCGGGCGAGTTCCGCCGTCACGCCATCGGCCAGCGGCACGACGATTTCCTCGACCGCGAGCCCCGCCACCCGCACCGCGAGCCAGCCGCGCAACGACCAGGAGGAATAACGACGCGATCCCAGAACAAGCTGCATCAACTCTCAGCCCCCCAATTGGTCAGCCATCCGCAAACGGGTCTGGCTAGCTAGAGCACGATGCGTTCGCATCGGATCGGCACCGGCCCGCACCCCCTGCCCTGCCACCCATGACAGTGTACGCTCGTGGGTGGCCGGGTGGGGATGCGGGCCGGTGCCGACTTGACCTCATCGCGCTCTAGTAGCGGTAAAGCTCGTGCTTGAACGGCCCGCTTTGCGGCACATTGATATACTCGGCCTGCTGGCGCGACAGGTTCGTCAGCGCGGCACCGACCTTCGCCAGATGCAGGGCCGCGACCTTCTCGTCCAGATGGCGCGGCAAAGTATAGACCCGTGGCGCATATTTGCCGGCCGGGGCGGTGAATAACTCAATCTGCGCCAGCACCTGGTTGGTGAAGCTCGCGCTCATCACGAAGCTCGGGTGCCCGGTCGCATTGCCCAGATTGACCAGCCGCCCCTCGGAAAGCACGATCAGCCGCTTCCCGTTCGGAAACACCACCTCGTCCACCTGTGGCTTCACATTCTCCCAGACATAATTGCGGAGCGCGTTGATCTGAATTTCGCTGTCGAAATGCCCGATATTGCAGACGATGGCGCGGTTCTTCATGGCCCGCATATGCTCGATGGTGATGACATCGATATTACCGGTCGCGGTCACGAAAATATCCGCGCGTGGCGCCGCATTCTCCATCGTCACCACCTCATAGCCCTCCATCGCCGCCTGCAGGGCGCAGATCGGGTCGACCTCGGTGACCAGGACCCGGCATCCGGCCTGCCTGAGGCTGGCGGCGGAGCCTTTGCCGACATCGCCGAACCCGCATACGGTGGCCACCTTTCCGGCCATCATCACATCCGTGCCGCGCCGGATGGCATCGACCAGGCTTTCCCGGCAGCCGTACAGATTGTCGAATTTCGATTTGGTCACGCTGTCATTGACGTTGATGGCTGGCACAATCAATGTGCCCGCCCGCTCCATCTCGCGCAGCCGGTGCACGCCGGTGGTTGTCTCCTCCGACAGGCCTTTGACGTGCGCCAGCATGGCCGGATATTTCTCGTGCATCAGCGTGGTCAGATCGCCGCCATCATCCAGAATCATGTTCGGCGTCCAGCCATCCGGTCCCGTGATGGTCTGCTCGATGCACCACCAGAACGCATCCTCGTCCATGCCCTTCCACGCGAATACGGGAATGCCCGCCTGTGCCATGGCGGCCGCGGCGTGGTCCTGGGTCGAGAATATATTGCACGACGACCAGCGCACGGTGGCGCCAAGTGCGGTCAAGGTCTCGATCAGCACGGCGGTCTGGATCGTCATGTGCAGGCACCCGGCGATCCGCGCCCCGGCAAGCGGCCTCGCGGTGCCGTATTCCGCGCGCAACGCCATCAGGCCGGGCATCTCGTCCTCGGCCATCGAGATCTCTTTTCGGCCCCACTCGGCCAACGCGATATCCGCAACCTTATAGTCCATCAGCCCTGCCTCATCCCTGTCTCAACCCGAGCATGTCACGCGCCGTGCCGACCCCGACACGGGCCATGCTCAGGTGTTCATCGCATCGAAGAAATCGTTGTTCGTCTTGCTGTATTTCAGCTTGTCCAACAGAAAATCCATCGCATCCGTGGTGCCCATCGGGTTCAATATCCGGCGCAGCACCCACATCTTGGTCAGCGCCGCCTTGTCGACCAGCAATTCCTCCTTGCGGGTGCCGGATTTGGTGATGTCGATGGCCGGGAAGGTCCTCTTGTCGGACAGCTTGCGATCCAGAATGATCTCGGAATTGCCGGTTCCCTTGAATTCCTCGAAAATCACCTCGTCCATCCGGCTGCCTGTATCGATCAACGCGGTGGCGATGATGGTCAGGCTGCCGCCTTCCTCGATATTGCGCGCGGCGCCGAAAAACCGCTTCGGCTTCTGCAGCGCGTTGGCGTCCACGCCGCCGGTCAATACCTTGCCCGAAGAAGGCACCACCGTGTTATAGGCCCGCGCCAGGCGCGTGATCGAATCGAGCAGAATAACCACGTCGCGCTTGTGCTCGACCAGGCGTTTCGCCTTCTCCAGCACCATCTCGGTCACCTGCACATGCCGCGTCGCCGGCTCATCGAAGGTCGAGGCGACCACCTCCCCCTTCACGCTGCGCGCCATGTCGGTCACCTCCTCCGGCCGTTCGTCGATCAACAGCACGATCAGGAAACATTCCGGATGATTGGCCGCCAGCGCATAGGCGATGTTTTGCAGCATCACCGTCTTGCCGGTGCGTGGCGGCGCCACGATCAAGGCCCGCTGCCCCTTGCCGATCGGCGCGATCAGGTCGATCACCCGCGGCGTCATGTCCTTGCCCGGACCCTTCGCGACCGACTGGAAGTTCTCCACCTCCATCTTCAGGCGCTCATCAGGATAAAGCGGCGTCAGATTGTCGAAATTGATCCGGTGCCGCACCGCCTCCGGCGGTTCGAAATTGATCGTGTCGACTTTCAGTAGCGCGAAGTAACGTTCCCCGTCCTTCGGCGCCCTGATCTGCCCTTCCACCGTATCCCCGGTGCGCAGCCCGAACCGCCGCACCTGGCTCGGGCTGATATAGATGTCATCCGGACCGGGTAAATAATTCGCCTGCGGGCTGCGCAGAAAACCGAACCCGTCCGGCAATATCTCCAGCGTGCCTTCGCCGTAGATCGCCTGGTCATTATCCGCCAGGTTCTTCAGAATGGCGAACATGATATCCTGCTTGCGCAGTGATGACGCGTTCTCGACCTGCAGGGATTCGGCAAGCGCCAGCAAATCCGCGGGAGACTTGGCCTTCAGTTCGGCTAGATGCATCAGGGTGCCTTTCGGCGGGAAGGGA
>DAIDIQ010000137.1 GCA_027459285.1 Acetobacteraceae bacterium
TCACTGGTGCAGATCATGCTGTTGCGCCTGCTGGCGCGGCACGGGCACGCGCCGGTGGTCATTCTGGGTGGCGGCACGACCCGCATCGGCGATCCGTCCGGCAAGGACGAGGCGCGGCAGATGCTGAGCGACGCGCAGATACGCGCGAACTGCGCCGAGATCGAGAAAGTGTTGTCGCCGTTCCTGCCCGGCGCGCGCTTTGTCAACAATGCCGATTGGCTGGACGGGCTGCTCTATATCGACATGCTGCGCGAGGTCGGGCCGCATTTCTCGGTCAACCGCATGCTGACCTTCGATTCCGTGCGGCTGCGGCTGGAGCGCGAGCAGCCGCTGAGCTTTCTCGAATTCAATTACATGATCTTGCAAAGCTATGATTTCCGCGAACTGTATCGGCGGCACGGGGTGCGGCTGCAGATGGGCGGGTCCGATCAATGGGGGAATATCGTGTCCGGCATCGAGTTGGCGCGCCGGACCGACGGGGCGAGCCTGTTCGGGCTGACGACACCGCTGATCACCACCGCGTCCGGCGCCAAGATGGGCAAAACCGCCAAGGGCGCGGTGTGGCTGACGGCGGCGCGGCTGAGCGTGTACGATTACTGGCAGTTCTGGCGCAACGTGGACGATGAGGATGTGGGCCGGTTCCTGCGCCTGTTCACGGAATTGCCCCTCGAGGAAATTGCCGATCTCGAACGTGCCCGGGGCGCGGCCCTGAACGAGGCCAAAAAGCGCCTGGCCACCGCCGCCACCGCGCTTGCGCACGGCGAGGCGGCGGCGCTGGAAGCGGCCGAGACCGCCCGCCGCACCTTTGAGCAGGGGGCGGCGGCGGAGACGTTGCCCGGCATCGACGTGCCCGTGGCGGAATTGGCGGCCGGCAAGCCGCTGGTGCATTTGCTGGTCGCAAGCGGGCTGGCGGCAAGCAACAGCGAGGCCCGCCGCTTGATACGCGGTGGCGGTGCCCGGGTGAACGACCTGGTGATTTCCGACGAGGCCTGTGTGCTCAGCACCGCGGATGTGCGCGACGGCGCGATCAAGCTTTCGGCGGGGCGCAAGCAGCACCGGCTGGTGCGAACGGTTTAGGGCATGCCAATAGAGGGAAGTAAGACTCTTCTTTTTCTGAAGAAAAAGAAGCAAAAAGACTTCATATCGAAGAGATCATTTCCGCGCCGCGTGCACGCCCATGCCCGTCACGAACACCAGGAAACAAACGTTTTTTGCGCGACTTTTTTTCAAAAAAGTCGCCGCTTGCTTTCTTCCCATGACCGCGCTCGATGATGCCATGCATTGGCTGCGGGCGGGTGATCCGGCGCGGGCGGTGCCGGCCTTGCGCGCGGTGGCGCGGCAGCGGCCGACCGATGCGAACATCTGGCATGATCTGGGTCTGGCGTGCCTCGAATGTGACATGCTGCCCGAGGCGATCGGCGCGTTGCGCCGGTCCCTGGCATTGCGACCGGATTTTGCCGATTCGCAGTTGCGGCTGGGCATTGCCTTGGAGCGAAGCCAGGCCTTTGCCGAGGCGCTGGCGGCATACCGGGCCGCGGCCGCCCTGGACAGTCGGTTGCTGGACGCGCAGTTCCGCGCCGGGCAATTGCTGGAGAGTCTGGGGCAGGTGGAGGCGGCGGCGGCCTCGTTCCGGCGGGTGGCCAATCTGGCCGGGGCGAAAAGCCTGCAGGGGCGAATGGCGGCGGCGCGGGGATATTTGCTGCAAGGGGATTATCCCGCGGCCGGGCGGTGTTTCAGGGCGGCACTGAGTGGCGCGCCAGGCAATGTCATGGCTTTGCAGGGGCTGGGGCAGGTGCTGGCGGATACTGGACAATTCGATGCGGCCCGGACGGTGCTGGAAAAGGCCGTGACGCTGGCGCCGGACATGGCCGGCATCTACTATGATATTGTGCGTTGCCGGAAAATCGGTGCCGCGGACGCGGAACTGATGGCGCAGATGCGGGCGGCGCTGACGCGGCCGGGGCTCGGCGCGGTTGATCGGGCGCGGCTGCATCTGGCCCTCGGCAAGGCCGAGGAGGATTGCGGGCGGCTGGAGCAGGCGATGGCGGCATACGCGGCCGCGGCGGCATTGCGCGACGGGTTTGCGCCGTTTGACGGCGCGGCCTTCGCGGCGCGGGTGGACCGGCTGATGGCGGCGTTTCCACCCGGCTCCGTGCCGGGGGCGGCCGTGCCGGCGGCGCCGATTTTGATTATCGGCCTGCCACGATCCGGCACGACGCTGGTGGAGCAGATTCTAAGCGCGCATCCGGCGGTGGCCGGGGCGGGGGAATTATCGTTCTGGAACGAGCGCGGCGTCGCGTGGGAAGCCGCGGCAGCGCCGGCGCGGGCCCAATTGCTGCATGAGGCCGGGGGCGCCTATCTGACCATGCTCGGCCGGCTGGCCGGCGGGCGGGCGCGGGTGACCGACAAAATGCCGCTGAATTTTCAGTGGGCGGGGCTGGTGCTGCGCGCCATACCTGGCGCGACCCTGGTGCATTGCCGGCGGCACCGCGTGGCAACCGCGCTTTCCATTCACAAAACCCATTTCAACCCGCGCTTTGCGTTTCCAACCGGCGGAGCGGCGCTGGCGGCGTATTGCCGCTTGTATGAGCGGCTGATGGCGCATTGGCGCGCGGTGCTGCCGCCGGCGCGGCTGGTGGAGATCGAATACGAAACGCTGGTGCAAAATCCGGAGCCGACGATACGCGCGCTGCTGGCGGCCTGCGGGCTCACCTGGCACGATGCGTGCCTGCACCCGGAGCGCAATGGCCGCGCGGTGAATACGCCGAGCAAGTGGCAGGCGCGGCAGCCGATCTACACCGCGTCGGTGGATGGCTGGCGGCGCTTTGAGCCATGGCTGGCGGCGCTCGGCGTATGACAACGGGCTGACGGAAGGCTGATAAGAGTTAGGCGGACTTCTGACCGCTCTGACAGCAAGACAACTTAATTTCAACAAATAGATAGAATAAGACACATAATCATAAAGTGCACCCGGAATCACATCATAAAATTCGAACTTTCTGAATTTTCATTTAACAGAACTGTCACGCCGATGTGCGCGCGGGCCGGCCGCGGCGCGCGCATGGTGCCGCCGCCAAAACACAGGCACAGTCAGGGGTAAAGAACATATGAGATCGGCGATACTATACGGTCCGCTTTGCGGGCTCATGGCGCTTGGGCTGTCCACAGCCGCGTTCGCGCAATCAACCTACTTCCCGACCTATGAGGTCGGGCCGCAGGCGAACGGCACATATCTGATGTCGACCGGCCAGATCGTTTCGCCCGCCGGCAAGACGGTCATTCTCGGCTCTCCGGTGCGCGCCAAGGGCGTAGCGTTGAACCCGACCAACCCGAACAGCGCCGCGGTGCTGGACATGGGCGCCTCTCAGGCGGTCGAGATCATCGACCCGGCCAACGGCAAGATCGAGCAGCTTTATTCGCCGTTCGGTGACAGTGACGGCTCGTTCATCGGCATCACCTACACGCCCGACGGGTCCAAGCTGCTGTTCAGCCAGGATGACAGCCATCTCGCGATCGCGAGCGTCGATCCCTCGACCGGGTTGCTGAGCGATCTCGCGCAGATCGAACTGCCGCCGAGCCAGGCTTACATCAACTGCAAGGGCATCACGGTCGGCCTGCCCTCCACGCCGGTGAACCAGGCGTGCGGCCAGTTCTATGACGGCAACACCTACACCTCGAACCCGGGCGGCATCGCGGTGACGCCGGACAGCAAGACGGCCTATGTGCTGCTGAACGGCAACAACACGCTGCAGGCGATCGACCTGACGGCAAACCCGCCGGTGACCAAGGGCACGCAGATCCGCGTCGGCAACGCGCCGAACTCGGTGGTGCTGAACGGCAATTACGCCTATGTCAGCAACGAGGGCGGCCGCGTGGCCACCCCGAGGGATTTCACCAACGTCTCCAACGGCACGCCGATCGTTGCCAGCACGGAGAATGGCAGCTCGATCACCGGCACGATCTCGGTGGTGGACCTGACCCAGAACGCGGTGGTGCACACCATCAATGTCGGGCTGCACCCGACCGGCATGGCGATTTCCAACGGCATGCTCTATGTGTGCAATACCAGCAGCGAGAGCATTTCCGTGATCGACCTGGCCACCAACAAGGTGGTTCGGAACATCAGCGTGAAATTGCCGCTGCCGACGGCGAATTTCGGTGCCGAGCCGACCAGCATCGCGATTGTCGGCCAGACCGCCTACGTGACGCTGTATACCGTGAACGCGATCGCCGTGGTTGACCTGAGCGGCGCGTCCGCCAACCCGGTGATGGGCTACATCCCGACCGCCTCGACCCCGGATTCGATTTCATATGACGCGACGCATAACCAGCTGGTCGTGTCGAACGACAAGGGCGTGGGCACCTGGGGCTCGCTCGGCACGCTGCATGGCGTGACCGGCTACAACACCCACCACGATACCGCGACCGTAAACCTGATCCCGATCCCGAGCAGCGCGCAACTGGCGACCGATACGACAGAGGTCGAGCAGAACAACCATTGGGACCTGAAGGGGAATATTATCGGCGCGAGCGGCGGCAGCAGCTCGACCGCGCCGGTGGCGATTCCGAAGCGGATCGGCGATCCGTCCCTGATCAAGCACGTCTTCTATATCGTGCGTGAGAACCGCACCTATGACCAGGTGCTGGGCGATGTGAAAAAGGGCAACGGCGACCCGTCGCTCGCGGTGTTCGGTGGCGTCGACACGCCGAATGTGCACCAGCTGGTCAAGCGGTTCCCGCTGCTGGATAATTACTACAACCCGTCGCGCCAATCGGCCGATGGCCATAACTGGATGATGCAGGGCATTGCCCCGTATGAGGACGACATTCAGTCCCCGGACTGGATCCGCTCCTACCCGGCCAACAGCTTCGACGCCGATGCCTATCAGCCGCAGGGCTTTCTGTGGGGTGATGCCGAGCGGGCTGGCCTGTCTGTCAAGGTGTTCGGCGAGGATATCGAATATGCCGCCTATCAGTTCCTGACTCCGACCGGTTCGACCACCGAGCCGAGCTGGTCGCAATGGTATTCGGACAGCCAGAACTTCGAGAACCATCAGGAATCGACGCTCTATTACGAAACCACCGCCAGCACGATCTCGGAAATTCCGTCGCTGCAATATGCCTCGGTGCCGCATTTCCCGATTTTCGACCTGAATATTCCTGACCAGTGGCGGGTCGATTTCTGGGCACAGAACTTCCAGGACGACGTGAAAAACGGCACCGTGCCGGCGCTCTCGATCATCTGGATCATGTGCGACCACACCGGCGGTCCGCCGGACGTGAACGCCGAGCAGGCCGATAACGACCTCGCGATCGGGCGGATCATCGACTATATCAGCCACAGCAAAGTCTGGGGCAGCTCGGCGATCTTCATTTCCGAGGATGACGCCCAGGACGGCGTGGATCATGTCGATGGTCACCGCAGCCCGGGTTACGTGATCAGCCCGTATACGGTGCAGTATGGGCCGGCGGTGCACACTTTCTACACCCAGGTGAACTTTGCCCGCACGATCGAGCAGATTCTCGGCCTGCCGCCGCAGAACCAGTTCGAGCTGACGGCGACGCCGATGTTCAACCTGTTCACCAACACGCCGAACGACAAGCCGTGGAACCACGTGCCGAACGAAGTGCCGTTGAACGAAGGCGTGAATGCCTCGGTGGCCGACATGACCCCGATCCAGGCCGCCTGGCACAAATTCAAGCAGCAGATGTTCCAGGGCAAGCTGCACAAGGCCGACAGCGTGGACCCGTATACCCTGAACCACTTCGACTGGTATGACGCGACCGGCTATAAGCGCCCATACCCGGGTGAGAAAACGGTGCGTTGGCCGAGCGACTTCGCCAGCCGCATCAAGACCGCGAGCGCCGACAACGACTAAACCGATACTCGGCTGACGTACGGTCCGACCGGATGGCGACATCCGGTCGGATTTCTTTTTCTTGCGGGGCCTTGCGGCGTTCAGAGGCAAGGGAAAAGACTGTTCTTTTTTGAAAAAAAGAACCAAAAAACGTTTACGACTCTTCCCGTGCGTTTGTCGCGTTCGTCGCGTGGACCTCCGGCATCCACCCCGCCCCCGAGGAAGCAAAAGTTTTTTGCGCGACTGTTTTTCAAAAAAGTCGCTGCTTGCCGTTCTCGTGCAAAAATTCCCCAAAGACCATTGATTTTGCCAAGGGCGGAGGAGCGACCGTTTCGGGCTTGTTTCGGGCGGCGCGGGTCTTATATGACGAGGCGATGCAGCGTCGCTCGTTACAGGCTCCGCTGTCGGGCGACTGTGCTGTTTTTTTAGACATTGATGGCACGCTGCTTGACATTGCCGTGACCCCCGATGCCGTGACGGTGCCGCCGTTTCTGCCCGTGCTGCTGCACAGGCTGGCGGCGGCGCGGGACGGGGCGTTGGCATTGGTTTCCGGCCGATCCATGGCCGATATCGACCGCATGTTCGGCACCGGCCTGGCCGTGGCGGCCGAGCATGGGGCGCTGTTGCGGGGCGCGGATGGCGAAATGCTGCGTGCGCCAGCCGGTCATGCGGCACTCACGGCCCTGGCCGCGCCATTGCGCCAGTTGGTGGCGCGCCACCCGGGTGCGCTGCTCGAGGAAAAACAATGCGGCTTCGCGATTCATTGGCGGCGCGCGCCGGACAGCCGGGATGCGCTGGTGGCGGCGGCAACGAGGCTCGCTGGCGGCGAAGATGCGCTGGTTCTGTTGCCGGCGCATTCGGCCATGGAAATCCGCTTGCGGGGCGCGGACAAGGCGACCGCGCTCGCGCACTTCATGCAGGCGGCACCGTTCGCCGGTCGCCCGCCGGTGTTCGTTGGTGACGATACGACCGATGAGCCGGCGATTGCCTGGGCCGCCGCGCATGGCGGACGCGGCCTGCATGTGGGGCGGGATTTTGCCGGCAGTGTCGAGGCGGTGCGAGACTGGCTTGCCGCGGACCGGGAAACCGCGGGCGCGGCACCCCGGTCGGCTTTTGACTGACGGGAAAGACGCGCCATGCCACGCCTCGTGATCGTTTCCAACCGGGTGCCGAACCGTGACGAGCAGGCCGGCCCGCGCGCGGGCGGCCTGGTGGCAAGCCTGGCCGGCGCCCTGACGCCGGGCACGTTATGGTTTGGCTGGTCTGGGCAGCGGGCGGAGCAAACCGCCGCCAGCGCGCGGCAATATGAGATGGGCGGGGTGAATTACGCCACCATCGACCTGAGCGACGCCGATTATCGGGCCTATTATCTCGGCTTTGCCAATGGCACGCTCTGGCCGCTGTTTCACATGATGCCGGGCCTGACCAATTTCGAACGCGCCGAATACGACACGTATTGCGCCGTCAACCGTGCCTTTGCCGCGGCGCTGAAGCCGCTGTTGCGCGCGGATGACCTGATCTGGATCCATGATTATCAATTGCTCGGGGTGGCCGCGCGGCTGCGCGCGCTCGGGGTGGGCAACCGAATCGGGTTTTTTCTGCATATCCCGTTTCCAGCACCTTCCCTGTTCGAGATTTTACCGCCGGCGCTGGACCTGCTGCGGGCGCTGGACGCGCATGATGTGATCGGGTTCCAGACCGAGGCGGATCGCGGCCATTTTCTGGACGCGGCGGCCCGGCTTGGCACCGCGCGGGATGGCCTGGCGGCGCGCACGCTGGTGGTGCCGGCGGGCATAGACCCCGATTCGTTCGCGGCGCTCGCGGTCCGCGCGAGCCGGCGGGTGGAGGCGCGGCGGGTGGTGGAAAGCCTGGTCGGGCGCGCGCTGATGATAGGGGTGGACCGGCTGGATTATACCAAAGGGCTGCCGGCGCGCTTCGATGCGTTCAGCCATTTTCTGGCCCGCTTTCCGGCGCAGCGGCGGCGCATCAGTTTTTTGCAGATCGCCGCCCCATCACGCGAGGAGGTGGACCGCTATCGGGCCCTGCGTGAGGAGTTGGACCATAAGGTGGGCGCGGTGAACGGCGCCTATTCCGATTTCGACTGGGTGCCGCTGCGTTATATGGCGCGCACCGTCAGCCGTGGCCTGATCGGCGGGCTGTATCGCATTGCCCGCATCGGGCTCGTGACGCCGCTGCGCGACGGCATGAACCTGGTGGCCAAGGAATATGTGGCGGCACAGGACGCGGCCGACCCGGGGGTGCTGATCTTGTCACGCTTCGCCGGTGCCGCCGAGAGCATGCCGGAAGCGCTGATCGTCAATCCGTTCGATACCGAGACCATGGCGGAGGTGATCGACAGCGCCTTGACCATGGGACTCGATGAGCGACGCGCCCGACACGCCGCCCTGCTCGAGCGGGTGCGCGAAAGCTCGGCCGCGACCTTTTGCCGGACGTTCCTGGCGGCCCTGGCATAACCGGCGGCGCGGTGCCCCGCGTCGCCGCGGCCTGGTGGAGCTGAGGGGAATCGAACCCCTGACCTCCTCATTGCGAACGAGGCGCTCTACCAACTGAGCTACAGCCCCAGGCCCGGGCGGACGCGACCCACCATGCGGGGGCGCGTCGGGCGCGGACAATGCTCAGGCAAAACCCGGCAAGTCAAGGCCAGCCGCCGGGTGGTATTGTCTCATTTGTAAGTCCGGCAAACTTGATAGAGAAAGTCCGGCACCGGCCCGCACCCCCACCCGGCCACCCACGAGCGTACACTGCCATGGGTGGCAGGGCAGGGGGTGCGGGCCGGTGCCGGACTACGCGCCGGGCAGGCGCGTCTCACAAAAATCTCCGCTGCCGGACTGTCTTTTCAAACCCTGATACTACCCGCGGGGCCGGCCGATGCCCATATCGGTCCCGCCAATCAGTAAAAGGACGCTGCATGTTTGCTTGTGTCGGCTTTGCCGCCGCCTCCGCCACCGCGCCGCTTGCGCGCACCACCCTTCAACGCCGCGACCCTGGCCCCACCGATGTGCGCATCGATATTCTTTATTGTGGGGTCTGCCACTCAGACCTGCACACCGCGCGCGATGAATGGGGCGGCACCGTCTATCCGTGCATTCCAGGCCACGAGATCGTCGGCCGGGTGGTGGAAGCCGGCGCCGAGGTGCGTGGCTTCAAGCCGGGCGACATTGTGGGCGTCGGGTGCCTGGTCGATTCCTGCCGCGCCTGTTCCGCCTGCGCCGAGGGGCTGGAGCAATATTGCGAGAACGGCTTCGTCGGCACCTATAACAGCCCGGACACGCATACGGGCGGCGTCACCTATGGTGGCTACACCAAGGCAATCGTGGTCGATCAGGCCTTCGTGCTGAAAATTCGCGCCACTGACAATCTGGCCGCGGTCGCGCCACTACTGTGCGCCGGCATCACCACCTATTCACCGCTGCGCCACTGGCGCGTGGGCCGCGGCAGCAAGGTGGGCGTGGTGGGTCTGGGCGGCCTCGGCCACATGGGCCTGAAGCTCGCGCACGCGATGGGGGCGGAGGTGACCTTGTTCACCACCTCGGCCAACAAGGCCGACGATGCGCGCCGGCTGGGCGCCGCGCATGTGGTCGTGACGCGTGACCCCGATGCGATGACCCGCGCGTCCGGCGGGTTCGATTTCATTCTCGATACGGTGGCCGCGGACCATGACGTGAACCCGCTGCTGAACCTGTTGAAACGTGACGGCACCATGGTGCAGGTGGGCGCGCCCGAGAAACCGCTGGCGGTGGCGCCATTCTCCTTGATTTTCAAGCGCCGCAATTTCGCCGGCTCCTTGATCGGCGGGCTGCCCGAGACGCAGGAAATGCTGGATTTCTGCGCCGAGCACGGAATTACCGCCGATATCGAGCTGATCCGGATGGAGCAGATCAACGATGCCTATGCGCGGATGTTGAAAAGCGACGTGAAGTACCGGTTCGTGATCGACATGGCGAGCCTGTAGAACGGGAATTTCGCCTTTGGGTTGCATTTTTGCGGCTTAATACGCTTTTCCCTATTGACGTGACCCTGTAACGACAGGTTACGCTGCCGCTCGTGACGACAGGCGAGGCGGCCCCAGCGGCGCCGCCGGGTGGGACAAAAACTGGCTCACCCGGCCTTGCCGCTGGCGCCGTTTCGGCCTGAACCAGGTTACGGGAAAGCGTGCCGCATGCCCGATGGTCAGTCCGTGCCGCCGCTGGTGGGCAGCCTTGCCGCGCTGGCGGACCCCTATGCGCCGCCATTGGCTTTGCTGCTGGCCGGGCTCGGCGTGACCGAGCTCGATTTCGCGCAGGAAACGCTCAGTGTGCGGGCCGGCTTTCTGCGGTTCCTGATCCAGGAATTCGCCCGTTGCCTGCCGTTCGACCCGATATTCTATGCCCGCGCCTATCCGGATGTGGAGGCGGCGCGCCTGGCGGGCGATGTGCCCAGCCTGCATGCGCATTTCGTGACACAGGGCTATTTCGAGCGGCGTCAGCCCTGCGCCATGCCGTTCGACCCGGCTGATTATGTGGCCATGTACCCCGATCTGGCGCATGCCTATGACCCGGCCGACATCTATGCCTTGCGCGCGCATTTCGTCGGGCATGGCTGGCAGGAGGGCCGGGTGGGCGTGGCCGCGCAGATGCCGGAGGCGGAACGCTGGCTGACCGCGGCCCGCGCCCCACCCTGAACGGAGGTTTTCGTGAGACGCGCCTGCCCGGCGCGCAGTCCGGCGAGTTTTATCGAGAAAGTCCGGCACCGGCCCGCATGCTTTGTCTCAAGTCCGGCACCGGCCCGCACCCCCGGACACACAACTTGCGAACCGGTCCAAGCAATCGCAGTGTTCGCGGCAGCGTTGACGCGAACGAGAGGATGGCCGCGTGCCAGCAGGAAAAAGACGGGCGGCGGCCAGGCCGAGGCGAACGGCCGATGCGGCGGTGCCAGGCGAGACGGCCGTGGACGAAAAGGCGGTGAGCCAGGCGGCATCGCCACGTCGCGCCATTTTCACCATCGTCTCCGGCAACTACATCGCCTATGCGGCGACCTTGATGCAGTCGCTGCGCGCCGTGCATCCGGAGATTGCCCGCTTCATCGTGCTGGCCGACAAGCCGCGCCGTTTCGACGGGCTCGACCTCGCCGCGAGCGTGATCGATTGCGAGGCGCTGGGTATTCCACTGCTGGCCAACATGGTGCTGTGGTACAGCGTGATCGAGTTCAACACGGCGCTGAAGCCGTTCGTGTTCACCCACCTGCTGGACCGTCTGGGCTTCGCCGAGACGATTTATCTGGACCCGGATATACTGGTGCTCGCCCCGCTCGACGCGGTCTGGGCGGCGCTGGCGCGGCACAGCCTGGTGCTGACCCCACATATGCTGAAGCCGCTGCAGGACGGGTTTGAACCGTCCGACCTGACGATCATGAAATCCGGCATCTATAATCTGGGCTTTTGCGCGGCCCGGCGCGACGCGGCCGCGCTCGCGCTGCTCGCCTGGTGGCAGGACCGTTGCCACGCCCAATGCCGCGCGCAAGTGGCCGAGAATTTGTTCACCGACCAGCGCTGGATGGACCTGGCACCCATCTTCGTGCCGAATTGCTGCATTCTGCGTGATACCGCCTACAATGTGGCCTATTGGAATCTGGGCCAGCGCACGGTCCTCGGTGACTGGACGCGCGGCTTCACGGTGGACGGCGCGCCCCTGGTTTTCTTCCATTTCAGCGGCATCGATCCCGAGGATGCCGAGAGTTTCTCACGGCACCAGAACCGTTTCAGCATGGCGAATGTGGGCGCGGCGGTGGCCGTGCTGGTGGCGCGCTACCGGGCGCTGGTACTGGCCAACCGGCACGCGGAATATCGTCGCCTGCCCTACGGATTTGCCCGCTTCGAGAATGGTCGCCCGATCGAGGAACATATGCGGTCATGGCTCGCGCGCGCGGTGGCGGAAGGCGCCATCGACCCGCTGGCGCCGCTCGCCATCAGCTCGGAATTCTTCGATGAGCCGGACGAGACCGCGCGCGACCGCGGCATCGTCATGACCCGCTTCATGTATCAGCTCTGGCTCGACCGACCCGATTTGCAGCGTGTGTTCGACATTCAGCACGAACGCGGGCTGGAGGCGTACATCAATTGGTTCATCGGCGGCGATGCCGAGGCGCAGGGCATCGATGGCCGCTCGATCGCGGCGGGCGCCCTGCTCTATGACAGCGCGGCGCACGCCGAGGCAGCCAACGCCGCCGCGGTGCCACCACCCTGGCCGTCGGTCGCGGCGCGGGCGCTCAGTGTTCCGGCCCGCGAGGCGGGGCAGCATATTCACGGCGATGTGACCGTGCGGATCGGCCATGCCGACGCGCTGCTGCCGATGCAGGCGGCCCTGGCCTGGGAATTACGCGCCGATCTGCAACGCGCCTTCCCGATCCAGGACCCGGACGGGGTGCAGGATTACCTGGCCTGGGTGCTGACCGCCGGCCTGCGCGAGCACGTGGTGGACCGCGCCTTGCTGACGCCGGATTTCATCGCGCAATTACTGCGACTTTCCGCGATCTCGGGCTATTACAAGGACGTGCCGATCACCGAGGCGATGTTGATCACGCGTCGCGTGCCGGAGGCGCGGGGCCGGCTCGACGGCTGGTTGCGCTTTCCAACCGACCGGCTGAGCCGGCTTGCGCACGGCTTCTGGTTTGCCTTCCTCGCACCAGGATTATACGACTGGCCGGCGGTGATCGCCGCCCGGGTGCAGGCATGGTTTCAGGAACCAACCGATATTTCGGTTGCCGGCTTCGCGCTCAACCGGGCGGCGATGACGCCCTGGGAATTACGGGCCGATTTGCAGCGCACCTTCAAGCTCGAGGATGAGCGCTCGATCTGGAATTACCTGCTTTGGCTGGTCACTTATGGCGTGGATGAGCTTGCCATCTCGATCGAGGCGGTCGATCCGCGCCTGCCGGTGTTTCTGGCCGCCGAAAGCCTGGTCGCGCACGGCGTGCCGAACGTGCTGCTGATGCTGCACGCGAACCGCCGCGACCTGCAGCAGATCTATGACATCGCAACACCCGAGGGCAGGGCCGGCCTGGTCTCCTGGGGGCGCGACAATTTTCCAGAAAATTACGCGAGCCGCGCCCTGGCCCGGCTGGATTTCCCCTTCGTGCCGGCCGAGCGCAAGCCACGAACGGTGGCGCCGGTCCGCAAAAAGCGCCGTCGCGTGCAGAAGGCGCGCCTGTTGCTGAGTGGGGAATTGACCGCCCGCAGCGGCCGCGGCGAGGATCTGCGCGGATCGATAACCGCGCTGAACGCGGTCGGCTTTCGTGATTACATGGTGCTGGACCGTGCCGGCACGGTGTTCGACTGGCGCGGCCGGGCACTGCCGGAATCCGATATCGAGGTCGATGTCAATCTGGTGCACCATAATGCTGATACCGCTTATGATGACTGGCATTTTCTGGCCGGCCGCGGCGTGCGCGCGGCGCGCAGCATCGGCTGGTGGGCATGGGAGCTCGACCGGCTGCCGCGCCGTTGGCTGCACAGCTTTTCCTTCTACGACGAAATATGGGCATCCTCCGCCTTCGCGCGCGCCGCCTTCGCGCGGGAGGCGCTGCGTCCGGTGCGGCTGGTGCCGATGACAGTGACCTTGCCGACCGACGCGATAGTGCCTGACCGGGCGGCGATGGGCCTGCCGCCGGACGCGACCGTGTTCCTGTTCATGTTCGATTTTCGCAGCTTCGCCAGCCGCAAGAACCCCGAGGCGGTGGTGCAGGCCTTCCTCACCGCCTTTCCCGACCGCGAGGATGAGGTGCGGCTGATCATCAAAACCCAGGGCGGTGACGCCGCGCCCATACCCTGGCGGCGCCTTTCCGCCCTGTGCCGCGATCCACGCATCGAGTTGCGCGACGTTTCACTCGGGCGAGAGGAATTACTCGGCCTGATGGCGGCGGCGGATTGTTTCGTCTCGCTGCACCGGTCCGAGGGTTTCGGCCGCGGCCCGGCCGAGGCGATGCTGATGGGCAAGCCGGTAATCCTTACCGGCTATTCCGGCACGATGGATTTCGCGACGCCGGATTGTGCCTACGTGGTCGGGTATCGGCTGGTACCAGTTGGTGTCGGGGAATATCCGGGCGCCGAGGGGCAGGCCTGGGCCGAGGCCGACATCGCGCAGGCAGCCCGCGCCATGCGCCGCGTGCATGAGGACCCGGAGGCGGCACGCGCCACCGGCGCGCGCGGGCGTGCCCGGGTGCAGCATCTCTACGCGCCGGCGGTCAGCGGCCGGGCGATGCTGGAAACATTGGGCATGGACGACACTGGCTGAGCGGGCAGGCCAACCGGCACGTCTTTTTCCGCCGGAAGTCAGCCCCGTGGCACAGCGCCTGCGCCGCCGGAGCCATCAGGATCTTCCAGTTTTACGCGCGGTCAGGATCGCGATTTGATCCGGGTAATACTGTCAATGTCGGAACGAGGCTTGCTGGTTTTCCCGTCGGAGACGGCTTAGGTTTCGGTCATGCCCGACCCCGCGCTTTATGCCGGTTTTGTTGCCGCGACGCTGCTGCTGATGCTGATGCCGGGGCCGAACGTGGCGCTGATTGTGGGCAATAGCGTGGCGTTCGGCACGCGCATGGGGCTGGCGACGGTTGCCGGCACCGCGAGCGCGATGGTGCCGCAACTGGCGCTGACGGGGTGGGGCATGGCTTCCCTGCTGAATGCGTCAGGCGCCGGGTTTGCGGTGCTGCGATGGCTGGGGGTGGCCTATCTGATCGGGCTTGGGCTGCGCCAGTTTCTGGCGCCGGCGGCGCAGCATGCGCGCCTGCCGGCGCGGCCGCTAGCGCTGACGTTGTGGGCGCGGGGGTTTTTCGTTTCGCTGACCAACCCCAAGACGCTGCTATTCTATGCCGCGTTCTTCCCGCAATTCGTCAGTCGCCGGGCGCCGGCGGGGCTGCAATTGCTGGTTCTGGCAATGACGTTTCTGACGCTCGCGGTGGTGATCGATTCGCTGTGGGCGATAGCGGCCGGGCGGACGCGGCGATGGCTTGCCGGACACAGCCGATGGCACAACCGCATTTCCGGCGGGGTGTTGATGGGCGCCGGACTTGCCTTGGCGCTGGCGCGGCGCGGCGGATGAGGCGGCGGCTGCGCGCAACCGTCACCTGCGTGGCGCTGCCGGCCCACTGGCACGGCATGCGTCAACACATCGCGTTTCATCAGGGCGAGGCAATTGCCCGCCCAAGCCGGATCGACGCCGGGGCGTGGCAGGCCGGCGATGCGATTTTCGCGGAGATTGGTGGCAGGTGCGCATTGGTGTGTGACGGCGTTCCACGGCTGGGACGGGACTGTCCCTGAGACTTTCCGGCACGTTGGATCTACCGGACCGAGAGCGGGTCGAGCCAGACGGGAACCGGTCTCGTCATGATGCGCTATGGCGGTGAAATAGCCCGCAACGTCGCTGGCAGCGCGCGGGCCGTGTGCAGGTCCTTGTCGGCGCGGCTGAGGTCGGCGAGGCTC
>DAIDIQ010000148.1 GCA_027459285.1 Acetobacteraceae bacterium
CCGCGCCTACGCCGCCAAGGGCGTGGACGTCGCCCTGGCCCTGAAAGACACCGCCATGATGCTGGCCGCCGCCCAATCCCTCGCCGCCCCCATGCCCCTCGCCTCCCTCGTGCAGAATAAACTCCTCGCCTGCGCCGCCCACGGCGAACGCGACAACGATTTCGCCATCCTCACCCGCGAGGCCGAACGGGGCGCGGGTCTGGCATAGAATGACAGGACGAAAGGAAAGAAAGACGTTCTTTTTGTGAACAAAAAGAACCAAAAAAACTTCGTGACTTTAGGGCGGAGTGGGGGGAACCGTTCGCGGGCAGTCACACGGTTTTCATGGGTTCCGCGAAATTTCCCTTTGACCGGTCCCGCTTGTTGCCCTAGCGTTTCCACCGGGCCTGAGGCCGCAGCCGCCGTTGGTTGCTCCATCCGGCGTGATCTACGGCACCACCGGCAACGGTGGCGCCTGCTATTCCTGCGGCACCATTTACGAAATCACGCCATGACGAAGCCACCGGCCATGGCAGGCTGCCACTTGCCCGATGGCGCACGCAAACCAGTCCGGCGTCCCGGCAACAGGTAATAAACCGCGCGGTCTCGCCATGCCGTTTCGGTCTTCCTTGCCGCGAATGGAACGCCTATTGGCAAGCGCCCCCCTCACTTCCCTGCCTCATCCTTCGCCCGCGCCCGGTGCGCCGCCTGCTTCGCCCGATTGCCGCACACCGCCATGCTGCACCAGCGCCGCGCATGTCCGCGCGTATGGTCGGCAAACATCAGCGTACACGCCGAACCTTCGCACGCCTTGATCATGGCGAAATCCTCCGCCACCACCAGTTGCGCCAGAATTTCCCCAACCGGAAGCAAAAGCGCCTCCGGCGTCCGCCACCGCCGCTGCCGGCCCAACGTCAACCGCCCCGTCCCGTCCGCGCCCAGCATCTGAAACATCTCGTCGCGTTCCAGCAATCGTTGCAGCGGCCCCAACTCCCCCAGCGCCGCCGGGTTCAGCGCGCGCCCCATATGGCGCCGCACAAACCCACGGAACCATTCGCGCAACACACGCGCCTGGTCCGCCACCTTGTCCATCTCGCCCGGCAGCGCCCGCCCCGCCAAATCAGCCAGCACCGCGCCCGGCACCAGCCCCGCCTGGCCCAGCCAGTCCAAAAACCCGGCCCCATCCCCAATCCAATCCACCGGCGCGTCCACCGGCGTCGCAATCGAGTTCAGAAAATCCAGCCCCGGCGCATCGGCCACAAAAAACGCAGGCAGGTCGGTCGCCATCGTACTTCCTTTCCCGGCCGGCCGGCACGGCCCGCTTTGTCTGATTTTCCACACATAACCACTAAAACATCGCTTGACAAGTTATGTCCGGTAATCATAACCCTACTGGCACGCCAGATCCGGTTATCTTCGCCGAACAGGAGGCTGAACATGCTCACCCCCACCCCACCCACCAGCCTCGTCCTCGTCCACGGCGCCTGGGCCGATGGCTCGACCTGGGCCAAGCGCATTCCGCCGCTCGCCGCCCCGGGCCTCAACATCGTGGCGCCTTCCCTGTCCCTCACGTCGCTCGCGGCCGCCATCATTGTCCCGGTGCCCCGCCCGCTCTGGCTCGATCTGCCAGGCTGGTACCTCCTGGCCGAGCACGACCGCATGACCCACCCCGACACCCAGCGCTTCATGGCCAACCCCCATGGGCACCCAGGTCGACGCTCAACCGGTCGACCACTCCCCCAACGTCACCGCCCCGGAAACCGTTCTCGCCTTGCTTCGCCAGGCCGTTGCCACCACCACAAGTAACCTCTAAGACTACATTTTAACGGTCATGAACCCTCGCGAAAGGCACACCGAAATGTCCAAAATCTCCTACAACACCGTCACCATCGACGGCCGCGACCTTTTCTACCGGGAGGCCGGGGCCAAAACCGCCCCCAAACTTCTGCTCCTGCACGGGTTTCCCAGCGCCAGCCACATGTTCCGCGACCTCATGCCGCTGCTCGCGGACCAGTTCCACCTCATCGCGCCGGATCTGCCGGGCTTCGGCAATTCCGCTCCCGCGGAAACCAACAGCTTCGACGCCCTCGCCCGCACCATCGACAAATTCACCGAAAGCGTCGGCTTCGATCGTTATGCCCTCTACGTGTTCGACTACGGAGCCCCGACCGGTTTCCGCCTCGCGCTCTGGCACCCCAATCGCATCACCGCCATCGTCTCACAGAACGGCAACGCCTACACCGAAGGCCTCAGCGACGGCTGGTCCCCGATCCAGGCCTATTGGCACGACCCCTCGCCCGCCAACCGCGCCGCACTCCATGCCTTCCTCACCCCGGATGCCACGCGCTGGCAATATACCCATGGCGTCGCCGACCCGACCGCGGTCTCGCCAGACGGTATCGCGCTCGATAATTTCTACCTCGCCCGTCCCGGCATGACCGATATCCAGCTCGACCTGTTCGGGGATTACAAAAGCAACGTCGCCCTCTATCCGGAATTTCAGGCCTATTTCCGCGCCCATCGCCCCGGCTTGCTCGCCATCTGGGGAAAAAACGACCCGTTCTTCCTTCCCGCCGGCGCGGAAGCCTTCAAGCGCGACAATCCCAACGCCCAGGTCGAATTCCTCGATACCGGGCATTTTGCCCTCGAAACCCATGCCGCCGCCATCGCCACCGCCATCCGCGCCTTCCTGTCTCGCAACGCCGCCTGATCCCCCTGCACCCGAAAGGATCCCCCCCACCCACTTAACCATGGCCGAAGGCTTGAGGGATCGTGGGCGGTCAAGGGACAGAAAGATACGTTCTTTTTGTGAACAAAAAGAACCAAAAAAACTTCGTGACCGGCGCGTTACGCGCCGGTTTCCCTCAATCATCCTTCTTGTCGTATTTCCCGCTCTTCAACCGCCATAATTCCCACACCAGCACCGCCAGCACCACCACATCGAGGAAAATGAACATCGGGTTCGGCAGTTTCATCGCACAGGCTCCGGCAGCACGCGGTCCAACACCCGTGCCGAACTCAATACGCCCGGCACCCCCGCCCCCGGATGCGTCCCCGCCCCGACCAGATACAGGTTTTTCACATCCTCGCTCGCATTATGTGGCCGAAACCACGCACTCTGGCTCAGCAGCGGCTCCAGCCCGAACGCCGCCCCCTGCTCGCTCAGCAGATCGGTCTCGAATTCCGCGGGCGTCGTCACCCGGCTGCTCACTACCGCCTGCCGCAGCCCCGGCAGCAGATATGCCTCCAGCCGCGCCGCAATCCGGTCACGATATTTCGGCGCCTCGGCCCGCCAATCTATCCCCGCGCCCATGTGCGGCACCGGGCTCAGCACATAGAACGCATCGCACCCCGGCGGCGCCAGGCTCGGGTCGGTCGCGGTCGGCCGGTGCAAATACAGCGAGAAATCCTCGGCCAATATTTTGTGCCGGAAAATATCGTCGATCAGCCCCTTATAGCGCGGTCCCAGCAAAATCGTATGGTGCGCCACATCCGTGTATTGCCGGTCGGTGCCGAAATACCAGACGAACAGCCCCATCGATTGCCTGGCCCGCCTCAGCCGCGCATCGCTCCACCGCCGCCGCCGCGTATCCGCCAGCAGATGCGTATAGGTGTGCGTCGCATCCGCGTTCGACACCACGATATCCGCGTCAATCCGCGCGCCCCGGGCCGTCTCCACCCCCACCGCCGCGCCGCCTTCCACCACAATCCGCGTCACCGTCTCGCCATACCGCATCGTGCCGCCCTGGCCCTCGATCAGCCGCACCATCCCCGAAACCAGCGCGCCGGTGCCCCCCATCGCGAAATGCACCCCCCATTTCCGTTCCAGAAAGCAGATCAGCGCATAAATCGAACTCGCCGCGAACGGGTTGCCGCCCACCAGCAGCGGATGAAAACTCAGCATCAGCCGCAATTTCTCATGGCTCACATACCGTGAAACCAGCCCATACACGCTCCGATAGCTTTGCAATGTCATCATCTGCGGCACGATCCGCGCCATATCCGTCCACGCCGAAAACGGCTGATCGCCCAGTTGCTCGAACCCCACCCGGAAAATCCGCTCGCTCATCGCCATGAACCGCCGATAGCCATCCAGGTCGCCCGGGCTCAGCCGGCGTATCGCCTGTTCCATCGCCGCCGCATCACCCGAATACTCAAAGCTCACCCGGTCATCGAACACGAACCGATAGAACGGATCGACCGGCCGCAGCGTCACGTCATCATCGAGCCTGCGCCCACACAGCGCCCACAATTCCTCCAGCAGAAACGGCGCGGTGATGATGGTCGGCCCGGCATCGAACACAAACCCGTCCTGCCGGTGCACCCGCGCCCGCCCGCCCGCACTGTCCAGCCGCTCCAGCACGCTCACCCGATACCCGCGCGCCCCAAGCCGTATCGCCGCTGCAAGTCCCCCAAAGCCCGAGCCAATCACCACCGCATGCGGCCGCCGGTCCGGCGTCGCGGCGTCGTTCATCTCGGGCGCAAGGCTTGTCATGCCCGCAATCTAGGCGCGCGCCGGGATTCGTCATCCATCGCGTCGGCCCGCCTTATCCAACCGCCCCATTTCCGCTAGCCTGCCGCCATGCGCTCCCCGGCCGAAACCGAAATCCTGATCGGCCACGACGCGGCCGAGCGCACCCTGGCCCGCGCCGCCGCCGGCACCCGCCTGCACCACGCCTGGCTCATCACCGGCCCGCCCGGCATCGGCAAGGCAACGCTCGCCTTCCGCTTCGCCCGCTTCCTGCTCGCCGGCCTGCCGCCCAATCCCGGCCCGGCCCCCCTGCACGTGCCCCCCACGCACGGCACCGCCCGCCGCGTCGCCGCCGATACCCACGCCGACCTGCTCAGCATCGCCCTCCGCTACGACGAACAAAAAAAGCGCATGCGCAGCGAAATCCTGGTCGATGATGTGCGAGACATCACCGGCTTCATGCGCCTCACCCCGGCCGAGGGCGGGTTTCGCGTCGTCATCATCGACGGCGCCGAGGCCATGAACATCGCCGCCGCCAACGCCCTGCTCAAAGTGCTGGAGGAACCGCCGGACCGCGCCATCCTGCTGCTGGTCAGCCACAATCAAGGCGCCCTCCTGCCCACGCTGCGCAGCCGCTGCGTCCACCTCGCCCTCACCCCGCTCGACGACGCCGCCATGCGCGCCCTGCTCGCCCAGCACGCGCCCAGCCTCACCCCCGCCGAGCTTGCCCGCCTCCTGCCACTCGCCAACGGCGCCCCCGGCCGCGCCCTCGCCCTGCTCGATGCCGGCGCCCTCGCGCTGGCCGACCTGATCGATGCGGTGCTCGACACAAGCCCCGAGCCCACACTCCGCGCCCGCGTCATCGACGCCGTGCTCCGCCAGGAAAACGGCTTCGAGCATTTCCTCGATCTGCTCGGCCAAACCCTCGCCGCCTCGCTCGGCGCCATCGCCCGCGGCACGCCAGATCGGCACGGCGCCGCCCTGCTCGCCCGTCGCACGCTTGATGCCTGGGTGGAGGTATGGCACGCGGTGGGCCGCATTCGCTTCGTCACCCACCGTTTCCACATGGACAAGCGCCAGGCCCTGGCCGACGCGCTCGCCCTCTTCGCCTGAACCACCCGCCGCGAAAGGCGCCGATGCCGCGCTTCACCCTCACCACGCCCATCTATTACGTCAACGGCGCGCCCCATCTCGGCCACGCCTACACCTCCATCGCCGCCGACGTCATCGCCCGCTTCCACCGCCTCGACGGGCACGACGTGCTGTTCCTCACCGGCACCGACGAGCATGGCCAGAAGGTCGAAAAAGCCGCCGCCGCCGCCGGCCTCGACCCGCAGCTTTTCGCCGATCGCGTCTCCGGCCAGTTCCGCCGCATGGCCAGCCTGCTGAACATCAGCCACGATGATTTCATCCGCACCACCGAGCCCCGCCACAAGCGCGCCTGCGCCGAACTCTGGCACCGCGCCCACGCCGCCGGCGCCATCTATCTCGGCCATTACGAAGGCTGGTATTCGGTGCGCGACGAGGCATTCTATGGCGCCGACGAACTCGAAACCCTGCCCGATGGCAGCCGCGTCGCCCGCGAAAGCCGCGCCCCGGTCGAATGGGTGCGCGAACCCTCCTGGTTTTTCCGCCTCTCCGCCTACCAGGACAGGCTGATCGCCTTCCACGAGGCCAACCCCGATTTCCTCGCCCCCTCCGCCCGCCGCAACGAACTGCTCAGCTTCCTCAAATCCGGCCTCACCGATCTCTCCATCAGCCGCACCAGCTTCCGCTGGGGCGTGCCCGTGCCGAACGACCCCGACCACGTCATGTACGTCTGGTTCGACGCGCTCGCCAATTACCTCACCGGCGTCGGCTGGCCCGACGAAAACGCCCCCCGCGCCGCCTTCTGGCCGGCCGATCTGCACCTCGTCGGCAAGGAAATCGCCCGCTTCCACGCCCTCTACTGGCCCGCCTTCCTCATGGCCGCCGGCCTGCCTCTGCCCCGGCGCGTGTTCAGCCACGGCTGGTGGACCGTGGAGGGCGAAAAAATGAGCAAATCCGCCGGCAACGGGCTCGATCCGGAGACACTGGTCGAAACCTACGGGCTGGACGCGCTGCGTTATTTCGTCCTGCGCGAGGTCCCCTTCGGCGGCGACGGTGATTTCCGCCACGATGCCATCGTCGCCCGCATGGACCGTGAACTCGCCAACGATCTCGGCAACCTGGCCCAGCGCACGCTCTCGCTCATTTCCCGCAATCTCAACGGCATCCGGCCCGATATCGGCCCATCAACCGAGCAGGACGCAGCCTTGCGCGCCCTCGCCGCCGCCCTCGCCCCCGAAATGCGCGCCGCCATCGCCCGTCAGGCCCTCGCCGACGCGCTCGAAGCCGCCTGGAAACTCATCCGCGCCGCCAACGCCTATATCGACCACCAGGCCCCCTGGGCACTGAAAAAATCCGACCCCGCCCGCATGGCCAGCGTGTTACGCGTGCTGCTTGATGTGCTGTATCACATCGCCGTGCTGCTCAGCCCCTTCATGCCCGACGCCATGGCGACCCTGCTCGACCAACTCGCCGCACCCGCCGAGGCACGCGGCATCGCCGCCCTCGCCACCCCCCTGCCCGCCGGCACCCAATTGCCGCCACCCGCGGGCATCTTCCCCCGCTTCGCCGCCCGCGCCACCGCCCAAGCCGCCCCATGCTGACCGCCCCATGCTGATAGACAGTCACTGCCATCTCGATTTCTTCCCGCCCTACGACCTGCCGGCCATCCTCACCCAGGCGCGCGAAGCCGGCATCGGCGGCATGGTCACCATCGGCACCCGCCTCGCCAACGCGGCAACCCAAATCGCGCTGGCCGCCGCCCACCCCCCGGTCTGGGCCAGCATCGGCAGCCACCCGCACAATGTCGCCGACGAAACCCGCTTCACCACCGCCGACATCATCGCCCTCGCCAACCACCCCAAAATCGTCGGCATCGGCGAATCCGGGCTCGACTACCATTACCAAACCGCCCCGCGCGAAACCCAGGCCCTCATGTTCCGCCGCCATATCGAGGCCGCCCGCGAAACCCGCCTGCCCCTCATCATCCACACCCGGGACGCCGACGAAGACACCGCCGCCATCCTGCACAGTGAGGCAGGGCAGGGGGGTTTTCCCTTCCTGCTGCATTGCTTCTCCTCCGGCCCCGCCCTCGCCCACGCCGCCATCCGCCTCGGCGGCTACATTAGCTTCTCCGGCATCCTCACCTTCCCGAAATCACACGAACTCCGCGCCCTGGCCGCCGAACTGCCCATCGACCGGCTGCTCGTCGAAACCGATTCCCCCTACCTCGCCCCCGTCCCACACCGCGGCAAACCCTGCCAACCCGCCTACGTCGCCCGCACCGCCGCCATCCTCGCCGAGGCTCGCGGCCTCACGCCCGAGGCCATCGCCGCCCAGACCACCGAAAACTTCCACCGCCTGTTCACGAAAGCCACCCCTTGCGGGTAACCATCCTCGGCTGCGGCAGCTCCGCCGGCGTGCCCATGATCGGCGGCCCCGACGGCAGCGGAGACTGGGGCAGCTGCGACCCCACCGAGCCCAAAAACCTGAGAACCCGCTCCAGTATCGTCATCGAAGGTTCTGATCATAAACGCCTGTTAGTTGACACAACACCCGACCTCCGCACCCAACTCCTCGCCAACACCATCCCCGCCATCGACGCCGTGCTCTTCACCCACGCCCACGCCGACCATATCGCCGGCATCGACGACGTCCGCATCCTCAACCGCATCGCCAACCGCCCGATCGAGGCATACGCGGACGCCACCACCCTCGCCGAACTCACCGACCGCTTCGGCTACGCCTTCCGCCCCCACGACGGCAAAGGCTTCTACCGCCCGGTCCTCACCCCCATCCCCATCGCCCCCGGCGAAACCCACACCATCGCCGGCATG
>DAIDIQ010000167.1 GCA_027459285.1 Acetobacteraceae bacterium
GTTTGAAGTCCGGCACCAGCCCGCACCCCCACCCGGCCACCCATGGCAGTGTACGCTCGTGGGTGGCCGGGTGGGGGTGCGGGCCGGTGCCGGGCTTCAAACAAAACATGCCGGTGCCGGACTTCAAAGCTAAGCACGCGAACGCATCGCGCTTTGGCGGCGTGTCATGGCTGAACTGAGCCGGGCGCAGCGCTGAGGCGGGCGAAAATCGGCTTCGGTAAGCAAAGGCGCGTCGATGCGGCTGCCAGGGTCATGGCATGGCGCGGAACACGGCGCGGCACGCAGCATACTGTCGGGGCGGGAAAAACCGGGTGCGCCGGGGCGAGCGGGCGCGGTGATTGATTACGCGGCCGCATATGGACTTTCGGCGCGCGGTGTTTTGAGCATCCGCCAATGTCAGGAGAGGCGGCTCATGGTTGAGACAATATACACCGGACCGGTGTTCGCAATGGCGCGGCAGCAATTTCAGGCGGCGGCCGATTATTTGGAAATACCGGTCGATGCGCGGGACCGGCTGCTGTACCCGAAGCGCGCCTTCAGTGTTTCGATTCCGGTGCACCGGGATGATGGGCGGACCGAGGTTTTTCACGGCTATCGGGTGCAGCATCATTTGAGCCTGGGGCCGACCAAGGGCGGCACGCGCTTCGCGCCCGACCTGGATATTGGCGAGGTTGCGGCGCTGGCGGTGTGGATGAGCTGGAAATGCGCGCTGGCCGGCCTGCCGTATGGCGGCGCCAAAGGGGGTGTGGCGTGCGACCCGTATGCGTTGAGCCACCGCGAACTGGAGGCCGTGTCACGCCGCTATATGCAGGAGATGATCCCCTTCGTCGGCCCGCAGATCGATGTGATGGCGCCCGACATGGGCACCAACGCGCAGGTGATGGCGTGGTTCATGGACACCTATTCCATGTATCGGGGACAGACGGTGACCGAGATTGTCACCGGCAAGCCGGTGGAATGCGGCGGCACGCTGGGACGGATGGAATCGACCGGGCGCGGGGTCGCGCATCTGGCGGCGCGGGCGATGGAGCGGATCAATGTGCCGCTGCGGGGTGCGACGGTGGCCATTCAGGGCTTTGGCAATGTCGGCTCCATCACGGCCAAGGCGCTGCATGAGTTTGGCGCCAGGATCGTGGCGGTGAGCGACCATACCGCCTGCTATGCCGACCCGCGCGGGCTCGATGTGCCGGGGCTGCTGGCGCACGTGGGCAAGCATGGCGTGCTGCGCGGCTTCAGTAACGAGTTGGCGGCGGACCCGGAGGCGTTGCTTGCCACCAAATGCGATATTCTGGTGCCGGCGGCGCGCGAGCGCGTGATCGACGCGGCGATGGCGCGGCGGCTGCAATGCCGGGTGCTGGCGGAAGGCGCGAATGGCCCGACCACGCCCGAGGGTGACGCGGTGCTGGAGCAGAGGCGGGACGAGATTTTCGTTATTCCCGATATTCTGTGCAATTCGGGTGGCGTGATCGTGAGCTATTTCGAGTGGGTGCAGGATTTGCAGCAATTTTTCTGGACCGAGCCGGATGTGCTGCACAAATTATATGACCTGATGAGCCGGGCCTTCGACAAGGTGGTGCACCGCTCGGCGCGGGACAAGGTGAGCCACCGCACCGCGGCGATGGCGACCGGGGTGGAGAAAGTGCGCGACGCGAAGGCGCTGCGCGGGCTGTTTCCCTGATCGGGGCGGCCGGGCGCCGCGCGGCGCCCGGCCAACCGCGGTGGATGACATACGGCGCGGCGCCCCGATAACACCGATCATGGAGAATAACCGTCGGTATTTGTGCTTGCCTGGCGGGCCGCCGTGGGCCAGCCAAGGCGGCACGGGCTTGTTTGTTGCGTTGTCCCGGAGGGTGACCGCATGATGCGGCATGGCGATACGCAAGATATTGCTGCCGATGATGGGGACGGAGGCGGGCGAGGCGGCGCTGCGGCTGGCGTTGATGGCGGCGCGGCAGTGGCGGGCGCATGTGGCGGCGGTGCATGTGCGCGGTGAT
>DAIDIQ010000172.1 GCA_027459285.1 Acetobacteraceae bacterium
CGTACACTGCCATGGGTGGCCGGGTGGGGGTGCGGGCCGGTGCCGGACTTTCGAAAATTTTGCCGGCTGGTGCCGGACTTTGGAAAAGCTTCCTGGCCGATCAGATACAAGCGCATCTTGCGCTGGCCACTGTGTTGGCCATGCCCTGTTTATACCCCGGGCAATTGGCTAAACCGCATGCCTTGCAAACAGGGCGCCGCGCGCAATGCCAGACGAAGCCGATCGCTATTTCTACGAACCCGCCGCCGGACACGGGCTGCCGCACAACCCGCTGAACGCGATCATCGCCCCCCGGCCGATCGGCTGGATCAGCACGTTGGGCGCGGGCGGGGTGAACCTCGCACCTTATTCGTTCTTCAACGCCCTGGGCTATACCCCGCCATTGATCGGGTTTTCCTCAACCACGCCAAAGCACAGCCTGCGCAACGCGCGCGCGACCGGCGAATTCGTCTGGAATCTGGTGACGTATGACCTGGCCGAGGCAATGAACCGTACCGCGGCGAGCGTTGACTATGGCGTGGACGAATTGGCCCTGGCGGGGCTCACCGCCGTGCCGTCGGTCAAGGTGGCGCCGCCGCGGGTGGCGGAAAGCCCCGTGCATTTCGAATGCAAGGTAACCGACATCATCACGCTCCGCGATGTGGCGGGCGCCCCCACCATCAACACCTTGGTGGTGGGCGAGGTGGTGGGCGTGCACATCCGGCGCGATCTGCTGCGCGATGGCATTTTCGACACGTTCGCCGCCGATATCGTGACGCGGGCAGGCGGGCCGAGCGCCTATGCGCGGGTTCTGCCGCAATCGCGTTTCGACATGCGCCGCCCGGACTGATACAGGCTTCCCCCCAACCGCTTGAATGAAACCATCGCGCGCATGCCCACCGCCTATTCCGCCACTGACCTGAGCCGTGTTTTCGATCCCAAGGCACTGACCCGAGGCCGCAGCCTGGCGCTGCTGGGCGCGGTGAAGGTTGGGCTGACCGGTGACACGATTCGCGCGGTGGTTGAAGAAAAGGGCGTGCCGCACGAGGTGCAGGCAACACCCGGCACGCTCGGCAAGGCGGTGGTGTTTGCCACCCACTGCAGTTGCGGCGCCGAGCATTGCGTGCACATGGCGGCGGCGCTGCTGGGCGCGCTCGACAGGTTCGCCGAATTGCGCGCGGCCGGCCCCGCGCCCGCCAACCTGCTGGACCGGGTGACCGCGCCCGCCGAGAAAACCCGGCTGGAAATCGAGCTCGCACCCGCACCCGGGCGCACCTGCGCGCTGCGCTTCATTCTGGTTGGCGAAAAAAGCGGCACCCGGCGCGCCGTGTCACCCCGCGCGATATTGGCCGACCCCAATCGGGCGGCCAATGTGCGCGCGCTGGCCAGCCTGCTGGCCGAGGACGAGGAGAAAGGCGCGCAAACCCGCACCGTGCTCGCGCCCGCGCAAGCCAGCCGGGCACTGACCCAGGCGGTCCGCTCCGGTCTCGCGGTGTGGCAGCCAACCGGCCGCGCGCTCTCGCTCGGCCGGGACCGTTCCTATCCGGAAGGGAAAAAGCCGCCCTTGCCGGAAAATTCCGGCGTGGTGCAGGCCGGCAACGTCACCTGGTATATCGACGCCGCCATGAACACGGTGGGGCTGATCCGCGCCCCTTCGGCCGATACGCGCACCATCATCAAGGGTGGCCGGCCGAAGGCCGCGGAAAAGCGGCCAGCCACCATGGCGCCCGACCCCGACCGCGCCATCGTCGATCGGCCGATGGTGCCGGTATTGCGCCTGGGGCGCCTGGAATTGCCGGACGAAAACGGGCGCCCGCGGCCCACCGATTTGCTGGACTTGCAGTTCGATTACGGCGGCGTGCGGGTGGGCTTCGACGAGGAGCGGCAATTCCTGCGCGCGGTGGCGGCGGAAGGGCCGGTGTTCATTCGCCGCGACCCCGCGGCCGAGGCGGCGGCGCTGGAAATGCTGGCGCAGGACGGCTTCATGCAGATGCGGATCGAGGCGGATGGCCCGGCCCGCGGCCGGCGGGTATTCACCTATCGCGGGCGCGAGACCAACGAAAGCTGGGTGCGCTTCGTCGCTGAACGCCTGCCGGAATTGCGCGCCATGGGCTGGCAGGATGAAATCGCCGCCGATTTCGGGCCGCGCCAGGTCGAGAAAATCGGCGCCTGGGACATGCGCATCGCCGACGGGGTGGGCGGGTTCGCGCTCGAACCCGGCATCGAGGTCGACGGTGTGCGGGTGAATCTGCTGCCGATCCTCACCCGGCTGATCGAGGCCGGCGGCATCGATGCCGCCCGCATCATCGGCGACGACGTGGTCACCAGCCTCGATGATGGCCGCGTGGTGCGCCTGCCGGCCGAGAAAGTACGGCAATTACTGGCGGTGGTAAGCGACCTGATGGGCGCATCGAAACGCATTTCCGCCGGCGCGCTCATCCTGCCGCCGACCGAGGCGGCATCGGTGCTCGATCTGGAAGATATCCTGGCCGCGCGCTACGATGACAAGGCGGCGATACGCGCGCAGATCGAACGCTTCCGGCCAGACGCGGAATGGCCGGACGTGCCGCTGCCAGGCAGCTTCCGGGCCACCTTGCGGCCATACCAGCAGCGCGGCGTGAACTGGATGCAGGGGTTGCGCCGGGAAGGGCTTTCCGGCCTGCTGGCCGACGATATGGGGCTCGGCAAAACCGCCCAGACCATCGCGCATATTACCGTGGAAAAGGAACAGGGCCGGCTGGTCAACCCGGCCTTGGTGGTGGTGCCGACCAGCCTCGTGCCAAACTGGCTGAGCGAGCTTGGCCGTTTCGCGCCGCATCTGTCGGTGCTGGTGCTGCACGGCATCGAACGGCACGAAAAGCGCGCCCAGGCCGCCGACGCCGACGTCATCATCACCACCTACACGGTGCTCGCCCGCGATATCGAAGAAATGCGCGGCCTGAATTTCCATCTCGTCGTGCTGGACGAGGCGCAGGCGATCAAAAGCCCCTACGCGAAGGCCACCCATGCGGTGTGCCAACTGCACGCAAACCAGCGGCTCTGCCTCTCAGGCACGCCAATCGAGAATAATCTTGGGGAATTATGGTCGCAATTCGCCTTCCTGATGCCGGGTCTGCTCGGCGGGCGGCGCGATTTCGCCAAGCGCTACCGGCTGCCGATCGAGCGGCGCGCCGATGAGCTGCGGCGCACGCAACTGGCCCGCCGCATCCGGCCCTTCATGCTGCGCCGGACCAAAAGCGAGGTGGTGCCGGAACTGCCGCCCAAGCACACCATCCTGCGCCGGGTCACGCTCGCGTCGGAACAGCGCGATCTCTACGAAACCATCCGCGCCGCCCAGCACGAACAGGTGCGTGAGCACATTGCCGCGGCCGGCCTCGCGCAATCGCGCATCCAGGTGCTGGACGCACTGCTGAAGCTGCGACAGGTCTGCTGCGACCCCCGCCTCGTGAAGCTCGAGGCGGCACGCGCGGTGACCGCATCCTCCAAGCTCGAGGACCTGACCGAGATGGTGCAGGAAATGGTCGCCGAAGGCCGGCGGATTTTGATTTTCAGCCAGTTCACCTCGATGCTCGATCTGATCGAGCCACGGTTGAAGCACGCGAAAATCGGTTTCGTGACCCTGCGCGGCGACACCCGCGACCGCGCCGAGCCCGTCAATCATTTCGAGGCCGGCAAGGTGCCCGTATTCCTGATCAGCCTGAAGGCCGGCGGGCGCGGGTTGAACCTGACCAGCGCCGACACGGTCATTCATTACGACCCGTGGTGGAACCCGGCCGTGGAAGACCAGGCCTCTGACCGCGCCCACCGGATCGGTCAGACCAAATCCGTGTTCGTCTTCAAGCTGATCGCCGCGGACACGGTGGAGGAACGCATTCTCGATCTGCAGGCGCGCAAGGCGGAACTGGCGAGCCTCGCCTTCGACAGCGAAACCGACATGACCAAGCTCGGCTTCGAGGATATCGATTATCTGTTCGGCAACAACGAAAAGGCACGGGAAGCGGCGGCATA
>DAIDIQ010000208.1 GCA_027459285.1 Acetobacteraceae bacterium
ATCGTCCTGGTCGCCGGCATGCACCGCAGCGGCACGTCCCTATGCGGGCATGTGCTGAGCGCGCTCGGCCTCGACATGACCGACCATACCGGCCCCGCCTTCGACAACCCGAAAGGCCATTGGGAACGCGCCGAGATGGTGGCGTTTCATGAGCGTGCGCTGATCGCCCTGAACCGGCCATGGGTCGCGCTCAGCCACGCCGCGCCAATGCCCGACCAGTGGTGGACACTGCCGGAAATCCGCGCCATCCGCGCCGAAATGGTCGCCTGGCTAAGGCCGAAACTTGCCGCCGGCACGCGCTTCGGCCTGAAAGACCCGCGCCTGTCGCTGCTGCTGCCGCTCTGGGCCGACATCTGCGCCGACCTCGACATCGCCGCCGATCATCTCTTCTGCATCCGCGACCCCGCTCAGGTCACCCGCTCCCTCATGCAACGCGATGCCTGGCCAAAGCCGGAAGCCGAGTTGCGCTGGTTCGTCTACACCATGCGCTACTGTCTCGGCATCGGTCGCGCCAGGGTCTGCGTGCTCCCCTACGAGGATTGGTTCGGCGAAACCCCGGCCAATCTCGCCCGCCTCATCACCCATCTCGCTCTGCCCCGCCAGCCACACGACCCGCGCCTGCAAGCCACGCTGCGCGCCATCATCGATCCCGCGTTGCGCCACGACGCGCCGGCCGCCGCGCCGAACGCCACATTGGCCCACCTGCACGCCATGCTGCGCGGCGCCAGCCAACACAGCCAATTCTCCACCGACCTGCTGGCCTACGCGGCCCGGTTCGCCGCCTGCGAACACCAGGTGCTGACAGAACGCCAGACGCGCGGCACCGCGGACCCCGACCGCCTCGATCAGTGAGAATTCCTTGTGCGATATTTCGACTGGCTTGCTGCTGCCCGCCTCACTTCGGCATGATCGGCGCCGGATAATTCGGCGCTGGCACCGCCTGCGGTATCACGGATTTGCCAAATGTATTGCCGAACTGTTCCTTCGTCGCCGCCTGGTTGAACAGCCCCAGTGCCGGCGCCGGGGAATGCTCATCGGGCACGCTCGGGTTCCGCGCCCCCCGGTGTTGCGCCGCCAGCGCCGCCACCCCCGCCGCGTCCGCGCATGGCATCGCATCCCCCTTCGTGCCCGCCGCCGCACCCGTCCGCACCGTAAGGCAACTCGGCATCGGCGCTGGTGGCGTGCCCGGCAAATCCAAACCCTGCATCAGCGCCAGCGCCCAAAGCCAATGCCGCCCGGTCATTTTTTCGCGCCCGTCAGTGCCTCTACCGCCTTCATATCAATCGTCACCGGGTGCGCTTTCAAGACCCCGTTCAAATAGGCGGTGGTCTGCTGCCGCGCCGCCTGTTCGCGGAACGCCTGCGCCAGAATTCCCCTGGCCTGCGCAAACGCCAGCGGCGCCGCCTTGCGTGTTCCCAGCAATTCGATCAGGTGCCACCCGTCATCGGTCCGCACCGGGTCGGAAATCGCGCCAACCGCCAACCCCGCCACCGCGTCACGCACCGGCTCGCGCAATTGCGTCTCCGCGAGCCACCCCAAATCCCCCCCCTCGGGCGCGGAATGTTTATCGTCCGAAAGCCGCCGCGCCACCGCGGCAAATTCCTTCGGCTTGCCAGTCAGGCCCGGCCGCAACGCGGCAAGCCGCGCCTTCGCCGCCGCCACCGCCGCATCGCCCGTCCCTTTCGGCACAGCCAGAAATATCTGCGCCAGATGAAAGGCGCGCGGCTGCATCAGCCTGGCCTCGTTCGCGGCATACAGCGCCTGCAACTGCGCATCACTCGGCTCGGGCGGCGCGCCCACCTCGCTCGCCGCATAGGCATCGGCAATCGCGCCCTCGCGCGCCCGTTCCGCCGCCGCCCGCACGTCCGGCCGCCGGTCGAACCCGGCCTTGTGCGCCTCGGCATACAAAAAATCCTGCAACAAACTGCTTTGCAGCAGCGCCACCAGCGCCTTCTGGTCGTGGCGCACCTTGTCGCGCACACCCGCCGGCAGGCTCGCCAGCAATTGCCGCGCCCCCGCCTCGGTCAGCGTCACATCGCCGCACCGCGCCATCACCGCCCTGCCCGCCGGCGCCGCGCCAATCAGCACGCTCGCGGCGGCCAGCGCCACGCCCGCGCGCCACCCCCGCCTCATTGTTCCGGCGGCGAGAACGGTTTCAGCGGCACCACATATTTCTGCGCCTCCAGCCTGTCCTCATACGCCTGCACCTCGTTCTCCAGCTTCACCCGCGCGAGCCCGATCAGATGCTCATGGTTCCAGAACAGCAACCGGTTCCATTGCGGCGTCTGATACAAATGCAGGATGTCATCGGCAATCTTTATCAGCTTCGTATTCTCCTGCCGGCAGATCGCCAATTGCTTGCTGGCCACCGTCAGCTTCGCGCTCGCCTGCTTGGCCGCCTCGTCGCGGGCACGCGCAATCGCCGCCGCCTGATTATACGCCGTCTGCCATTTCGCCAGCCCCGCCTGGCTTTGCGCCAGCGCCGCTTTGGCCTGTGCCGCCTCGGTCGCCGCCGCCCGCATCGCCGCCTGCTGCTTCGGGCTCACCGCGCTCGCCGTCGCCGTCTTCGCCTGCAACGCCTGCACCTCTGCCTGCAAGGCGTCGCGGTCCTTCGTCATGCTGGTCAGTTGCGCCTGCAACGTCGCCTGCGCGTCCTGCGCCGCCCGCAATTGCTCGATCGTCTGCCGCAGCATATCGCGCAATTTGTCGGTCACCGATGCGTCCTGCGCAAACGCCGTGCCCGCCATCAGCAGCAGCGCCGCCAGCCCAAGCGCCGCGGAACGAAGTCTCGCCATGCTCAAAAACTCGTGTTCAGATCGACTTGCAGCATGTCATTGCCATCCGGCGGCCCGCTCACCACCTCGGCGCTCGACCAGCGGGCCGAGACATACGTGTTGGGCCCGATGCCCAGATTACCCGACAGAATATAGCCTTTCGCGTTCGTGCCACCCAGATGGAAATTCTGGTCCGTGAAAGACCCGATGAACGCGTCCGACGCGATATAGCGGTACTCGCCGCGCAAATTCCACTCCCACAAATGGTCGGTCTCCGGATATCCCACTTCCAGCGCCAGCAGATACGCCGTATCCCCGCCCTGGAAATCGTTGTTGCTGCCGAAATTATTCACCGGGTTGCGCGAAAGGATATAGCTCCGGCTATAGGCCAGGTTCTTGGTGTATTCGCCTTCCAGCGTCACCACCACCGGGTCGAAATTATGCATGTCGAACTCGCCATGCAAATCCAGCACATCGAACTGCGACGAAAGCCCGTAATATTCCGGCGTCGTCTGCAACGTCGTGTTGGTCACAACGATATTGCGCACGCCAAACATGGTATTGCCGAACTGGTAATAAGGCAGCCGGCTATCGTCCGTGCTGCACGTGTCCGATGTCGTGAACAAAAAGCACGGCGCGGAAAGCTTGCCGGCCACGTTCGAGAAATCGAATATCCCCGCCGCCGCCTTCACGAAATAGTTGCGGTTTATGCTCCATTCCGCGCCACCCTGCGCCGCGAACATATAGGCGTTGCGGCTCGGCCCCTTCACCAGTTGCGTCGAGGAGAAATTCAACGCCTCATTGAACACCGGGTACGCCCCACCCAGCGCGAACACCCGCACGCTGTCCGAAACCGGCACGTCATATCTCACCGTCGCGCCATCCAGCGCCAAATCCGGCGCAAACATCAGCGTCGACAGATAATAAGGCTTCGGCGTCCGCCCCGCCAGCACTTCCAATCCCGGCAGCGGCTTGATATCGAAATAGGCCCGGTCCAGATAAATCGCGTATTTCGAGAAATCGCCCGGGTTGCCAAAGGTCTGGTTCTCGCTCACCGGGTCATTATCGTTGCCGGTGCCCACCCGCACGTCGGCGGCAATATAATCCGAAATCTGCGCATGCACGCCAACCCGCGCCCGCACCTGATAAAACGCGCGGTTCTCGCTCACGTTCAACAGCGGCGGCAACGCCGTGCCGGACGTGTCATACCCGCTCCCGGCATTGATCGCGTTGAAATCCGGGAAAGGATAGGGCAGGCCATTACTCGCCACATTGCCCTGGCTCTGGATATTATCCTGATAGCGCAATCGGATATCGCCATACACGGTCACCCGCCGCACCCAGTCCGGCGTCTGGTCCGGCGCCGCCCAGCCGTTCAATTCCATCTTCCGCAGCATCTGCCCCTGCACCTCGCGCGCAATCTGGTCGCGCACGAATTGCGGCACATAGGTCACCCGCACCTCACCCTTCGGTATCACCGGCGGCGTCTCGGCGCTCTCGCGCGCCACCGTCTTTGCCGCCCGCCGCGCCCGGTGCGCGGCGCCCGCCTCCTGCTCCGCCTGGCTCAGCAATGATGCCGCCTGCCCCTTGTTCAAAATTCCCTTCTTGATCAGCAACTCGATCAGCCGCACCGTCGCGCTATCCTGGCTGCTTTCCGCCAGGGCGGCACGCGGCGCCAGCACCGGCAAGGCCAGCGCGCCGCACAGCGCGGATCGGCACAGAAGCTGGCGGAATGTCACCCTCATCGCAGGAAAATCCTTCGTCATGCTCTCAGCCCGGCGCCTCGGCGCCAATTCGGAACTTTCGCGGCTGCGGATAGCCACTCGGTTCGGCCTCCCCGATCGAAGCCCCGATCAGCGTCTTCTCGATCGCGGCATCCCGCGCCGCGTCGCCCGTCGATGTGTCCAGCTTCGCTTGCGTAATCCTGCCCGACGCATCGAACCACAACGAAACCGTCAGCGCCCAGGTGCCGAAGCGGGTCTTCTCGTTCGCTTCCAGTAACGAGCGGATTTTCGCCGCCGCCACCCCGTCGTAATAGGCAAACGGGTCGCCGCCGCCGCCGCCCCCGCCAATCACGTCGCCGCCGCCATTGCCCACCGCCAGCCCGTAATTGTTCGGCCCGTTGCCGGCTTCCGCGGTCAGCGGGTTGCCGGGCGGGCTCGGCGCCTTCGGCGTCGGCGTCTTCGGCATGGGTTTCGGCGCTTGCGGCGTCTGCTCCTTCGGCTGCACCTGCTCCACCTTCGGCGGCGTCTCTTTCGGCGGCGGTGGCGGCGGCGGCGGTGGTGGCGGCGGTGGCAGCGTCACCTGCATCACGTGCAAATTCTGCGCTGGCGGCGCCACGGAATGGCTCGCGCGCAAAACCCACCGCGCCAGCACGAACAGCGCCGCCAGCACCAGAACCGCCACCACGGCCCACAATAAAAAGCGCAAGCGTTCCAGGTTCCGCCACCACATTTCAGCGCCGCGCGCGCATCACGCGCCCGGCGGACGGGCCGTCGCGAGCCCGATCGAGGTAATGCCCACATGCCCGCACAAATCCAGCACCTGCATGATCTTGTCGTACTGCACGGCGCGGTCGCCCTTCAGAATAACCGGCAAATCCGGCGTGGTCGCTTTGTCCTCGGTCAGCTTCTGCTGCAATTCCGCAAGCGATACCGGCACCGCGTCCAAAAACACCGTGCCGTCATTCGAAACCGAAATCACCTTGGTCTTCGGCACCGCCAGGCTAGTCGAATTGCTCGCCCGCGGCAAATCGACCTTCACCCCCTGCACTGAAGCCGTGGTCATGATGATGAAAATGACCAGCAGCACATACGCCAGGTCCAGCATCGGCGTGATGTTGATGTCGTCATAGGCCTTGCCCGCGCCTTGAACCTTCATCACTCACCTGCCTGTAGGTTGCGGCCGCGCAAACCCTCGCCCATCCGCGTCACCAGCATGTCGATATGCACATTCATGTCGGAAATCGCGTCACTGATGCGCGTGTTGAAGTAATTATAGCCGAACAGCGCCGGAATCGCCACCGCCAGCCCCGCCACGGTCGCCAGCAGCGCGGCCGAAATACCCGGCGCAATCGCGTTCACATTCACATCCCCCGCCTGCGCGATCGAGGCAAAGGTAATCATCACGCCAATCACCGTGCCCAACAGGCCAATGAACGGCCCGCCGGCAATCGCAATCGTCAACAGCACCATCAGCCGGTTCAAATGCTGCGTCTCGGTCACCAGTCGCGCATCCAGCGCCGATCGTACCGCCGCGATCGATCGTCCCGGCAGTGTGCCGTTCACATCGGGCACGCGCGCCGCCAATTCCCGCGCCGCCACGTCGTTCAGCCGGAACAGGCTCGAATAGCGCCAGGCCTTCTCCGGCGCGCCATGCATGCTGGTCAGCGTCTCCAGCAAATCCCCGCCGGTGCCATGCAATTGCCTGCCATAGGCCTCGCGGAAAATCCTGTTCGCCTTGTTCACCCGGCCGACATAAATTCCCTTCCCAACCATCACCACCCAGCTTATCGCCGCCATCACGCCCAGAATGCCGATCACGAACCAGGCATCCGGCGTCACCGATTTCAAAATTATGCCAAATACCCCGCTGCCGAAAATCGAGGCCTGCTCAGGCTTCGCCAGCACCAGCGCCGCCGGTGACGGCCCTTCCGATTTCACCCGCAGCGCCGAGGTGCCGGGCAGTTCCGCCGCCTTCACAATGCGGAATTCGTCCATCAACCCGACATAATCCGGCAATGGCGACGCCTGCGCCGCGCCCGCGGTCGCATCCGGCGTCGCGCCCGGTGCCCCACCGGCCGCTGTCGCCGCCGTCGCCGCCGTCGCCCCCGGCGTGGCCGCCGGCGTGGCCCCCGCTGGTGCCGCCGGCGCCGCGCCCGGTGTCGCCGCCGCCATCACGCCACCCAGCGTCGCCGGTCCCGCCAGCGCCGGCAGCGCGCCCGGCATCCTCGCCACATCCCTTCCATCCACCCGCAGCGTCACCTGCGCCCCGGTAATCACCTCCAGCAAATGCCAGCCCGCGCTCAGTGCCGGTGCCGCCGGCGTGCGCGTCGTCCCCGCCGCCGTCACAACCTGCACATATGGCGCATGGCTATCCAACCCGATGGTGAATTCATCCGCGCCGGATTTCAGATCATACAGCACGCCCGCTTCACTCTTCGCATCCGGGTTCACCCACATCGAAAACGTCGTCGCCTGCCCCGCCGCCAGCGCCAGCGACGGCTTGGCCGGAATCTGAATGACATGCAGCCCGTCGAATTTCGCGCCCTCGCCAATCATGCCGCCATCGGTATGCTCGGCATTGTTCAGCGCATTATTGCCATAGGCGGTGGTATCCAGCGCCGGGCCGGACGTATCGGCGAAATGATACACCAGCACGTCATTGCCCGTGAACGTGCCCTTGCCGTCGCTGCCGTTCTCGGCCTTCTGGTTACCCCAATACAGGTAAAAACTGGTCTGCCCGTTCGCCGCCATTTTCGGCACGTCAATCCATATCAACCCGACCTGGTCCACCAGCCCGTCGAATTTCTCGATCTGGAAATGCAGCGGCGTCCGGTCATCCCCCGCCACCACCCTGATGTCGGATCCGTCCTGCTTGGCACTGGCGAAATTGAAATTCCCGTCATGCAGCCGCAACAGCACCGGCACCGTGCCGATCGGGCTGGTCACATCGGCGCCCTTGGCGCTGGTGTCCACCGTCACCTTCATCCGATACGGCCAGTCGCCGTTCCACCAGGCATAGGCATGCGGCACCCGCAGCAAAAGCACACCCAGCCCCAGCAGCAAAACCGCTCCCATCCGGCGCATCATGTCCCAGGCTCGGCTCGCGGCTTGCATGCTCAGAAGCTCCCGTAAACGCGAAACAACACCCTGTCGCCATAAGCCGGGCTGTTCGGCCCGCGCGACAGCAAAAACGCATTTTCCAGTGATGCGTTCAGATAACTGAACAATTGCACCCGCGTGCCCACCCCGGTCGAGCTCAACGTATACGAGCTCGCCTGGCCGATCAGCGCCCGATGAATGCTCACCGTGCCGGCATCGAAAAACCAATGCAGCCGCCAGGCATTGATGTATTGCGACAGGGCCGGCCCGAAATTCGGCGTCCGCAGCTCGATCTGCGCCGCCGCCCCCTGGTCACCCAGCGCCTCATCCTCCAGATAGCCGCGCACCGTGTCCAAGCCGCCAATCGCGAACTGCTCGGTGCTCAACAGCGGGTCGGCGCTCGCCTGCGCGCTCGCATCCACATAAAGCTGAAACTTCGCCGGCAAGGTTTGCAAGCGGTTCAAATTCACCCGGATATAGGAAAAATCCTGGTTGGCATATTTCCGCTTGTTGAAAAACGCGGTATCGCCGCTGCCGGCGCCACGCAGCCCCACCGTCGCGTCCACGCTCAGGCTGGTCCGGCTCATCTTGTCCAGCCAGTCCGCCTGATAGGCAAAACTCAGCGGATAATACGTGACCGGATAGCTCGCGGTCGATGGCGAAATCCCGCCAATCGTATCCACCTCGCCAAGCCGCTTATAGGCAATCGTCGCATCGAAACTGTGAATGAACCCGCTGCCCAATCCCAGCGGCACCTGCAACTGCACGCTGCCAATATCGCCGCGCCCCAGCACGTTCAAATCACCCACCGTGGTCACCGCGCTGTTGGAATGCAGATAACTCCCCAACAACGCGACAATCGTCCCCGGCACATGATACAAATACGTGCCGCCCAACACCTCCGCGTCCGATGTCCGCTCCGGCGCCACCTGAAAGAAAAAACTCGCCGCATCGCCACGCTGGAACAGATCGTCATACGAAACCTGCCCGTCCAACCGCAGCGCCGTCGTGCCCAGGCTGCGCCGGTTATCCAATTCCAGCGTCGCATGCAGCGGCAACTGGTCGGTCACGTTCAAATCCGCGTCCAACGTGTTCGGCTCCCGCCCCGGCCTGAAACTCGGCTGCACCGTGCGGTCGGGCAACGCATTCAGCCGCGCCACGTCACGCTTCACCGCCTTGAAGTTCGGCACCTTGCCCGGCTGCATCGACCGCGCCTCACGCTTCAACACCGCGGGCTCCACATGCTTCGCCCCCACCACCCGCAGCCGCGCCACCCGCTGCTCGATCACCTGCAGGTAAACAATCCCCTGGGTCACGCGCTGCGGCGGAATCACCACCGAAACCGTGTCATACCCCCGGTCCCGATACAGCGCCGCCAGCGCCTTCCGCGCCGCCTCGATATCCGCCACCCCCTTGTCCGGCCCCAGAAACGGATAAACCGCCTCCTCAACCGCCTCGGTCGGCAACACCGTATTGCCCTCGACCCGGATCTCATCCAGCTCGATCGTCGCCACCTTCGCGCCCTTCGCCGGCGCGGGCGCAGGCGCGGCCAGGCCAGCCGCCGGCACCCCCAGCACAGCCAGACACGAAGCCATCAACGCCGCGCGAAACCCATCTGTTAAAGGCAAAGAAAACTTCCCAAGGTCGCGCACAATCCCGGTCAGCCCGCACCGCATGCACGGCCAGGCAACGCCCCGGAAGCCCCATATGCCTTGGCCCGCCACCAAGGTGCCAGACACACTTGGTTGCAGTTT
>DAIDIQ010000219.1 GCA_027459285.1 Acetobacteraceae bacterium
CGGCCACCCATGGCAGTGTACGCTCGTGGGTGGCCGGGTGGGGGTGCGGGCCGGTGCCGGACTGCGCGCCGGGCAGGCGCGCCTGACAAAGCATTGGGGGTGCGGGCCGGTGCCGGACTTTCTTAGTACAGCGCGCCCGTCAGGCGCGTCTCACCATCCAGCCGACAGCGCCCCCAAAAACCGGGCGTGGCTGCGCATCCCATGCCGGAAGCAGCGCAACTCGAATTTCTCGTTCGGGCTGTGAATCTGGTCGTCATCGAGGCCAAAGCCCAGCATCAGGCTATCCAGACCCAACACACGCTTGAACATCTCCACCACCGGAATCGACCCGCCCATGCCAATCAGCAGCGGCTCCCGTCCATATTCGTCGCGCAACGCCGCCCGCGCCGGCGCGAACAGCCGGTTGGCCATGGAAATCTCCGTGCCCGGTCCCCCGCCTTCGCCCGAGAACGTAACCGTCGCATCCGCCCCGCCGGGAATGGTCCGCAACTGCGCCCCCACCCACGCCTTGATGCTGGCAAGAATCCGCCCGGGCTCCTGCCCCGGCACCAGCCGGCAGGTCAGCTTGGCATGCGCCTCCGACGCAATCACGGTCTTCGATCCAGGCCCCTGATACCCACCCCAAATGCCATTGAGGTCCGCGGTCGGCCGCGCCCACAGCCGCTCCAGCGCCGAATAGCCCGCCTCACCCGCCGGATGCGCCAGCCCGATATCACCCAGAAAGGCCGCCTCATCGAAACCGATCGCCCGCCACTGCGCCAATTCCTCGGCGCTCGGCGGAATAATGCCGTCATAGAACCCCGGAATCGTCACCCGCCCCTCGCTGTCATGCAGCCGCCCGAGAATGGCCGTCAGCGCGTTGATCGGATTGAGCGCGGAGCCGCCGAACAAGCCGGAGTGCAGATCCCGGCTCGGCCCCTTCAGGTCGATCTGAATATAAATCACCCCCCGCAGCCGGGTCGCCAGCGCCGGGGTATCGATGTCCCACATATTCGTATCACTGATCACCGCGGCATCGGCCGCGAATTCAGCCATGTTCGCCGTCAGAAACGGCTCCAGGCTCGGGCTGCCCACTTCCTCCTCGCCCTCCAGCACCACCGTGATGTTGGCCGGAATATGCCCGACAGTCTGGTGCCAGGCGCGGAACGCCTCGAGCCACAGCATCACCTGGCCCTTATCGTCCACCGCCCCGCGCGCCACCATGCGCGGCCCGCGCGGGCCATCAACCAGCACCGGCTCGAAGGGCGGGCTCCGCCACAAATCCAGCGGGTCAGCCGGCTGCACGTCATAATGCCCATAATACAGCAGCCGCGGCGCGCCCTCGGGCGCCTGGTTGCGCGCCACCACGCACGGCAGCCCCCTCGTTTCGCGCAACGCGGCGGCAAAGCCCGCAGCCTCCAATTGCCCGCACGCCCAGCGCGCCGCTGCCCGGCAATCCTCCAGATGCGCCGGGTTGGCGCTGACGCTCGGCACGCGCAAAAATTCCATCCACCGCGCGGTCGATTCCGCCATCCCGGCCTCGATCGCCGCCAGAACCTGCTCGGTTTGTGTCATGCCTGTCTGCCCGGTTGCTGCCCATACGTCGCATAGCGCGCCAAGGCCGCCTGCATATCAGCCTCTGACAGGCAACGCACCGGCCCGGCGGCGCGGGCCAGCAGATATTGCCGACACAGCATTTCAAGCTTGACCGCGTTGGTCAGCGCCGCCTCGCCACTCGGCCCATGGCAGATCATGCCATGATGCGCCAGCAAACAGGCGCTGCGCCCGGCAATGGCCCGCGCCGCGTGCGCCGCCAGCGCCGCCGTGCCGAACGTCGCATACGGCGCGCACCGCACATCAGGCCCGCCAAATTCGGCCAGCATGTAATGAAACGGCGGCAATCCCTCATCGAGGCACGACAGCGCCACCGCCGCATCGGCATGGGTATGGATAATCACCCGCGCCTCGGGCGCCGCCTGATAAATCGCCGCATGCATCTGCCACTCGCTCGACGGCAGCGTGGCGCCATCGAAATTGCCGGCGAAATCCATGGTCACGATGTCCGCCGCCGATATCGTATCGACCCGGATGCCGGTCGCGCTGATCGCCATGCCCGCGCCACGCCGGGCACTCACATTGCCGGTGTTCGCCTCGGTCAGCCTGTGCCGGCCAAGCGCCCGGTATAGGAAAGCGATCTCGTCATCGGTCATGCCGCTTTGTAGCGCGCCAAAAACATCTCGACAGCCCCGGTCGCCACCCGGTCAATCTCCGCGCGGCCCGGCATGTCGATCAGATGCAGCCGGTAACGGGTAACGAAATCCGCCTGGCACAACGCAAAAAACTGCTCGGCGGCAAATTCCGGGTCCTCGACCCGCAGCCGCCCGTCCGCCACCTCGCGCTCGATCCAGCGCGCCAGCATATGCACCGAATTCTTCCGCCCCGCCTTGAAAAAGGCCTGCGCCAACTCGGGAAACGTGCCCGCCTCGCTGATCACCGTCCGATAAACCGAGCGCGCCTCCGGGCTCACCATCAGCGTCACCATCCGCCGGCCAAACTCCAGCAATGCCGCCGCCGGCTTCGCCACCGGGTCCACCGCCTGCAACAACGGCTCAAAACACGTGCTGCACCGCTGCCCGACATAAGCGGCAAACAGATCAGCCTTGCTCTCGAAATGATTATACAGCGTCCCCTTCGAGACATTCGCCTCCCGCGCGATCTGCGACATCGAGGCGCCCTCATACCCGTCCCGATCGAAAACGACCGCGGCGCCTTGCAAAATCTGTGCCCGCTTCTCGGGCGACAGCAGATCCGGATCGATCACAGTCCTCAGCCTCCCCGCGCCCCAACCATTGACGCTGATCATTTGGGAGCGCATCTGAGGCAATGGAATGACTGAACGGATCGGTCAGCGCAAGAGGCAGGGTTTTCCGGTCATGAACACACAGCGTCTAGGAGGTTGGCGTCACGCGCCAGGCGCGGTGGCGCTGGCGGCGTTGCTCGCCGGGTGCGCGGTCGGGCCCAATTTCAAGCCGCCCGTGGCCCCCAGCGCCGGCAATTTCTGGCCCAAAACCCCCGGCGTCACCCCCGGCGTCACCCAAGCCAGCGCCGAGATCAGCCACCCCACGCCCAACCCGGTCAACCCGCAATGGTGGACAACATTTCATGACCCGGAACTGACCGCGCTCGAACAGCGCCTCGCCGGCGCCAACCCCGATGTCGCCACCGCCATGGCACGCTTCGCCGAAAGCCGCGCGCAATTCTCCGCAACCGCCGCCAACGCCCTCCCAAGCCTTCAGGCCAGCGGGTCCTACACCAGGGAATTGCCGAGCAAGAAAGGCGTGCTCTCACTGTTCTCGGGCGGCGGCGGCGCCGCCTTCGGCAGCCAGGGCGGCGTCGCCGGCGGCAGCAGCGGCACCAGCGGCGCCTTCCCCAACCAGTTCCAGGTCAACCCGTTCGATCTCTGGCAATACGGCTTCGACGCCAGTTGGGAACTCGATATCTGGGGCCAGGTCCGCCGCCAGGAGGAAGCAGCCCGCGCCACCGCCCAGGCCGCCGCGGAAATGACCCGCTTCACCCTCGTCTCCGCCGAGGCCGAACTCGCGCGGGATTATCTCGACCTCCGCGGCACCCAACGCCAAATCCAGATCGTGCGACAGGATATCGGCACCTTCGCCCACTCGGTCGCCCTCACCAGCGGCCGCGCCCGCGCCGGCCTCAGCGCCAATCTCGATGTCGCCAACGCCCGCGCCGAACTCGCGGCGGCCCAGGCACAACTCCCGCAACTCACCGCCCGCGAAACCGAATTGCGCAACGCCATCGCGCTACTGCTCGGCAAGCCACCCGGCGCCATGGATGCGGAACTCGGCACCACCCAGGCCCTCCCGCCAGTGCCCCCCAGCGTGCCGGTCGGACTGCCATCCGACCTGCTGCGCCGCCGCCCCGACATCCGCGAGGCCGAGGCAAACCTGCACGCCGCCACCGCCAATGTCGGCGTCGCGGTCTCCAATTTCTTCCCGCAAATCTCCCTCACCGGCAGCTTCGGCTTCCAGTCCCTGCAACTCTCCACCATCGGCCAATGGGCCGCGCAACAATACGGGGTCGGCCCCACCATCACCCTGCCCATCTTCCAGGGCGGCCGTCTCCGCGCCGAATTGCGCCTCAGCCGCGCCCGCCAGAAGGAAGCCGCCATCGCCTACCGCAAAACCGTGCTCTCGGCCTTCCACGACGTCAGCAACGCGCTCACCGATTACGCGGCCGAACAAGCCCGCCGCGAACGCCTCCAGACCCAGGCCGCCCAGGACCGCATCGCCTTCAACCTGGCCACCCAACGCTACCGCTCAGGCCTCTCCAGCTTCATCGACGTCCTCGACGCCGAACGCCAGGACCTGCAAGCCCAACAAGACCTGGTCACCAGCACCACCGCCGTCAGCACCGACCTGGTGGCCCTGTACAAGGCCCTCGGCGGCGGCTGGGAACAAGCCGAACCAACCGGCGAAAAACTGGCCCAGGCCAGCAATGGTGCCGGGTGAGGGATTTGAACCCCCGGCCTTCGGTTTACAAAACCGCTGCACTACCCCTGTGCTAACCCGGCGCCTGCACCGTTTATGCCGCATCAGGCAAGGAAAGTCAGGATAAGCAGCGACTTTTTTGCAAAAAAGTCGCGCAAAAAACTCTTGTCACTGGAGTCTGGGCTCGTCGTCCTTGACGCATTGGCTGACGGGGGACGTGAAAGGCGGGCTTTGCCCGCCGAAGCAAGAAAGAAGCGATATGGTGCACGCCTAACCCATCTACTAATGATAGAGTCGGCTCGAAGAGACGACGGGAGGGCGGCATGGCCGATCAGGAGCTAGCCCGGCAGATCAAGGTCGCGGCCGAAAAAAAGGGTGGGTGGAGCTTGTTTTTAAGCGATCTGCCCCAGGGCTCGGCGCGGCGCGCACTTGAGCTTGGCTGTTTAACGCCCGCCGGCATTGGCCACTTCGAAGTAACCGAAGCAGGCAAGGAAGCGGCAGGACAAGCCTGATGGCTTAGGCGATCCCGGCACATTCCTCGGTTTACGCCGCACGGCCCCCGTCAACGTCTTGCCAAACGCCGCATCGTCCTCGTCGCACTCAAGAGTGCAAGCGTCCTCTTCGAAGGCCGCTAATTTGATCTTCGGGTGTCATGGAAACATGTTCGTCTGTGAGTATCCGGGAGGAAGGTCCAAGTCCCAAGTATGCACAACCTTCAAACCAATTTGCTCCGCGAACCGCGCTTGATTTTCGTCGTCCGTATATAACGTGTCGGCGCCATTGACCTTTGCAATTACCGCAATCTGTCGGTCGAATTTGATTTCATTCCATGGGGCGGAAACTCCGGACTTTTTGTCTCCGGACGAGATCGCTTTTCGTACGATCTCGGCAAGATCAATGGCACATCTTTCGTCAAATGCAGCAAGGTCAAATGCCGTTGATCCATTTATTGCTTCAACAGCCTTCGTAAGATCGGGAACAACGCAGAGCAGCTCCGAAAAGCACGGCGTGGGGATAACGACCGTGTCCCCGCGTTTGCTCAGCAAATCGACCAGCGCCTCGACACGCGCCTTGCAGTGCTCAATCGGCTTGCCGGTGGACGGGTTGGGTCGTGACTTCGTCTCAGGGTGCAGGACAAGGGAAAGAAATGTATTGTCGAACGCCACGATCAATTTTGTATTCCATCGCGTTCTTCGATTTTCTCGATCTCGCCAATGGGGTCGTCCGGCCACACAATATCCATATTCCGTAGTCTATCGACGCTCTGCCTCAGGCTTTCCCTCTTCACGGGCGCAAAATCGGTAATAATGAAATCATCAATATTCCATTTTCCGGTGCTGATCTTTGCCCACACACCCCGACCGCTGACCTTTACCTCATCAAATAAAAAGTCACGAAGTTCTTTGGCAATTTCTCTGCTGGTAGCACAAAAGACGACCCCGTATAAATCAGTGTTTATACGTACTTTCACATCGTCCTTGGTTCCTGCGATATGATACAGCTCCCCGACGAAACTGGCTGCTCCACGAACTCGAATTTGTGCGACCTCGGCGGACCTCTTCCCTGGAAACGGAATTGCATTTATCCCCCTGGAGTCATAAAAGCTCCCGCTGGTTCCGTCTTCTCGGAGCATCCTGTCGATCGTATCGCGAGCCCGCAGGGAAACACTTGGGGCAGTACCTTCGTTGATCTCGATAAGCCTTTTGTCGAGAGGAGCTTGATGATTCCTGTCGATCTTGAACGCGCTGCCGTGGCTGCTCTCCACTACGCCGACAAGATGAAGTTTGTCCGCGACGCCAAGCATTTTCTTGATCTCGAGATAATATTCGACCAACCGCCCGAACGGCATGCTTTCGGGCGTGAAATCTTCGATCTTGAAGATGTACGTCGCTGTATCGATCAACCCCTTGCGCCTCCGCCGTCGATTCTACGCCCTGATCTGATGGACTACAACGACTAATGGGCTGTCCCTTCGGTCAGTCGTTTGCCGGCCATACCCTAGAATGCCCGGCTGGCCCGGACAGGGCTGGTAAACACCGATCATGCCGCGCCCAGCTTCCGCCTGACCCTTGTTACGCCCGACACAGGTCACGGCGCTAAAAGAAAAGTTTTTTTGGTTCTTTTTGTTCACAAAAAGAACAACTTCCCTTTTCTTCCCCCCCCTCAAACCCCACCAACCTCGAACCGGCAGGCCGGTGCGCCCCTGCCTGTGCAGGCAATCTCGGTAATCTCGGCTCTTTCGCTCACCAGGGCCTGGAACAGGCGCTGAAACACCGCCTCGTGCCACACGCAACCCGTCCGGTTGTGCAGGCACAGTGGGTTGGCGGTGATACTCAGGGTCAGGTGCCGTCCCCCTTCCGCGGTGAACCGGCCCGACCCCGCGAATGTCCAGGCATGCCGCGTCATGGCGTGCGTCAGTATCGCGGCGGCAAGTCGCGCCGGCAGGCGGGGCAGCAGGGCGGTCATCGCGCGCGGAATCCGATGTGCCAGCAGATACTCGGCGGTGCGGCGCCCGGCCTCGGTCAGAATCCGCTCGGGCTCGCGCGCATGTGCCGCGACCAGGTTGAACAGGCGGCCGATATCCGCCTCCGGCAGCGGCCCGGTCGGCGGCGCGGTCACGAATGCCGCGTGCCCCGCCGCGCCGAACAGCCCGGGCAGGCACGCTCCCTGCCCCGAAGCCAACAACGCCGCGCGCAATTGAATGACCGCGTTCGGGCCAACCACCCCGTCCTCAGATCTTGACGGCGGTCGTCGCATCGCCCTGCGTTACCGCTTCCGGCTTGTCGCCGCCGGCCTTGCGGCTGCGGTCGGCGGCAGCCTGCCAGTCCCTCGCGGCATCGCTCGTCAGCCGGCGTGACGTATCGAAGTGGAAATCCACCTTGCCGCGGGTCTGCGGTCCCCAATACCCCACCTTGCCCAGATCATAAAAGCTGCGCTTGAAGCCCGCGCGCAGAAACGCGAGCAGGCAGCCGAACAGATAGCGTCGCCGGTTGCCCTCGCCCGCGAACGGATACGAGAAAAACGCCTTCCGCATATAAAATCGCCGATAATTACGCATCACCCGGTCGAGCAATTCTCCCCGGTCCATCGCCTCCGGCCGGATGATCGGGGTCACGAAATTATACTTGGCGAAATCGAACACCTCCACCTTGTCGGCCAATTCCCGGAACAGTTTCGTGAACGGCCAGGGCGTGTACATCGACCAGTTGGCCATGTCGGGGTTCCAGTCCCGCGCCATCCGATACGTCTCCTCCAGCGTCTCCACGGTCTCGTTTTCCAGCCCGACGATGAATTGCGCCTCGGTCACGATCCCGGCCTCGCGCAGCAGCCGGATCGCCTTCTTGTTGTCCGCGACCTTGGTTTCCTTGTTGAACCGGTCGAGCTTCAGTTGCGCCGCCGCCTCGGTGCCGAGCGAGACATGAATGAGCCCGGCGCGGCGATACAGCGGCAGATAGGCCTCGTCGCGCAGAATATCGGTCACCCGTGTATTGATGCCCCACAGCACTTTCTCATTCAGCCCCCGCGCGATCAGACTCTCGCAAAAGGCAATGAATTTCTTGCGGTTGATGGTCGGCTCCTCATCCGCGAGAATGAAAAACCCCACCTTGTGGCGCTCGACCAGATCCTGGATTTCGTCCGCCACTTTCTCCGGGTCCCGGATGCGATAGTCGCGCCAGAACTTCCATTGCGAGCAGAACGAACAGGTGAACGGGCAGCCGCGCGCCATGTTCGGTATCGCAACCCGCGTATTCAGCGGAATATACGTGTATTTCCGCCACTCCAGTATATCCCAGTCCGGCGTTATCGCATTCAGGTCCTTCACCGTCGGCGCGGCCTCGGTCGCCACGATCCGCGTGCCCGCGTCGCTCGTCTCCGTGAACGCGAGGCCCTTGATCCCGTGGCGCGTCCGCCGCCAGTCACCGGCCTCGATCGCGCGCACCAGATTGACCAGAATCTCCTCGCCCTCGCCACGCACGATCACATCGATCCACGGCGCCTCGGCCAGCACCTGCTGATACATGAAGGTGGCATGAATACCGCCCAGCACGGTCACCGCGTCCGGGCAGATTTGCCGTGTCAGCTTCAGCACCGCCTCCGCCTGATAGATCGAGGGCGTGATCGCCGTCGCCCCCACCACATCGGGTCTGGCGGCGGCGATGATCTCGGCCAGCCGCGCCTCGTCGAGCTTATCGGTCATCGCATCGACGAATTGCACATCGCTGAAGCCGGCCGCTTTCAGCGCGCCGGTCAGATACGCAACCCAGGATGGCGGCCAGTTGCCGGCAATCTCGGCGCCGCCCGAGCGGTAATTGGGATGGATGAACAATATCCGCACGACGCCCCGCCCCCGATATGTGTCAACCAAGCCTGACACATCCCGGCGCCGCGTCCTTGACCCAAATCAAGCACCCCGATCAGGCACCCCGATCAAGCCGGGCCACGCCGCCTTTCGCCCCCTTTGGCACGGCATCGTTCGTTTTTTGTTCTTGACTTTTTTCCGCCCCTACCCTATAACCCCACCCATGTCCCAAGCGCAGCCTTTTCCCGGGCCGGGCGCCGCACACAGCCCCGCCTTCCGCGCCGTCCGCCAACGCACCCGCAAAACGGGGGCGCCAGACCCGCTGGCCCTGCTGCTCTTCGAACTCATCACCCTCATCACCT
>DAIDIQ010000247.1 GCA_027459285.1 Acetobacteraceae bacterium
GCGGTGGCGGTGGCGCGGTCGATATCGGCGCGGACGATGCGGCCATGCGGGCCGGAGCCGGTGATGGAAGCGAGATCGAGCCCGGCGGCATGGGCGAGGCGGCGGGCGAGGGGCGAGGCGACGATACGATCCGGCTTGGGCGGCACGATGATCGGGGCGGGCGGCGCGGGAGCGGCGGCGGGCGCGGCGGTGGGTGCCGGGGTTGCTGGGGCGGGGGCGGATGCCTGTGCGGGGGCGGGGGCGGGCGCGGGGGCGCTGGCGGCGCCGTCATCGAGCAGGGCGATGGGGGCGTTGACGGCGACGTTGGCGGTGCCCTCGGGGACGAGAATTTTGCTCAGCGTGCCGTCATCGACCGCCTCGACCTCCATGGTGGCCTTGTCGGTTTCGATTTCGGCGATGACGTCACCGGCGGTGATTTTGTCGCCTTCCTGCTTGAGCCAGCGGGCGAGCGTGCCCTCGGTCATGGTCGGGCTGAGGGCGGGCATGAGAATGGTGGTGGCCATCAGAACAGACCCTTCACGGCGGCGACGACATGGGCGGCTTGTGGCAGCGCGAGTTTTTCCAGATTGGCGGCATAGGGCAGCGGCACATCGGCGCCGTGCACGCGGGCGGGCGGGGCATCGAGCCAGTCCCAGCAGCCCTCGGTGACGGCGGCGATGATTTCGGCGCCGATGCCGCAGACCGGCCAGCCTTCCTCGACGACGACGACGCGGCTGGTTTTTTTCACGCTGTCGAGCAATGTCGGCAGATCGAGCGGGCGGAGCGTGCGCAGATTGAGCACTTCCGCCTCGATGCCCTGCGCGGCGAGCAGGTCGGCGGCCTGCATGGCGGTGCCGACGGTGATGCCATAGCCGACCAGCGTGACATGGGTGCCGGGGCGTTCGATTTTGGCGCGGCCGATGGGCAGGATGAAATCGGGGTCGGTCGGGCAGTCGAAGCTGTGGCCGTAGAGAATTTCGTTCTCGAGGAAGATGACCGGATTGGGGTCGCGGATGGCGGCGCGGAGCAGGCCGAACGCATCGGCCGCGGACCAGGGGGCGACGACTTTCAGGCCGGGAATATGCGCGTACCAGCTGGCGTAATCCTGGCTGTGCTGGGCGCCGACGCGGGCGGCGGCACCGTTGGGGCCGCGAAAGACGATGGGACAGGCCATTTGCCCGCCGGACATGTACCGGGTCTTGGCGGCGGAATTGATGATCTGGTCGATGGCCTGCATGGCGAAATTGAAGGTCATGAACTCGAGAATCGGGCGCAGGCCGGCCATGGCGGCGCCGATGGCGAGGCCGGTGAAGCCATGCTCGGTGATGGGCGTGTCGATGACGCGCTTGGGGCCGAACCGGTCGAGCAGGCCTTCGCTGATTTTGTAGGCGCCCTGATATTGCGCCACTTCCTCACCGATCAGGAATACCGTCGGGTCGCGTTCCATCTCGGCGGCCATCGCGTCCCGCAATGCGACGCGGACGGTGATGGCGCGGGTGGCACCCCAGGCGGGGTCTGGCGCGGCCAGGGGCGCGGGCGGCGGGGCGGCGGGGCGCAGCGTGCCGTTGGCGTGCGGTGGGGGCGCGACGGGTTGGGGCGCGGCGGGCTGGGGGGTGGGCGGTTGGGGCGCGGCGGTGGCGGCGCCGTTGGCCGCGAGGCGGGCGATGGGGGCGTTGACGGCGACGTTCTCGGTGCCTTCGGGGACGAGAATTTCCGCGAGCTTGCCTTCGTCGACCGCCTCGACCTCCATGGTGGCCTTGTCGGTCTCGATTTCGGCGATGACGTCGCCGGGGGCGACGGCGTCTCCGACCTGTTTGAGCCATTTGGCGAGCTTGCCCTCGGTCATGGTCGGCGAGAGGGCGGGCATCAGGATATCGGTGGTGGCCATGGCTCAGCCCCCCGCCGGTTCGGGGGCGAGCACGTCGGTCCAGAGTTCGGCGGGATCCGGCTCGGGGCTGGACTGGGCGAATTCGGCGGCGTCCTGCACGATTTGTTTCACCTCGTCCTCGATCGGCTTGATGTCGGCCTCGGTCAGGCCGGCTTCGAGCATGGCGGCGCGGAGATGGTCGATGGGGTCGTGTTCGGCGCGCATTTTGGCTACCTCGTCACGGGTGCGGTATTTGGCGGGGTCGGACATGGAATGGCCGCGATAGCGGTAGGTGAGCATTTCGAGCAGATATGGGCCGTTGCCGGCGCGGCAATGCGCGACGGCGCGGCGGGCGGCGGCGAGCACGGCGGCGACGTCCATACCGTCGACCTGGTCGCCGGGGATGCCCCAGGGGGCGCCATTTTGCGCGAGATTGCGCGAGGCGGAGGCACGGTCGACGCTGGTGCCCATGCCGTAACGATTATTCTCGATGACGTAGACGACCGGCAGCTTCATGAGGGCGGCGAGGTTGAAGCTTTCGTAGACCTGGCCCTGATTGGAGGCGCCTTCACCGAAATAGGTGACGCAGACACGGTTGTTGCCGCGATAGTGATTGGCGAAGCCGATGCCGGTGCCGAGGCTGACCTGGGCGCCGACGATGCCGTGGCCGCCGAAGAAATTCTTTTCCCGCGAGAACATGTGCATGGAGCCGCCCTTGCCGCGGGAATACCCGTCGCGCCGGCCGGTGAGTTCGGCCATGACGCCGCGCGGCTGCATGCCGCAGGCGAGCATGTGGCCATGGTCACGATAGGAGGTGATGACCTGGTCCCCATCCTCGAGCGCCAGTTGCACGCCGGTGACCACCGCTTCCTGGCCGATATAGAGATGGCAGAAACCGCCGATCAGCCCCATGCCGTATAGCTGACCCGCCCGCTCCTCGAAGCGGCGGATGAGCAGCATGGCGCGGAAGGCCTGACGCATTTCCGATTGGCTGAGCGAGGCGGAAGGGGCGGCTTTTGCCGGCGGCTTGCCGGGCTTACGTTCGGTGCTGGCGGCCATGGCTTGGTCCCTTCCGATGCCGAAGCGGGGCAGACTGTTTGAACGCGAACGACCTTATCGGGGCGCGCGGGCGGGCGCAACCGGACAGCGCGGTCAATGCCGGCGTGGCGCGCAATACTGACGCGCGCGGCGCCAGCGTTGGCCATGGCTTGCGTGCGGTGCAACACAAACGGGGTAATTGTTGCGCCGCACAAATTCTGCGCCGGGGCGCGCGGCAATAGTGGGCCGGGGCGTGAATACTTGGCGATGCGGCAATGTAACGGGCGTTGCTGTCGCTTTCGCCGGAGGGACTTGCCGGGCGGGTTATCTGTTCTTGAGCGGTACGATGATTTCGCCGGGCGCGGAGAGGTTGAGCATCTGCCGTGCCCGTTCGTCGAGCGCGTCGGGGTCGAGATGGTCGGGTTGCAGGCCGGCGACGCGGTTCTGCCAATCGGCCTGTTCGGCGAGGGCGGCGGTGAGCACGGTTTGCGCCTGCGCGAGGTCGGTTTTGCGGGCGGCATAGGCGCGCAGGCCGAGCGTGCCGGTGGTGGCCTGCCAGGCGAAATAGCCCGCCAGCGCCAGGAACAGGGTGGCGGGCAGGATGGCACGAACCCGGCGCTTGACAGCGCGCATCATGGACATGGCGCAACTCCTTGAGCCGACGATAAAACATCGGCGCGCGCCGTGCCAATGGGGAAAAGCCGGGAGAGAGGCACGGAGGGATGAGTGTTTGTGAGGCGCGCCTGACCGGCGCGCGGTCCGGCGGGTTTGATGGACGCAAGTCCGGCACCGGCAAGTGTTTGTGAGGCGCGCCTGCCCGGCGCGCAGTCCGGCACCAGCCCGCACCCCCGCCCGGCCACCCACGAGCGTACACTGCCATGGGTGGCCGGGCGGGGGTGCGGGCTGGTGCCGGACTTCACGCAAGCATGCGGGGGTGCGGGCTGGTGCCGGACTTTCAACATAAAGTGTTCTGGACAAGGCGGGGCCGGCGTGGTGCGGTGGGGGTGGGCAGGCATGGTGCGACGCGACGGCGCATGAGCGGCACGGTGACACCGTTTAACCGGGGCACGCGGGGCGAGGATTCGCTTTGGGCGGTGATCGTGTGGCTGGGCGGCGAACGCCGGGTG
>DAIDIQ010000279.1 GCA_027459285.1 Acetobacteraceae bacterium
TCCGCCCTGCAAACCATGGCGGGCGTGGTTCCGGTCCGGCCGGAACCACGCCCGCCTGCCTCCGGTCAGGTCGCCGGCGGGGCCAGCGGCGCGGTATCCTGGAAGGGGAACAGGCGCATGCTGAAGAACAGCATGTTGTCGTCGGTCTTCGGCGTCGGCCCGATGCCCTGCAGCGCGGTCCGGTGCGTATAGGAATATTGCACGCCGAACTGCAACGAGCCGAAATCCGGGCTGTGATAGACCTTCCACCAGAAACCGGTGGTCGCCTGCCAGATGGCCGCCGTGTTGCCAACACAGGTGGCAGAGGCATCGCCCTGGATGCCACAGCCCGCATTGTCGTAAAGCGGGCTGCCATAGCCATAGCCCTTGCCCTTCACGTCGAACGCGGCCTGGTGGGTGATGGCTTCCTCGCCGACATAGCCATAAAGGTCGATATTCCCCGCCGGGTGGCCGACCACGCCGGCCAGCGCCTGCACCTCGGGCAGGGGCACCGGCTTGCCGTCCGGCCCCACCGTCGCGTCGGGCAATTGCGACGTGCCATAACGGCCAATGCCGTCACCGGCCAGAAAACTGCCCTGAATATCGATGTATTTCGGCCAGACATGCACCAGCGCATCCGCGCCGGCGCCACCCGCGACCACCGTGTTGTTGGCGCCGGAGCCATCGAGCGTCACGCGGTCCCGCATGAAGCGCGCGACACCATAGGCCTCGAAATGCCCGATCGGCTGATCGAGCGCCGCCTTGATCACCACATCCGGCGCGATCTCGGAACTATAATTATTCCCAGAATAATAACCGGACCCGCCCGGGTTGGTCACATTGATACTGCCGAGCGCGCCAGGGGCTGCGCCGTTCGGGCCGGTATAATAGCTGGTCTGCGGGTCTTCCAGCGACAGGCCGAGCCAGAAGGTCTTGTCCCATGCCTTGACCACGCGGAACTGCGCCTGTCGCGCCCAGGTGAAGCCCGGCACGTATTGCGCGTCGGGCACCAGCGGGCTGTTGGCATCACCCGCATCCCCGGACAGGCCTTTTTTGTACATGGTAAGCAGGCTCCAGGTCTGGCCGGCCATCGTATACAGGCCGAGATCGGACCGGTTGTACTGGGCATACAAATGCCGGATGCGCAGATTATAGCTGTTGCTCTCAACCGAATTGGCGGTCGGCGCGGCGCTGATGAAATCGGTCTCGTAATAGCCGATCAACTGCGTCACCGGATCGGGGTCGGCCACCGCCTTCAAGGAAATACGGCTCTGGCGCGGCGAAATACGGAATTCCGGCTCATGATACAGCGGCGAATTCTCGTACGGAATACCCGTGTTGAAGTTGGACGCGATGTCCGCCACCTCGTTGCGTGAGCGGAAAATACCGGTCGTTTCCAGAAAGCCACCCAATGTCACCGTCACACCGCGCAGCTTGAAGGTGCCGGGCGGCAAGGGGGGCGCCGGCGGTTCCACCTTGGCCATCTGATAGGTGCCCGGCGTGCTGCCCGGCAGCAGCGCATAGCCCGGTGCCACGGTCGGAACCGTGGTTTGCGCCGGCAGGGTGTTCAGCGCGCCCTCGGTCGCGGCGTGGCGCCGGGTCGCCTCGATCTCGGCGTTTTTCGCCGCCAACTGGCGCTTCATGGCATGCAGCTCGGCCTGCAAGGCATGAATCTGCTTCTCGATGCTGCTCAGCTCAGCGCTGGTATTCTGCGCTGAGGCAGCGGTCTGACTGGCCATCAGAATAATCCCGGTGCAGGCCAGCAGCCAGGATTTACGGCGAAGAACAAGCGGCATGGGCGCCCTGCGGGGTTGTTGACGGCCGCCTGACTAAACCGCGATGTATGACATGTTTGTGACAGTTACATGACAAGCTATGGCCGCGCGCCGTCTGTTGCACCGCGGCAACGTCTCATCCGCCCGCCTGACCGCGCGCCGGGGTCAATGCGTTCCCGAATCGTGCCCCGGCACGGCGGCATCGCCGCCCGCCATACGCCTCCCCCCCGCCAGCGGGTTCAGCGGGTTGAACGGCACCACCTGGCTCGGTGTCGGCAAGTCGCGAACGCTCCAGCCGCCGCCAAGCGCGCGGATCAGATCGACCGCGTTCTGCATGCGCCGCGTATGCACCGATATCGCCTGCAATTCGGCCGAAAGGGCCGCCACCTGCGCCACCGTCACGTTCAAATAATCGGTCAGCCCGCCGGTATACAGCGACAGGCTCATGCTCTGCACCTGCAGGGCCGAGTGCACCGCCTGCTGCTCCTCTGCGGCCTCGGCGCGCAAATCCCGCGCCAGCGCCAGCCCGTCCTCCACCTGCTGCATGGCCCCCAGCACGGTCGCGCGATAGGCATCGGCGGTCTCCGCCAGCACCGACCAGTTGCGCTGAAGCTCGGCCCGGCGCAGCCCCCCCTCGAATAGCGGCATCACCGCCGAGGCCCCCACGGCCCACAGGCTGTTCGGCAACGACAGCAAGTCGATGCCATTGCTCTCGAAGCCGCCGGCGCCGCTCAGCGTGATGTTGGGATAGAACGCCGCCCGGGCCACGCCGATCTCGGCATTCGCGGCCGCCATGCGCCGCTCCGCCGCGGCAATATCCGGCCGGCGTTGCAGCAACGCCGATGGCACCGAGGCCGGAATCTCGGGCACCTCGCCCACGGCAAAATGCGGCGCGGCGCCGGCACCGGCGATATCGGCGGCCGGTGCCAGCCGCAACGTGCCGGGAACCTGCCCGGCCAGTGCCGCTATCGCGTCCACCAGCAGCACCCGGCTGGCCCGCGCGTCCGTGAGCTGTGCCTGCGCGGTCGCCAACTGGTTGCGGGCGCGCTCCACATCCATGCCGGCGGCGATTTTGTCGTGCAGCCGCATGCTGGTTATCTGCACCGCCGACCGATAATAGCCGATGGTCGGCCGCAACACGTCCAACTCGGCATCCAGCCCGCGCAAGGCCATATAATCATTGGCCAAATCCGCCTCCAGCGCCAGCCTGGCGGTAGCCAGATCGGCCGCCGCGGCCTGCGCATTGGCCTTCGCCGCGCGGGTCTCGTTGCGAATCCGGTCCCAGAAATCCGGCTCCCACGTCATGCTGGCGCCGAGGGTGTTGGCAGCCTCGATATTCGGCGTGCGCCTGTTGCCGCGAAACAGGCGCTGCACGGACTGCTTGTTGTCCGAAAAACCAAGCCCGCCGCCCAGTTGCGGAAACAGCCCGGCCCGGGCCTCCGCCACATCGTCGCGCGCCTGGGTATAGGCTTCCCTCGCCGCCCGCAGCGTCGGGTTGGCAAGGTCCAGGCTGGCCTCCAGCCGGTTCAACGTCGGGTCATGAAACACCGTCCACCACGCGCCACGCGGCATGGCATCCGCCGGGGTTGCCGACGTGAACGGAAAGCTGCCGTGATAGCTGGCGGGCAAAACCGGCGCCGGCGCGTGATAAACCGGCGCCAGGTCGCACCCTCCCAGGCCCAGCAGCGCCGCCAGCGCCAGGCCCCGCCGCCGCATTCTGCTCACTCGCCGCCGCCCTTGGCCGCTTCCACCTTCAGTTGCTGGGCCGGGCTCAGTTTCGGGTTGGTCGGGCGCGGCCGGAATTCCTCGGGCGGCTGAACCCCCGGCACGCCCAGCACGGGGCGAATTTTCTGACCATTCAGCAAGCCGGCCGACGGATCATCCACGATCAGGGAGTCGCGGCTGAGACCTGCGAGAATCTGCACATTGCGGCCAAGATTAAGCCCGAGTGTCACGTTGCGCAGCGTGATGGTGTCATCAGGGTTGACCACCGCCACCTGCATGCCGTGCGAGCGGAACAGCAGCGCCTGTTCCGGCACCATCAGCAATTTGGGGTTGGCCGGCACCACGAAATGCACCTCGGTATAGCCGCCGGGCCAGATTTTGCCGTCCGGGTTGGGCACCAGCAATTCGGTTTGCACCGTGCGCGTTTGCGGGTTGAACGCCTTGGCCGAGGTATCGAAGCGTGCCGTGAACCGCTTGCCCGGATATTGCGGCAGGGAGATGCTCGCCGTCAGCCCCGGCTTCAAAATGGCGGCATAATCCTGAGGCACGGACACGAAAATCCGCATCTCGTGCACGTCGGCAACACTGAACAACTCGCTGGAATTGCCGGCCGCGCCGGCGGCGCCGCCGTTGGCGTTCACATAATCGCCCACATCGGTATTGCGCGCCGTCACCACCCCGTCGAACGGTGCCACCACGCGCTTGAACGCCTCCAGCGCCTGATAGCGTGCCACGCGGTGCTGCGCCGCCGCCACCTCCGCCGCCTGTTCCTCGGCGTCAGCCGATTGCACATCCACCTGCTGCTGCGAAACCGCCTGGGTGCCGGCCAGCGCCCGATAGCGGCGCGCCGTCACCTGCGACAGGCGCAATTTGGCCTCCGCCACCGCCAGGTCGGCCTTGGCGGCGGCATATTTCGCGTCAAGCTCCGGCGCATCGATGGTCGCCAGCAACGCGCCCGCTTTCACGGTGTCGCCGTAATCCTTATACCAATGCGTCACATAGCCGGAAACCTGCGCATAAATCGGCGCCGAGTACCAGGCATGCACGGTGCCCGGCAGCGTCAGGGGCCGGCTGGCCGGGGCAGGCACCGGATGAATGACCTGCACCGGGGTTATCGCGGATTGCGCGGCGGTCCGCCGCAGCGCCGCCACATGCGCCCCGCGGCTGTAAATGCCCCAGCCGATCAGCAGCGCCACCCCCAGCAGCGCCAACAGCCAGCGCCAGGCGCCGCCACCCTGTTGACGCGTCCGGTTCTTCTCCTGGGCGGGCAATTCCATCGTCTCACTCATGACGTCACCTCCCGCCGGCCATCATGGCGGTGTAAAAGCGCGAACACGCACGGCACGAACAGCAGCGTGGAAAACGTCGCGAACAACAGCCCGCCGATCACCGCCTGGCCCAGCGGCGCGTTCTCGGTGTTGCTGAACGACATCGGAATCATGCCCACGATCATCGCCAGCGCCGTCATCATCACCGGCCGGATACGTTCATACCCGGCATCGATCGCGGCCCGCACCGGGTCCCCATGCACCCGCAACTGGTCCCGCGCGAAAGCCACCACCAGAATGGAATTCGCCGTCGCCGTGCCCATGCACATGATGGCCCCGGTCAGCGCCGGCACCGACAGCGTGGTCTTGGTCAGGAACAAAATCCAGACAATGCCGGCCAGCGCCGCCGGCAACGCCGTGATGATGATGAACGGGTCGAGCCAGGATTCGAAATTCACCACCAGCACCAGATAAACCAGCACGACCGCCATGGCGAGGCCGCCCAGCAACTGCGCATAGGCGCTGACCATGGTTTCCGCCTGGCCGTGCAGTGATACGGTGGCGCCGTGCGGCGCGTTGGGTGCCATTTGCCGCACCACGCGCGCCACCGCGTCGTTCACGGCACCCAGGTCCCGGCCCGCGGTGCTGGCATACACATCCACCGCCGGCAGAATATTATAGTGCGACACCAGCAGCGGCGTGCCCACCTGGGAAATCCGGCTCAACGCGCCCAGCAATTCCACGCCATGACCGGACGGGTCGCCATTACCCTGATCGATCGGCACGGACCGTAGCGCGTTGATCGTCGCCAACTGATATTGCGGCGTCTGCACGTTCACCAGATGCGAAACCCCGCTGGACACGTCCAGCCAATAGGTGGGTGCCGTCTGGCCGCTGCCGGACAGTGTCGCCAGCGCATTTTTCGCCACATCCGCCTCGGTCAATCCCGTGCCCGACGCAAAGGCGCGCGACGAGGAAACCAGCAGCGTCGGCTCATTGAAGGCCTGCTGGATGTTCACATCGGCAATACCCGGAATGGTGCGCATGCGCGCCGCGATCTGCTGTGCGTAATCGTAATTCGCCTCCTGGCGACGGCCGCTGATCTGCACATCGATCGGCGCCGGGCGGCCGAAATTCAGGATCTTCGCCGTGATGTCGCCGGGCAGAAAGGTGAAGCGCGTGCCGGGGAACAGGCTCGGCAGATGCTGGCGCAGCGTCGCGCGATAGGCGTCGACCGGCGAGACATCGTTCTTCAGACTGATGGTGATGTCGCAATCCTGCGGGCCGATGGTGCCGGTCGAGCTGTAGGCCTCGTTGGTGCCGCTTACCGGCAGACCGCAATTATCCACCAGGCCGGAAACCTGGCCGGGCAGCAGGCGGCGGATCTGATGGTTGACCAGGGTCGCGATTTTCGACGCGTCCTCGAGCCTGGTGCCGATCGGCGCGCGCATGTGCATGTCGATCTCGCCGGATTTGATCGAGGGAAAGAAATTACGCCCCAGGAACCCGACCAGCAGCAGTGACGCGAAGCAACCGACACTGAACAACGTGATGAACCGGCCCCTGTTCCGCATCGCCCCCGTCAGCGTCTCGCGATAGCGCATCCGAAAGCGGTTATATCGCCGGTCGAAACCCTGCTGGAAACGGGCGAAGCCGGTCGCCGCGTCTCCTGCCGCATGCGTCGCATGATGGCGCAGCAGAAAATACGCCATGGTCGGCACCAGCGTGCGCGACAGAATGAACGAGGCGATGATCGCGAACACGATCGCCTCGGCCAGCGGCAGGAACAGATAGCCGGCGATGCCGGAAAGCTGGAACAAGGGCAGCCAGACGATGACGATGCACAGCGTCGCCACCAGGGTCGGCACCAGTATCTGGTTGGCCGCGTTGATGATGGCGTCCTCGAACGCCTCCTCGCCGGTTTCCAGATGCCGGTCTATATTCTCGATCATGACAATGGCCTGATCGACCAATATCCCCACCGCGAGCGCGAGGCCGCCCAGCGTCATGACATTGATGGTCTGGCCCAGCCAGGACAGGCACAATATGGCGCACAGAATGGACAGCGGAATCGACGCCGCGACGATCAGCGTGGCCCGCCAGTTGCCCAGGAATATCAGCACCGTCAGCCCGGTCAGAATCGCCGCGGTGACCATTTCCTGCACCACGTCCTCGACCGAATCGCGCACGAAACCCGAGGCGTCACTGATCGGCTTGATGGTTACCCCGGGCGGAAGAATACGCTGCAGGCCGGGCAGCGCCTTCTTGATGCCGGCCACCACCGCGAGCGTGGAGGCGTCACCGCTTTTCAGCACCTCGATCAGCACGGACTGCTTGCCATGCACCAGCACCGCGTTGATTTCCGGCGGCCCGCCGCGATGCACATAGGCCACGTCACGCAGAAAGACGGTCGTGTTGCCGACCGTCTTGATCGGCATGTTATTGAAGGCCTGCACCGCGGTGGGGGTCGAATTGGTTTTCACCATGAAATCGAACGGCCCGATCTTCTGGTCACCCGCCGGCAGCACCACGTTCTGCTGCGCCAGCGCCTTGCCCACATCGGCCGCCGACAAGCCATGCGCCAACAATTTCGACTGATCGAGGTCGATCTCCACATAAAGCGACGAACCACCATACGGGGTCGGAATCGTCGTGCCCGGCACCGCGACCAGGGCCGGGCGGATCAGGTTCGACGCCATGTCATAGACCTGTGACGCGGTCATGCCCTTGGCCGAGACCTGCAAATCCAGCACCGGCACCGATGACGCGTTATAGACCAGCACTTCGGGCGGGGTGATGCCTTTCGGCATCTGCTTCAATACCGTCTGCGAGATGGAGGCAACCTGCGCCTGCGCGGCGGCGATGTTCGTGCCTGGCTGAAAGAATATCTTGACGATGCCACGCCCGTAGAGAGACTGGCTCTCGATATGTTGAATATTTGAGACCGTCACCGTCAGCGCGCGCTCGAAATAATACACCACCCGCCCGGACATATCCTCGGGCGACAGGCCGTTATACGACCAGACCACGGCCACCACCGGTATCTTGATGTCCGGAAAAATGTCGGTCGGGGTTCTGAAAACA
>DAIDIQ010000286.1 GCA_027459285.1 Acetobacteraceae bacterium
CCGCCGTCTCCGACGCCCGTCATCCGCCCACGGTTTCCGGTGTCTTGCCTTCCGCCTGTGGCTCCGCCGGCGGCGGGTTCGCGACAATGTCGAACTCCAGCCGCCCTTCCTTCAGGGCCACCGTCACCGCGCCGCCATGCACCAGCCGGCCGAACAGCAATTCCTCGGCCAGCGGCTTCTTGATATATTCCTGAATGACCCGCGCCAGCGGCCGCGCGCCATACAGCCGGTCATAGCCGCGCTCGGCCAGCCATTCCCGCGCGCCCGAGGACAGCTCGATCGTCACGTTGCGGTCGGCCAGTTGCGCCTCAAGCTGGAACACGAACTTGTCCACCACCCGCGCCACGATCTCAGGTGTGAGCCCGGCGAAGCCGATCACCGCGTCCAGCCGGTTGCGGAACTCGGGCGTGAACATGCGCTTGATCGCGTCCTCATCCTCGCCCACCCGCACGTCGCGCTCGAACCCGATCGCCGATCGCGCCATGTCGGCCGCGCCGGCATTGGTGGTCATGATCAGGATGACGTTGCGGAAATCGACCGTCTTGCCGTTATGGTCGGTCAGCTTCCCATGGTCCATCACCTGCAACAGAATATTGAACAGGTCCGGGTGCGCCTTCTCGATCTCGTCCAGCAGCAGCACGGAATGCGGGTGCTGATCGATCGCATCCGTCAGCATGCCGCCCTGATCGAACCCGACATAGCCGGGCGGCGCGCCGATCAGGCGCGAGACACTGTGCCGCTCCATGTATTCGCTCATGTCGAAGCGGATCAGCTCGATCCCGAGCGTGCTCGCCAACTGCTTCGCGACCTCGGTCTTGCCCACCCCGGTCGGGCCGCTGAACAGATAATTCCCGATCGGCTTCTCCGGCTCGCGCAACCCCGCCCGAGACAGCTTGATCGCGGCCGCCAGCGCCTCGATCGCGCGGTCCTGGCCGAACACCATCGCCTTCAGGTCGCGCTCCAGGTTCTTCAGCGTCTCCTTGTCATCGGCCGAGACCGATTTCGCCGGAATGCGCGCGATCTTGGCGACAATCTCCTCCACATCGCGCAGCGTCACCACGCGCCTGCGCTCGGCTTCCGGCACCAGCATGCGCGAGGCGCCAACCTCGTCGATCACATCGATCGCCTTGTCCGGCAGCTTGCGGTCATTGATGTATTTCGCCGCCAGCTCCACCGCGCCACGTATCGCCTCGTCGGTATACTCAACCTTGTGATGCGTCTCGTAGTTGGTCTTCAGGCCGCGCAGAATCTTCACCGAATCCTCAACCGTCGGCTCCGCCACGTCGATCTTCTGGAACCGCCGCACCAGCGCCCGGTCCTTCTCGAAATAGTTGCGGAATTCCTTATAGGTGGTGCTGCCGATGCAGCGCAGCGTGCCCGAGGCAAGCGCCGGCTTCAGCAGGTTCGACGCATCCATCGCCCCGCCCGAGGTCGCGCCCGCGCCGATCACGGTATGAATCTCGTCGATGAACAAAATCGACCCCGGCTGCCCCTCGATCTCCGAGACGACCGCCTTCAGCCGCTCCTCGAAATCGCCGCGATAGCGCGTTCCGGCCAGCAGACTGCCCATATCCAACGCGTAGATGGTCGATTTCAGCAGCACTTCCGGCACATCGCCTTCCACGATGCGCTTGGCCAGTCCCTCCGCGATCGCGGTCTTGCCCACGCCCGGGTCGCCCACATAAAGCGGGTTGTTCTTGGTCCGCCGGCACAAAATCTGAATCGTCCGCTCGATCTCCAACTCCCGCCCGATCAGCGGGTCGATCTTGCCGGACTGCGCCTTCTTGTTCAGGTTGATGCAATAGGTCGACAGCGCATCCTGCTGCCGCCGACCGGTTTTTTCCTCGCGTTCGGTCTCGCCCGCCTCGCCACTGCTTGACGGCGCGCCCGCCGCGCCCCGGCTCGCGCTCCGCCCGGGCGCCTTGGCGATGCCGTGGCTGATGAAATTCACCGCGTCCAGCCGCGTCATGTCCTGCAACTGCAAAAAATACACGGCATGGCTTTCCCGCTCGGAAAACAGCGCCACCAGCACATTGGCGCCGGTCACCTCGTCCCGCCCGGAGGATTGCACATGAATGGCGGCGCGCTGCACCACACGCTGAAACCCGGCGGTCGGCTTCGGATCGGCCGGCCGTTCCGACGCCAGGCCATGCAGATCCTTGTCGAGAAACTCGGTCAGGTCGGTGCGCAATTTGTCGAGGTCCACGCCGCAGGCGCGCAGCACCGTCGCGGCGTCGGTGTCATCCACCAATCCCAGCAGCAAATGTTCCAGGGTCGCGTATTCGTGCCGCCGCTCGGAGGCCAATGAAAGGGCCCGGTTCAGCGTCTGCTCCAGGTTACGTGACAACATCGGCTCTCGCTCCACTCCCTTGGGTGTGCCGGTCATGGGTGGCCGGAACCCGTCCCGCCGTCCCGCCGCCCCGCAGCGCGGGTGGCGTTCTCTCCTGGCGATGCGTCACTGCCCTCGCCGGTTCAGCCATCAACGCATCGGCCGTCAACGCATCGGCCATAACCCCTCATCGGCCATCACCCCGTGCGGCCAGCATCCCATGTGGTGTGCCGACGCGGTCTCGCAAAGCGGAGTGTCCCTCACTCGACCGGCGCACGCAAAACCAAACTTGCCGTCAACCGGTTTTTTTTGTGTTGAGCGGTGTTTGCTGTCTCGCCAGCGCGCCGCGCCGCGGCTCATCGAGCCCGGCGCCGGCCAGGCTTAACCGTTCACGCGCGCAGCAATCAGTCTTTCTCAATCGTGCATTGCAGCGGGTGCTGGTTCTGCCGCGCCAGGTCCATCACCTGGGTCACCTTGGTCTCGGCCACCTCATAGGTGTACACGCCGCACACCCCGACGCCGCGCCTGTGCACATGCAGCATGATGCGCGTCGCCTCATCGCGGGTCTTCTGGAAGAACCGTTCCAGCACATGCACCACGAATTCCATCGGCGTATAGTCGTCGTTCAGCATCAACACCTTGTACATCGCCGGCTTCTTGGTCGCCGGGCGCGTCTTGACCACGACGCCGGTGGTCGGCGACTCGTCCTCGCGCTTGTCGTTGTCGCGCTTGTCCGCGTTTCGCGGCGCCGTGCTGTTCATGATCCAAAACTCATCGCCGCTCGCACACCACATATCGCTGTCGCACATCCTGGCCTGTCGCACATCCTGGCCGTCGCCCGACCCCGGCTCAGCCATGCAAGCGGCCCGGCAAGGCATGACCGTTTCGCGCGCGTTCCCACCCGACCCGCGCATGATATCGGATGCGCGATTGCCGATGAAAGACCCGCGAATCAGCGGCGGCACCGGCATCCCGCGCATGGCACGCCAGGCGGCCGATGGCAAAAAACCCGGGCGTCGCCGCCCGGGTTCATGCCGCTCCAGAAACCGGCCGGGATCGGGTCATCCCCCAATCCGGCCCCGCTTCGGTTCGTCTTCGTCCCTCGGTTCGCCTTCGTCCCTCAGTTCGCCTTCGTCAGCGTCTCGACCGCCAGGCTCACCCGCGCCGTCAGCGGCGCCATCACCTGCTCGGCCAGTTTCAGGCTGGCATCGGTCAGCTTGCCCGTCTCGGTCATCGTCTTTTCCATCGCCGAGCGGGTGAAGCTCGCCTGCACGTCCAGCACGTCCTTGAACGAGCGCAGCCCGGCCAGCGCCTTGAACGTCGCCACCGTCTCATCCATCTGCGTCTGCGCCGTCGCCATCAGTTGCTTGCTGATGTCCTGCATGCCGGTCGCCCAGATCTGGCCGGACTTCATCATCGCCTCCACCGTGCCGTGGTTGAAGCTGGCCATCTCCTCGGCCTTCTTCATCGCCTTCTCGACACTCTCCTTCAGCTGCGCCTGGCCCTTCTCGAAATTCGTGGTCGCCTCCGCCATGCCGGCATTGAACGCGGCGGTCGTCTGCTTCACACTGGTCTCGGCCGCTTCCTTCATGCCCGCCTGCAGCTTACCCACGGTCGCGGCGGTATTGCTTGTCATCGTGTCAACCATTTTCGTCACCTTTGCTGGGGTCTTGCCCACTGTTCTCACTCACATGTGCTCGCACGATCTGCGGCTCGACATGAGATGCAAAACGGCCATCCAGCCGACCCAGACAGTTCAGTTCGCTGCAATGCAGCATGATGCTTCTACCGCCAACCGCCCGGCGGCGTCAAGGTTTATTGTGCACTGCACCATTGTCCCCGCGCGGGTCGCCGGCCAGCCAATCCGGCGCCGCGGCGTTCTTCACCCCGCTGCCAACATCGCGCGTTAACCCCTTTCAAACGCACTCATTTTAATGTCAAAACGCTGGACCTCGGCTTAACCCCAGGTTACAGTCCGGCAAACATCCACACGCGGCCTGCTCATGACCCTGTTTTCGCTCTTCCGGTCACCATCCCGGCTATCGCTGGCCCTCTGCGTCGCCCTGCTCGGCACCGCCGCCAGCAGCCCGGCCTTCGCCCATCACCAGGCCGTCACGCGCCACCATCATCATCGGCGCATCCTTCATCATCACGCGGCACTCCGCCCCGTCTCCCTGACCAACCAAAGCTACATCGTGGTCGATGCCGCCAGCGGCCAGGTCCTCTCGGCCGACCAGGCCGATGCCCTGCGCTACCCGGCCAGCCTCACCAAGCTGATGACGCTCTACCTTACGTTCGAGGCGCTGCGCGACCATCGCATCACGCTCGACCAGCTGGTCCCGGTCTCCGCCCACGCCGCCTCGATGGAACCCTCCAAGCTCGGCCTCGTGCCCGGCTGCCGCCTCACGGTGCGTCAGGCCATCCTCTCCCTGGTCACCAAATCCGCCAATGATGCCGCCGCCGCCCTCGGCGAATTCCTCGGCGGCAGCGAACCCCGCTTCGCCACCATGATGACCCTGCGCGCCCACGCGCTCGGCATGAACAACACCGTCTTCCGCAACGCCTCCGGCCTGCCCGACCCGCAGGAAGTCACCACCGCGCGTGACATGGCCATCCTCGCCCGTCACCTGATCCATGATTTCCCCCAGGATTACGCCTATTTCAGCGTGCCCAGCTTCGTCTATGACGGCCGGCTGATCCCCAACCATGACCGCATGCTGATCGACTATCCCGGCGCCGACGGCATGAAGACCGGCTACACCCATGAGGCCGGCCACAACCTCGTCACCAGCGCGGTGCACGGCAATGTCCGCCTGATCGGCGTCGTGCTCGGCGCCCCCAGCAACCAGGTGCGTGACCAGGAAATGGCCGGCCTGCTGAATGGCGGCTTCACCACCGAAGGCGCGCCAGGCGTCATGATGGCCAATGCCGAGGCCCGCCCCGCGCACCGCACCCTGGTCGCCAACCTGCTCATCCCCCGGGCCGAGGCGGCAACCCTGCCCCACCATCACCTCAAGGTCGCCTACGCCCATGCGCATGACTGGCAGGTGCGCCTCGGCACCTTCTCTTCGCCCCGCACCGCCCGCCATGTCGCCGAACATGCCAGCACCCGCCTCGGCGGCACCCCCCTGCTGGCCGAAATCAGCCATCACGGCCATCACCTCTGGCGCGCCGAACTCACGGGCCTGAGCCACCAGGCCGCCCGCACCGCCTGCACCCGGGCCGGCCGCGGCTGCGCCCCCATCCGCGTCGCCAGCCGCGGCTGACCTCAAGACCGCGATCACGCCGGCCTGACCCTGTTTCCGGCTCAGGCTGACGCGTTCATCGGCTGCGCCTCAGTTTCAAGTCCAGCCCCGGAAGCTTTGTGAGGCGCGCCTGCCCAGCGCGCAGTCCGGAACCGGGAGTGTTGGTGAGGCGCGCCTTCCGGCGCGCAGTCCGGCACCGGCCCGCGTGCTTTGCGTGAAGTCCGGCACCGGCCCGCACCCCCTGCCCTGCCACCCATGGCAGTGTACGCTCGTGGGTGGCAGGGCAGGGGGTGCGGGCCGGTGCCGGACTGCGCGCCGGCAGGCGCGCCTCACAAAAAACTTCCAGCGCCGGACTTTCTTTTCCAGCCCCGGACACTGCCCGCTCATCGCCTCATTGCGTGGCCGGCGTCACCTGCATGAGCTGGGCGCTGAGGCCTTGCGGCACCGTGGTGGCGAGCGCGGTGTTCGACGTCGTTTCCATCGTCAGGTCGATGCTGGTCTGGCCCGGGGTCGGCGCGCCGGGCACGCTGTA
>DAIDIQ010000288.1 GCA_027459285.1 Acetobacteraceae bacterium
TACAGCGTCAAGACCTGGCTGACCGCGAGGCCGCCGACGATGGCAAGGCCGAGCGGTTGGCGCAGTTCGGCGCCGTTGCCGCGGTTGAGCAGCAGCGGCAGGGCGGCGAGAATGGCGGCGGCCGTGGTCATGACGATGGGACGAAAACGGATCAGGCAGGCGCGATAAATGGCGTCTGACGGATCGAGCCCGTGGTCGCGTTCCTGTTCCAGGGCGAAATCGATCATCAAGATCGCGTTTTTCTTGACGATGCCGATCAGCAGAAAAACCGCGATCATGGCAATGATGGTGAATTCGCTGCGGGTTATCAGCAGCGCGAGCGAGATGCCGACGCCGGCCGAGGGCAGGGTGGATAAGATGGTCAGCGGATGGATATAGCTTTCATAAAGAATACCAAGCACCACATAGACGGCGCCGAGGGCGGCGAATATCAGCACCAGCTCGTTGCTAAGCGTGGAGGCGAGTTCATGCGCGTTGCCGGAGAAATCCCGGTGCACATAATCCGGCAGCAGAATGGCGCGGGCGGCGCGGTCTATCGCGTCGCGCGCCTGCGCGAAGCCGTGGCCCGGCGCCAGATTGAAGCTGATGGTGGTGGCGACGAAACCGCCGACGTGATTGACGCTGGACGGCATGGCACCGAGTGAGACGCTGGCGAGGGACGCGAGCGGCACCATGGTTTCCGCCGCGGTGGAAACAGCGGCCCCCGCCGGGGCGTTGGCCGAATTGGCGAAGGCAATGGCGTTGGTCTCGGTATTGCGGGCGGCATTCTGCCCGCCAGTGCCGCTGGCCTGCCCGGGCAGGGTTACCGTGCCGGCGGGCAGGTTGGTCAGGGCCGTGCCGGCGGCGGCCTGCCCCAGCGTGCTGATATAGAGCCGCTTCAGGCTGGCGAGATTGGTCAGGTATTTCGGCGCCAGTTCCATGATGACGCCATACTGGTTCAGCGCCTGGAAAATGACCGAGACCTGGCGTTGGCCGAATGCGTCATACAGCGTGTTGTCGATGGTGGCGGGCGTTACGTGCAGGCGGGCGGCGGTGTCGCGGTTGATGCTGACCTCGGCGGTCAGGCCACCGGTTTCGTTGTCGGTCTGCACATCGACCAGGGCCGGGTCCTGCTTCAGCCGCGCCACCAGGCGGGGCACCCACTCATCGAGCTCGGCCTGGGTATCGGCCTGCAGCGTGTATTGAAATTCCCCACCCGAGGCGCGACCGCCGCCGGCCATCAAATCCTGTTGGGCCTGCAGCGCGGTGTTGGTGCCGGCGACACGCGCGAGCTTTGGCCGCAGCCGCGCCAGAATGACCGGGTCCGGCGCGCGGTGGCCCTTGGGCTTGAGGGTGACGAACAGCGTCATGGAATTGCCGCCGAAGCGGCCGCCATTGAAGCCCTGCACGGAGACCACGGCCGGATCAGCCATGATGATCTTCTCGATGATGGCAAGCTTGGCACGCGCGTCGTCGAAGCTCGCGGTATCATCGAGCCCGACCCGGCCACGCAGCACGTTGGTATCCTGCAAGGGGAAAAAACCCTTGGGCACCAGGGTGAACAACACGACATTGAGAATGATGGTGAGGAAAACCGAGGCGAGCACCAGCCGGCGATGGCGCAGCGCCGTGGCCAGGCTGCTGGCATAGAACCCCTGGGCCGCATCGAAGCCGCGGCGGAAAGCCCGTGCCAGCCGGGAATTGGCGGCATCCGGCACGCGGTCCTCGAGCAATAAGGAACACATGACCGGGGTCGCGGTCAGCGACAGCACCATGGAAATGACGATGGCAAGCACCAGCACGACCGCGAATTCGCGGAACAGGCGGCCGGCGATGCCGCCAAGCAGCAGAATGGGCAGGAACACCGCGACCAGCGACAGGCTGATCGAGATCACGGTGAAGGCAACCTCGGCCACGCCCTCGGTCACGGCCTGCAGGCGCGGCTGCCCGGCCTCGAGGTGGCGGGCGATGTTTTCCAGCACCACGATCGCGTCATCGACGACAAAGCCGGTGGCGATGGTGAGCGACATCAGTGAAAGATTGTCGAGCGTATAGCCGAGCAGATACATGGCGCCGAACGTGCCGATCAGGCTGACCGGCACCGCGACGGTCGGAATGAGCGCGGTGCGGGCGCGGCCCAGAAAGGCAAACACCACGCCCACCACCAGCAACACCGAAATGCCGAGCGTAAGCTCGGTATCGGTCAGGGCGGCGCGGATGGTCTGGCTTTGGTCGTTGCCGGCGATCATCTGCACATTGCCCGGCAGGGCGGCTTGCAGTTGCGGCAGCACGGCGCGCACGCGGGCAACGGTCTGCACCACGTTGGCGCTGGGCTCCCGATAAACCAGCAGCAACACGGCGGGCTTGCCATTGACGAGCGCGACCGCCCGCATGTCGGAGACGGAATCCTCGACATCGGCGATGTCCGACAAACGCACCGCGGCCCCATGCCGATACGCCACGATCAAGCCCCGATAATCGGCGGCGCGAATGGCCTGGTCGTTGGCGTAAAGCTGGAAATGGGTGCCGTTCTGCTCGATCGCTCCCTTCGGGCTGTCGGCATTGGCCGAGGCAAGCGCCGCGCGCACATCCTCGAGCCCGATGCCGTAAGCGAACAGCCGGTCGGGGTCGATATCGACCCGCACCGCCGGCAGCGAACTGCCGACGATATCGACATTGCCGACGCCCGCGACCTGGGACAATCGCTGTGCCACCACGCTGTTGCCGATGTCATAAAGCTGCCCGGGCGTGAGCGTGTTCGAGGCCAGCGAGACCATCAGGATGGGAAAGCCGGCCGGATTGAATTTGCGATAGGTGGGGTTGGCCTTGAGCGCGGTCGGCAGGTCGGCGCGGGCGGCGTTGATGCCGGCCTGCACGTCACGCGCCGCGCCGTCGATGTTCCGGTCGAGCCCGAACTCGAGAATGATGGACGAGGTGCCGGTATCATTCTCGGACTCGATCGCGCTGACATCGGCGATATGGCCAAGCTGGCGTTCCAGCGGGGTGGCGACGGTGGTTGCCATGGTTTCCGGGCTGGCACCGGGCATGGAGGCCGAGACCAGAATGACCGGAATGTCGATCGAGGGCAGGGGGGCCACCGGCAGCTTGAAAAAGGCGATGATGCCGGCGCCGACCAGGCCGGCCAGCAACAGCAGCGTGCCGACCGGGCGGCGGATGAACAGCGTGGTCGGGCTCATGGCGGGGCCGGCGGCATGGGTGCTACCCTGCCCTTGACCGTCACCCGCGGTAAAGTCGGATGACGATGCAACCGAACTGCGACATGATGGCGGCCATGACGCTGGCCAAGCCAGGTCGCCGGCTTAATGTCGGGCAAAATCTATGGATGCTGGGGAGAACACGCCAATGACCGCCGATCCGGGGCTGTTCCATGTCAAGCCTGCCCTGGCCGATCAGGCCCATGTGAACCAGGAACGCTATCGGTTGATGTGCGCGCACGCGGCGCGCAACCCGGACGCGTTCTGGGCCGAGGAATGCCGCCGGCTCGACTGGATGCGCATGCCGAGCATCATCAAGAACACGAGCTTCGACCGGCCGGTCAGCATCAAATGGTTCGAGGATGGCACGCTGAACGCGGCGGCAAACTGCCTCGACCGGCACCTCGCCCGGCATGGCGAGCGGGTGGCGATCATCTGGGAAGGCGATGAGCCCGGCACGCAACGCAGCATCACCTATCGTGACCTGCACGGCATGGTCTGCCGGATGGCGAATGTGCTGAAGGCACATGGCGTCAAGCGCGGCGATGTGGTGACGATCTATATGCCGATGGTGATCGAGGCGGCGGCGGCCATGCTGGCCTGCGCGCGCATCGGCGCCATTCATTCGGTGGTGTTCGGCGGCTTCTCGCCCGACAGCCTCGCGAACCGGATCGAGGATTGCGGATCGACCCTGGTCATCACCGCCGATGAAGGCCGGCGCGCCGGCAAGCGCGTGCCGCTCAAGGCCAATGTGGACGCGGCCCTGGCCAAGTGCCCCAGCGTGAAGACCGTGTTGGTGGCACGGGTAACCGGCGGGCACGTGGCCATGAAGGCCGGGCGCGACCACAAGCTTGAGCCATTGCTGGAGGCGGCAAGCCCCGATTGCCCGCCCGCCGAAATGAACGCCGAGGACCCGCTTTTCATTTTGTATACGTCGGGCAGCACGGGAAAGCCCAAGGGCGTGCTGCACACCACCGGCGGCTATCTGGTCTGGGCCAGCTTCACCCACGAATACGTGTTCGACTACAAGCCCGGCGAGGTGTTCTGGTGCACCGCCGATGTCGGCTGGGTCACCGGCCACACCTATATCGTCTATGGCCCGCTGGCGAACGGCGCGACCACGCTGATGTTCGAGGGCGTGCCGAGCTACCCGGATAGCGGGCGGTTCTGGCAGGTGGTGGACAAATATAACGTCAATATCTTCTACACCGCGCCGACCGCGCTGCGCGCGCTGATGCGCGACGGTGACGCGCCGGTGCAACGCAGCCGCCGCACCAGCCTGCGCATATTGGGCAGCGTGGGTGAGCCGATAAACCCCGAGGCATGGCTGTGGTATTACCATGTGGTGGGTAACGGCCAGTGCGCGATCGTCGATACCTGGTGGCAGACCGAAACCGGCGGCATGTTGATTGCGCCCCTGCCCGGCGCGGTGGCCACCAAGCCCGGCAGCGCAACCCTGCCCCTGCCCGGGGTCAAGCCGGCCCTGGTTGATCATGACGGGAATATTCTCGACGATGCCACCGAGGGAAATCTCTGTCTGCTGGACAGTTGGCCCGGGCAGATGCGCACGGTCTATGGCGATCACGCGCGGTTCGAGCAGACCTATTTCAGCACCTTTCCCGGCAAATATTTCACCGGTGATGGCGCGCGGCGCGACGCGGACGGATATTACTGGATCACGGGCCGGGTGGATGACGTGATCAATGTCTCCGGCCACCGCATGGGCACGGCGGAGGTGGAGGCGGCGCTCGATTCGCACGAAGGGGTCGCGGAATCGGCCGTGGTCGGGTTTCCGCATGATATCAAGGGCCAGGGCATTTATGCGTACGTCACGCTGGTGCGCGGTGAGGCCCCGAGCGAGGCGTTGCGCAAGGATCTGGTCAACTGGGTGCGCCGGGAAATCGGCCCGATCGCCACCCCCGACGTCATCCAGTTCACCACCAGCCTGCCGAAAACCCGCAGCGGCAAAATCATGCGACGCATTCTGCGCAAAATCGCCGCGAACGAACTCGACAGCCTGGGCGACACCTCGACCCTGGCCGACCCGACGGTGCTCGATGACCTGATCGCGAGCCGACCGGGATAATGGCAGCCCCACGAAACGCCGCCTGCGGGTGAAAAAAGGTCGAGTTATCAAAAGTTTTTTGGTTCTTTTTTTCAAAAAAGAACCGCTTCCTTGTCTTATGATACGCTTATGCCCCACCCCGTCCCAGCCCTCCGCCTCGCGGCCGACGCCTCCGATCCCATCACCCGCGCCCTCATCGAGGAAGCCCCGATCGAGCTTCGCGTCCAGCAAATCCCCTACGTCACCCTCATGGCGACGCCTACCGACCTGCCCGATCTCGCCGCCGGCTTCGCCTTCACCGATGGTCTCGCCGCGCCCACCGAAATCCAGTCCATCACCGAGGCTGGCACCGTGGTCGATCTCGCTCTCGCCCCCGCCGCCCTGCAACGCTTTCTCCAGCGCCGCCAGTCCCGCGTCACCCGCAGCTATTCAAGCTGCGGCGTCTGCGGTGTGGAGAGCGCGTCCGACCTGCCGCCTTTTGCCCGCGTCGCACCCCAGCCCATTCCCCGCGCCGCCATTCGCCAGGCACTCGCGTCCCTTTCCGCCCATCAGCCCCTCAACCAGGAAACCGGCGCCGCCCACGCCGCCGCCTACGCGTCGCCCACCGGCGAAATCCTCCTCGTTCGCGAAGATGTCGGCCGCCACAACGCGCTCGACAAACTCATCGGCGCCCGCCTGAGGGAAGATGACACACGCCCCGGTTTTTGCCTCATTACCAGTCGCTGCTCGTCCGAAATGGTGCAAAAAGCCACCGCCGCCGGCTTCTCCGTCCTCGTCGCCATCTCCGCTCCCACCACCCTTGCGGTCGAACAGGCCAAGGCCGCCAACCTCACCCTCATCGCCCTCGCCCGCACGGATAGCCAACTGCTCTTCGCCCCTTCACCTTGACCTCTGCCCAAGAAAAGCCAGGCTAAGCGCGTTCTTTTTGTGAACAAAAAGAACCAAAAAAACTTCGGCTAAAAAAGAAGACAAGCCCCAGGCGTTAGTCCGCCATCGGCGCGATCCGGTTGCAAAACGGATCGGCCACAAACACCCGCGCCGCCGCCTCGCCCGATCATGCCGCCGGCCTAGAGCCTGATCGCTTTTGGTCGAATCGCTTCGCGGTTCGACCAAAAGCGTGAATCAGTCTCTAAGCTTATGGTTTAGAGAGCAATTCACGTTTCAGGTTGACCCGGCATCCGGGTCAACCTGAAACGATCGCGCTCTAAGCCGGCACGAAATCCCGCAGCGCCGCGAAGCGTCGTGCCTTGCGGCCCGCCATCGCCGCGAATTCCGCCGCCACGCGCCGCATCGGCTCGCGCTTATAGGCAAAATCCCCCACCGCATCCATGCCGTGCACAATCGCCGCCGCGTCCGCCTCGAACACCATCAGCCGCCCGTCCGGCAATTCCGCGCAATCCAGCACCACCCAGTCCAGGCCCAATTGTGTGTGAATAAACCGCAGCGCCGCCGCATGCCGCCGGGCGAAGCCAAACGCGAACCCCGCGAACGAGGCCGCTTCCTCCGCCCGCCGCGCCGCATGCTCGGTCATGCCGGCATTCAGATAATGCACCATCCAATGCTCGGAAATGGCCAGATGGCACAGGAACGGCGCACCGTCGATCAACGCCACCCGATATTTCCGGAACATCCCGTCGGCCGACCGATAATCGACAAAGGCCGACACATGAAACCACGCCGCCTCGTCCGCCAACGCCAGCGCTGCCACCAGCGCCGCCCGGTCGGCAATCAGCGTCAGCCCATGGCCGGCGTGGCTGAAATCCGGTCGCACCAGCACCGGAAAATCAATCCCCGCCGGCAGGCCCGCCAGCAATGCGGCGCGAGAAACCCGCGCCGCTGGCGGCACAAACAGCCCGGGCGCCCCGGCCAGGCGGCGCCACAGCACCTCACGCCGCAGGCCCGGCAAGGCCGCCGGGTCGTTCAGCACCGGCCGCGGCCAGCCAATCCAGGCCGCCGTCAGCGCATCCAGCATGCCCTCCGGCATCGGCTCCGCCGCCGCCATGAAGGCCACATCATGCGCCGGCACCGCCTCCGGCCAGCCGAGCGCCGGGTCGAAATACAACAGGTCCAGCCCCAGCCCGGCCGGCCCGGTCAGGCAATCCACCGGCGCGTTCGCCATCAAATCCCCCGGTCGGCAAATCGCCAGCAGCCGCGGCGCCCCTGCCACCGGTTCATGCACCCGCATCAGCCGCGTCTGCGCCAGCGCCGCCTCCAGCAGCGCCAGCCCCTCGGCACGCTGAAACATCAATTGCGCCGCAATCGCCCGATCGAACACCATCGCGCCATGCGCGCTTGTCATCGCCGCCAACGCCGCCGCGTCCGCCCCGCGCAACGCCGCCTCGGTCAATGCCGCGCAGCCCAGCACCGATGGCGGCACCAGCGTCGCATCGACACGCGGCAAAGGAAAATAAGACATCATGTCCACCCGGTCGCATTTTTGCACCGGCGCACAAGACCACCCCGTCAATAACAGTTTCCTAACACCAGCCGGCCCCTTGGGTCAGCCAGAGGCACCGGCTTTTGCGCGCAACTTTTCCGCTCAGGGCACGTCACTTTCTTGCGTATCCCGCCGCGGGGGTTGCAATTTCCATGCTCTCTCCAGATCATAAAAAAAACGAGGGATCATGTCCGAGGTTCTGCCCGCGGTTGCCGCGGAAGACAGTCTGGCAAGCTGGCGCGACCGTGCGCTTGCCTTTGAGCATGAGATTGCGCGCGTGGTGCTGGGGCAGACGCGCGCCATCCGACTGATCACCATCGCCATTCTGGCGCGCGGCCATGCCTTGCTGGAAGGTGATGTGGGCGTGGGCAAAACCACGCTGCTGCGGGCGGCGGCGCGGGCCTTGGGGGGACCCTATGCGCGGGTCGAGGGCA
>DAIDIQ010000019.1 GCA_027459285.1 Acetobacteraceae bacterium
GTGCGGCCGGCGATGGCGGCGGTGCCGAGGCCGAGCAGGGTGGCGCGGCGGCTGAGGGTGAGCGCCATGGAATTATCTCCGTTGGAATTCGGGGGCGGCGAACAGGAGCGCAAGCGCTTCGCGTTTCGAGCCGGCGTGGCGGATGGCTTGGAGTGTCGCGGGGCGGAGCAACGGGCCGAGGGCGCTATGGGCGACGTCCAGCGGGTCGGCCTCGTGCAGGCGGGCGGCGAGGGTGTAGCCGAAATCGATGCGCCCGAGCACCGCATCCGAGCCGGACCAATCGGCCCCGAGATCCGACCAGCCATTGGGCAAGGGGGCGCGCCAGAGCGGCTGGCCGAGGCGGTTGAGGGTGCCGAGATAGAGCATGGGCGGCAGGTCAGAAAGGTTGCCGGCGCGCAGGCTGGAGAGAAAATATTCGAACGGGGTTTTGATTTTGGTGAGCGGCGTGGACGCCTCTGGCAGGTCAATCAGAGCGAGGGAGGCGGCGCGCAGATCACCGCCAGTATCGGCGAGGACGCTGGCGATGTGGTTGATGGCGGATTGCGGCGGATGGTCGGCGATGAAATGGCGGGTGAGTTTGGTGGCGAGGGCGACCCAGGTGGTGGGGTAGGTGGAGAGGAAGCGCAGCGCCTCGATCCCGCCTTCCTCGCCTGCGGGGAACGTGCGGCCCATCAGGGTTTGCGGGCCGGGCTCGTGCAGGAAGCGGCGGAACATGAAGCCGGTGGGTTGGTTTTGCGCGTTGATCGACCAGCCGGTGAGCAGTTTCGCCATATTGGTGACGTCCGACTGGTGGTAGCCTGCGCGCAGGCTGACCGTATGCAGTTCCATGCATTCGCGGCCGAGATTTTCGTTCAGGCCCCGATGAGTGCGTTGGCCGACGCGGCTGTTCGGGCCGGCGGAGAAGGCGTTGCCGAGATAGAGCAGCATGGCGGGGTGGCGTTCGACGGCGAGCACCATGTCGGTGAATTTGCCGGTGACGTGCGGGCGGATCGCCTCGCGCAGATAGGGGCCGACGAGCGGTTGGATGCCGCCCTGGCGGAGCGAGACGGTGAAGTGATTGGCCCAGAACCAGACCAGGCGTTCGCGGAACGGGGCTTGGGTGGTGAGGGCGAAATCGATTTGGGTTTTGACGTCGCGGCGCAGCATGGCGAGCGATTGCGGGCGGAAATTGCCTTTGAGCGGCAGGTTTTCGGCGAGAATTTTTTTGCGTTCGCGCAGATCGGTGCGGCGCGCGATCAGGCCATCGGCGGCGGTGGGGAGGGCGGCGAAGGCGGGGCTGGTGAGGCCGGGATCGGGGCCGTCGAGCTGGGCGCGCAGCCAAGCGCGCGGGTCTGCGGGCGGGGTTTCGCCACGGCGGGCGCCGAGGCCGAAACGGTTCAGGGCTTGGATCGGGGCGATGGACATAACCCTGGTTTAGCAGAGGGTGATGTTGCGAAGCGTTGCTAAGTGCAACTCAGGGGGTGGGTTTGATAAAGACGGCTTATCCGGCCATCACATTTTGGTGAGGAATGTTAGGTGAGGTCGCCGAGGGCGCCGCGCTTTTCCATGATGCTGCCATAGAGGAAGGTCCAGCCGATCAGCAGGGCGATGGTGCCGTAGCCGACAATCGGGCCGATGATCAGGAAGCGGCCAACCGGGAGCATGAAGACCAGGGTGGCGCGGGCGGCGGTTTCGGCGACGAAGCCGATGCCCCAGACGATGGTCATCACGGTCATCATCCGGCGGAAGAGCGGGTTATCGGCGAG
>DAIDIQ010000162.1 GCA_027459285.1 Acetobacteraceae bacterium
ATCACGTTGCGGATGGTGGCGGGGGAGAGGTTGAGGGGTGGGCGGGAAAGGCCGGAGGGGCGCGAGAGGCTGCGCGAGAGGGTGCGGCTGCCGACGGGCTCACCGGTTTCGACGTATTGTTCGACCAGTTCGCGCAGTACGGCGGCGCCCCGTGCGTCCAGTCCCTTGGGCGGGTCTGTTTGGGTCATGCGGGCAGGCTGCCAAAACCAGAGGCGCGTGAGAAGGGCGTGGGGGGATGAGAGGCGTTTTGTGGAGCACGCCTGCCGGCGCGCAGTCCGGCCGGTTTTATTATGGTTCGGCGCGCCTCGCCGGCGCGCAGTCCGGCACCGGCCCGCACCCCCACCCGGCCACCCATGACAGTGTACGCTCGTGGGTGGCCGGGTGGGGGTGCGGGCCGGTGCCGGACTTAGACAAAGCGCGTGGGGGTGCGGGCCGGTGCCGGACTTCACGTAAGCATGCGGGCCGGTGCCGGATTTTCAAACAAAGCATACGGGCTGGTGCCGGACTTCGAGTAAGACCCACCGCGCAACACGAGAGGATAGCATGAGCGAAACCATAGTCAGCCCGCGCCCGTTGACGCCGCGCCCATCGGGCCGGGCGCAGGACCAATTGCGGGCCGTTTCCCTGGAGACCGGGTTCGCGCGGCATGCCGAGGGGTCGTGCGTGATACGCATGGGCGGCACCGAGGTGTTGTGCGCAGCGAGCGTGGAGGCACGGGTGCCGGGGTTCATGCGCAATTCCGGCCTGGGCTGGGTGACCGCGGAATATGGCATGCTGCCGCGCGCAACCCACACACGCGGCGACCGCGAGGCGGCGCGGGGCAAGCAATCGGGCCGGACCCAGGAAATTCAGCGGTTGATCGGGCGGTCGTTGCGGGCGGTGGTGGACCGCAAAAAACTCGGCGAAATGACCATTACGCTGGATTGCGATGTGTTGAACGCCGATGGCGGCACGCGCTGCGCCAGCATAACCGGCGCCTGGGTGGCGCTGTCGCTGGCGGTACAAAGGCTGCTGGCCACCAAGGTGTTGGCGGTGAACCCGATCATCGGCCAGGTGGCGGCGGTTTCGTGCGGATTGACCGCGGCCGGCGCGGTGCTGGACCTGGACTATGCCGAGGATAGCGGCGCCGAGGCGGATGCCAATTTCGTGCTGACGGACGCGGGCGGCATTGTCGAGGTTCAGGCGACGGCGGAACAGGCGCCGTTCACGGACGGGCAGTTTGCCGAGCTGATGAATTTGGCCAGAACCGGCACCACGGCGTTGTTCGCGGCCCAGCTTGCGGCGTTAGCGGCGGGGTAGGAAAGGATGGTCTTTTTGTGAAAAAAGAACCAAAAAAACCTCTAGGACTTTGGGGTCGTTTTTCTGGCCCGCGCGGTCTTGATAAAAAACAAAACCCGGGGATCGCTCCCCGGGTTCATCAGTCTAGCCGCGCGTTGTGCGGTGTATCAATTCAGATTGGCGTAATTGAACAGCAGGTTGGTGGCATTGACCGTGCCGAGACCGGTGGCCAGGCTATAGCCCGGATCGGCATGGAAGGCCGGGCCGGGACCCACCGACGGCTGAACCAACTGGCCGACGGCATCACCCGGAGCGGCGGCGCAATTGGTGCTGCCGGCAATGCACGGCTGCACATTGCTACCCGAGGTGATGATGTTGAAGGCGCAGGCCGAGCCGATGGCCTTGCCGTTGATGGAGTAGCACGGCTTAAGCCCGGTCGGATTGTTGAACTGCGCGTTGGCGATTTGGTAAAGGCCCGGGGCCACGTTGCCGATGCCACCGGAGACACCGCCATATTCCTGCTCGAACTGGGTGAGCAGCGCGGTGATGCCGGCAAAAGCGGGCGCGGAGACCGAGGTGCCGCCAAAGGCGTTACCCAGCAGATCGCCCTGGTTCTTGTAGTGGCAGGGCGCACCGCCCTCGTTCGGGTCAGACATGCAGATGATGTAGAAATGACCCCAGATACCGTTGGCGGCGAACAGCGACACGTCGGGCTGGTCGCGGGCATTGTCGTTCGGCATGCCGGGAATGCTCAGCAACTGCCAGCTTGGCTTGGTGGCATAGATGCTCTGTCCGCCAGTACCGCCGACGCCGTTCTGGTCAGGTGGGGGGGTGGCGGCATTGCAGGCCGCGCCGGCCGAGCTGAAGCCGGTATAACGCCAGATCAGGGAGCTGGCGCAGGAATTATTCCACGGTGTTTCGGGAATATAGGAGACGGCGGACTGGCCGGTCGGGCCGTTATGCGCATGCCAATACAGATTGTTCTGGCCGAGATAGGTGTCCTCGAAATCGGTGCCGCCGATCGAGGTGACATATTGGCTGTCGGACAGGGCGTTCACGCCGAGCCCATCGGTGCCGACGAAGCCACGATCCGCCGCCGAGCCGGAATCGCCCGCGGAGACGAAGATGGACTTGCCTTCGGCGGCCCCTTCCTCGACCAGGTTGGTCCAGCCTTGGGTGAAGGCGTAGCCGTTGAAGATTTCAGCGCCGCCATAGGAAATGCTGAAAATGGTCGCCGGCGTGCCGTAGGTAACCAAATTTTCCAGCGATTGCTCGACACCGAAGTACAGCGGTGCCTCGGTCGCGCAGGACGCTTCGATGATGTTGGCATCGGGTGCCGGCGCGCTGGCCCATTCGGCGTCGATCGCGGCTTCGCCCTCGTCGGCGGTGAAGCCCGGGTCGGTGCAGCCGCCCGGATGATTTTCGACGAAGGTGCCGGCATAGCCGGACAGGCCGAAGCTGCTGCGGAAGGTGTTCCAGTCGTGGTGGAGAATTTTCGTCTGCTCGACCACGGCGATGGTGATACCCTTGCCGGTGATGGGGCCGTATTCGGTCGTGCCGTTCAGCAGCGGGTTGACGTTATAGATGGTGTTGAAGTCGGCCGGGGCCACGCCGTAAAATGTGCCGTACGGACCATTCGTGGTATAGCCGGGCGTGATTTTGGCGAGCATCGGCGTCGGGAAGAAATTATGCAGCGTCACGCCGACCACGGCGGGGGCGATGGCGGCGGGAATGAGCGGCGCCGACATATTGGCAATGTGCGTGACACCCTTGAACGAAACCTGATGCAGGCTGGTATGGAACGCCCGCGCCACCGCGCCGGCGGGGCCGCCGAAATCGATCATCATGCCATCACGCGAGACGCCGTGCACGGTGAGCCCATGCGCCGTCAACCATGAGGTGATTTTCGCAACGTCGCTCGATGCCGGCGCATATTTCACCAGATCGGCTGGCGTCAACCAATGGTGGAATTCAGCCGAGCCACGGGTCCATTGCGCCTTGACCAGCGCGTCCAACTGATGTTGCAGCGCCGCCGGGCGACGCAGTTCCAGCCGGATATGCGGCAGCATCATGCTGTCGGCCACCGTGCCCATGTCCTTTGCGTATTTCACGCCCGCGGAGACATCGCCCGTCAGCGGCACCGTCACATGATCATCGATCGGGCGGGTGATTTGCGAGGTGGCGGCAAAGGCGCCGGAGGCGAGTAGCGGCAGGCCGGCAAGCGCGGTGCCTGCAATTCCTAGCCGCAAGAGTTTGCGGGAACGCATTGGAAAATCCCTTCAATTCGGGGTTGGGTCAAGGACGTGTGGACGAAGTCAAGCTGGGCAAAGTCAAGTCTGGCCAAAGTCAAGCTGGGCAAAGTCAAAACGCATGCAACCGCCGCGTGCAGTGCCTTGACAGGCCGGTTGCAAGCAGCGCCTAGCTGCCATTCACAATCCATCCCAATCGCAAAAGTTCAAGGGTCCCTGTCAACCAAATGTCAATTTTTTCATGAATTTTCGATTAGAGCCGGGCGCCTCGCTGGTCGTCGCGACACATAATAACGGCAAACTGGCGGAAATCAGCATCATGCTTGCGCCGTATCACATCAACTGCCTGGGGGCGGCGAGCCTTGGCCTGGCCGAGCCCGAGGAAAGCGCGGATGATTTCGTCGGCAACGCCCGGGTGAAAGCCCTGGCCGCCGCCCGGGCCAGCCAGATGCCGGCGCTGGCCGATGATTCGGGCTTTTGCGTCGCGGCGCTCGGCGGCGCGCCGGGGCTGCATTCGGCCCGCTGGGCTGGCCCCGCGCGGGATTTCGACCTGGCCATGCGCAAGGTGCGCGATGCGCTTGGCGCAAGCCCGGACGACCGGGCCTGGTTCATCTGCGCGCTGTGCCTCGGCTGGCCGGATGGGCGGACCGCGAGCTTTCAGGGCCGGGTGGATGGCCGCTTCGCATGGCCGCCGCGCGGCGACGCGGGCTTCGGCTATGACCCGGTTTTCGTGCCCGCGGGCGATACGCGCAGCTATGCCGAGATGGGCGTGCAGGCGAAGGAGGCCGACAGCCACCGCGCGCGCGCCTTCGCGCAACTGGCGCGCGCCTGCCTGCCCGCGCGCGCATGAGAGATGATGATATTGCCCTTTACGTGCATTGGCCGTTCTGCCTGGCCAAGTGCCCGTATTGCGATTTCAATTCCCATGTTCGGGACCGAATCGACCATGCCCGCTTCGAGGATGCGCTGCTGGCCGAACTGGCGTTCGAGGCAGCAAGGCTCGGACCGCGCCGGCTGACTTCGATTTTTTTCGGCGGCGGCACGCCGAGCCTGATGCGCGCCGACGCCGTTGCCCGCCTGATCGCGGCGGCGCGGCGGCATTTTTCGGCCGACCCCGCCCTGGAAGTAACGCTCGAGGCCAACCCGACCAGCGTGGAGACCGCGCGCCTCGCCGATTTCGCGGCCGCCGGCGTCAATCGCTTGTCGTTGGGCGTGCAAAGCCTTGACGACGCGGCGTTGGCGGCACTCGGCCGACAGCATGACGCCGCCGCCGCGATGGCCGCGCTGGCCGCGGCGCGGCAAATTTTTTCCCGCGTCTCGTTCGATCTGATTTACGCCCGGCCGGGCCAGACCCTGGCTGACTGGGCGGATGAGCTGAACCGGGCGCTGGCCATCGGCTGCTCGCATTTCTCGCTCTATCAACTGACGATCGAGCCGGGCACCGCGTTCGAGGCGCGGTTTCGCGCCGGCACCATCAGCCTGCCGGATCCGGAACTGGCGGCGGCGCTGTATGACCTGACGGCCGAGCTTGCAGCGCGCGCCGGGCTGAAACGGTATGAAGTCTCCAATTACGCGCGGCCTGGCGAGGAAAGCCGGCACAATCTGAGTTATTGGCGCTATGGGGATTATATAGGCATCGGCCCCGGCGCGCACGGCCGGCTCAGCCTCGGCGGCACGCTGGTGGCGACCCGCAGGCACCGGGCGCCGGAGATCTGGGCCGAACGCGTGGCCCGCGACGGCCATGGCAGCACGCAAACCACGCCGCTCGATGCCGCGACGCGCGCGCGTGAGGCGCTGCTGATGGGCCTGCGGCTCGATCAGGGCATCGACGAGGCGTGGTTCGCGCACCGCACCGGCACCCGGCTCGACGATGCGATCGACCACGCCACGCTGGCCCGCGCGATCGACGAGGCCTATCTGCATCGCGGCGGCGGACGGCTGCGCCCGCTGCCCGAGGGGCTGAAACGACTGGACGCGCTGCTGGCGGCACTGATCCGCGTCTGACCTCCCCATCATTCAGAAACTTTTCCTTGCGCTCCCGCGTGGTTTTAGGCTAATTTGCCCGCGTGCCAGAACAAGGACGCGCCATGCCCGCCCAACACCGCATCTTCTCCCCCAGCACCAAGCAACTGCCCGCCGGCACCAGGCTCGGCGCGGTCGACCCGAACGAGCGGATCGAAATCAGCGTCTATCTCAAGCCCAGCCACGCCGCCGAGGCCGACCGTGGGCGCAGCCGGGCCATGCTGCACAGCGCCCGCCAGCATGACCATGCGCCCGCCCTGCGGTTGATCGACGCCTTCGCGCGGGACTATGGGCTGGAGGTGGTGGCGCGCCTGCCGGAGCGGCACCTGGTGCGCCTGGCCGGCACGGCGCAGGCCATGCAGCACGCCTTCAAGACCGAATTGCACAGCTATGCGCATAAGGGCCGGCATTTCCGGGCCCGGTCCGGCGCGCTGTCGCTGCCGGATGCGCTGCACGATGTGGTCGAGGCGGTGCTGGGCCTGGACAATCGTCCGCAGGCCGAGCCGCATTTTCGTCCCGCCGCGCAAGGCACGGGTTTTCTGCCCAACCAGTTGGGCCAGCTTTATCAGTTTCCCGCCGGTGATGGCGCCGGCCAGACCATCGGGCTGATCGAACTCGGCGGCGGCTTTCTGCCCGCCGACACCGCGGCCGCCTTCTCCGCCATGGGCCTTGCCCCGCCCAACGTGGTCGCGGTCGCGGTCGATGGCGGGCGGAACGCGCCCACGCCGGATGACGGCGCCGATGCCGAGGTGGCGCTCGATATCCAGGTCGCCGCCGGCAATGCGCCCGGCGCCCTCATCGCGGTCTATTTCGCGCCCAACACCGATGCCGGCTTCGCCGACGCCATCAGCCAGGCCGTGCATGATTCCCTGCATGAGCCGGGGGTGCTTTCCATCTCCTGGGGCAGCGCCGAGACCAACTGGACCGCGCAGGCGGTCTCGGCCATGAACAACGCGTTGAACGACGCCATCAGCCTCGGGGTGTCGGTATTCGTCGCCGCCGGCGATAATCTGGCGACCGATGGCGTCAATGACGGCGCGGTGCATGTCGATTTTCCCGCCGCCAGCCCCTATGCCATCGGCTGCGGCGGCACCAACCTCATCGCCTCGGGTGACGGCATTGCCGCCGAGACGGTCTGGAACGACGGGGATAGCGGCACCGGCGGCGGCATTTCCACCCTCGCCACCGTGCCCGGCTTCCAGCAAGGCGTCATGCTGCCCGCCAATGCCAGCACCGGCGGCAGCGGCCGCGGCGTGCCCGATGTGTGCGGCAACGCGGCACCCGGCACCGGCTATGCCATCGTCGTCAATGGCGCGACCCAGGTGGTCGGCGGCACCAGCGCGGTGGCACCCCTGTGGGCCGGGCTGATCGCCCGCATCAACGCCGCGACCGGCCAGAAAGCCGGGTTCTTTCTGCCCAAACTCTACGCCGCGCCCACCACGCTGAACGACATCACCCAGGGCAACAACATGCCGACCGGCAGCACACTCGGCTACAATGCCGGCCCCGGCTGGGACGCCTGCACGGGCCTCGGCTCACCCAACGGCGCGAGGCTCGGCACGCTGCTCGGCATGCCGATGGGCTGAGACGACCGGTTTGTGGCGGGGAAGGCAGGGAAGATGTTCTTTTTGTGAACAAAAAGAACCAAAAAAACTTTATGACTTTGGGTCCGGGGGCGGTGGCGTCGGGCGGAGTTTCGAAAGTTTTTTGCGCGACTTTTTTTCAAAAAAGTCGCCACTTGCCTTCCCTTCCCCCGCCCGCCCGCGCAACATTAAATTCATGGCGATCATTCGATATCTGCGCGCGGGGTGGCTCGGTCTGGCGGTGGCGCTTCTGCTGCTGGCCGGGCCGGCCTCCGCGCGGCCGGTGGTGGGCGCCGGGCTCGGCAGCCGGGGTAGCCACAGCTATTACGCGCCACCCCCGACCCCCATTTCCCCCAATGGCGCGGCACCGCTCGGGCGTGGCTACGCGCCGGGCGGGTATGGGTATCATCGCGGGCTCGGTTATGGCCTGTTTGGTGGCATGCTCGGGCTTGGCATCGGGCGGGCCTTGTTTTTTCCGCATCATGGCTTCGGTTTCGGCGGCTTCGGCGTGCTTGGTCTGTTGTTGCGGCTCGTTATTCTGTTTTTCCTGGTGCGCTGGGTGCTGCGGCTCATTTTCCGCCGCAGCTACGGCATGGCGCAGCCGGTGGGGCCGCCCGTGCCGATGGCCGCCCCCATGCTCGGCGCGCCCACCGCCGGGCTCACGCTCAGCCCGGCCGATTATCAGGCGTTCGAAATCCTGCTCGGCAATATCGAGGCGGCGTGGAGCAACAACGACCTTGCCGCCCTGCACCAATTCGCCACCGCCGAGATGGTGCAGGCCTTCGCCGCCCAACTGGCGGGCAATGCCAGCCATGGCCTGCGCAACATCGTCAGCGATGTGCGTCTGGAACGCGGCGACCTGGCCGAGGCCTGGCGCGAGGGCGGGTTCGATTACGCGACCGTGGCAATGCGCTACGTGATGCGCGACGCCACCTATAACACCGCCGGGCAACTGGTTGCCGGCAGCACCACCACGCCGGTGGTGGCCACCGAATATTGGACCTTCGTTCGCGCCGCCACCGGCGCGCCCTGGCTGCTTTCGGCCATTCAACCGGCGCAGTAGCGGCCCAGGCCACCCTGATTTGTTCCGGCACAGTCTGGCAATCGCCACCCGCGTCCTACATATCCGGCCAACGAAATCGCCAGATCAAGCGGGTCGGGGTCAATGCACGCTCAGCAATTCGCGTCGGATAATTACGCGGGCATCTGCCCGGAAGCCATGGCGGCCATCACCGAAGCCAATGTCGGCAGCGCCGGCGGCTATGGTGACGATGGCTGGACCCGCCGCGCGACCGACGCCGTGCGCGCCCTGTTCGACACCGAGTGCGACATGTTCCTGGTCTTCAACGGCACCGCCGCCAACGCCCTGGCGCTGGCCGCCTGCTGCCAGAGCTATCATGCCGTGATCTGCGCCGAGCGCGCGCATGTGGACGTGGATGAAGCCTCGGCGCCGGAGTTTTTCTCCGGCGGCGCCAAACTGCTGGTTGCCCGCGGCGCCGATGGCAAGCTGGCCCCCGGCCACGTGACCTCGCTTGCCGAGGCGCGGCGCGATGTGCATTTCGCCAAGCCACGCGCCGTCACCATCAGCCAGACCACCGAGAACGGGCTTGTCTATCGCCCGGCGGAAATCGCCGCCATCGGCGCCGCCAGCCACGCCCAGGGCCTGCATCTGCACATGGATGGCGCCCGCTTCGCCAACGCCGTCGCCGCGCTGAACTGCCACCCGGCCGATATCACCTGGAAAGCCGGCGTCGATGTGTTGAGTTTCGGCGGCACCAAGAACGGCATGGCGGTCAGTGAGGCGGTGGTGTTCTTCAACCGCGACCTCGCGCGGGATTTTGCCTGGCGCCGCAAGCAAGCCGGCCAGTTGGCAAGCAAGATGCGCTTTCTGGCCGCGCCCTGGGCGGCCATGCTGCCCTCCGGCGGGTGGCTCGCCAATGCCCGCCACGCGAACGAGGCCGCCGCCCGCTTCGCCGCGGCCGTCACGCGCATCGATGCCCGCCTGCTGCGTTACCCGACGCAAGCCAATGGCGTGTTCCTGACGCTGCCGGAAAATCTCGCGGCGGCGCTGCGGGCGCGCGGCTGGGTGTTCTACACCTTCGCCGGCAACGTCTCGCGCTTCATGTTCGGCTGGGACGCTGATATCGCCCGCGTCGACGCCCTGGCCGCCGACCTCGCCGAACTGCACGCCGCCGCCGCCAACGCCGCCTGAGGGCGCATGGATCTGCTGCGGAAGCTGGAGATTCTGGCCGACGCCGCGAAATATGACGCGTCCTGCGCGTCATCCGGCACCGACCGGCGCCATTCCGCCGGCAAGACGAATGGCATCGGCTCGACCGAGGGCATGGGCATCTGCCACGCCTATGCGCCGGACGGGCGCTGCATCAGCCTGCTGAAAATTCTGCTCACCAATGCCTGCATCTTTGATTGCGCCTATTGCATCAACCGCCGGTCAAGTAATGTGCAGCGGGCCCGCTTCTCGGTCGATGAGATCGTGCAACTCACCATCGGCCTCTACAAGCGCAACTGCATCGAGGGGCTGTTCCTCAGCTCCGGCATTATCCGTGACCCGAATTATACCATGGAACAGGTCATTCGCGTGGCCAGGCGCCTGCGTGAGCAGGAAGGGTTTCGCGGCTATATTCATTTGAAGACCATTCCCGACGCCGACCCGGTGCTGCTCGACCAGGCCGGGCTTTATGCCGACCGGCTCAGCATCAATGTCGAACTGCCGGACGAGACATCCCTTGCCCGCCTCGCGCCGGAAAAAGACGCCGGCGGCATTCGCCGCAGCATGGGCCGCATGCGCCTCGCGATCGAGGATGCGCGTGACCGCCGATCGCGCCGCTTCGCCCCCGCCGGGCAAAGCACGCAACTGATCGTCGGCGCCGATGCCACCGATGACCGGCGCATCCTGTCGGTCGCGCATACGCTGTATGGCAGTTACGGGTTGCGCCGCGTCTATTATTCCGCCTTCAGCCCCATTCCGGATGCCGCCGCCGCGCTGCCGCTTCGCCCGGCCCCGCTGCTGCGCGAGCACCGATTGTATCAGGCGGATTGGCTGCTGCGTTTCTATGGCTTCGCCCTGTCCGATATCATCACCGAGCCCACCGGCAACCTGGCCCTGACGCACGACCCGAAGCTCGCCTATGCCTATGCCCACCCCGAGGCATTTCCGGTCGATATCAACCGCGCCGACAAGGCATGGCTGCTGCGTATTCCCGGGCTTGGCGTCAAATCGGCGACGCGCGTGATCGCGGCACGGCGACATCGGCGGCTGCGCCTCGATGATCTGGCAAGGCTCGGGCTGGCAGTGCGCAAGCTGGCCCCCTTCATCATCACCGCCGATCATTTCCCCCGCGCCGGAGCAATACCCAGGCCGTCGGCACCGTCCCGCCAGCCCGACCTGTTTCAATGACCACCATTCGCCTCGGCTTTCCGGCGGATTGGGCGGGCTTCCGCGCCGCCGCCCGGGCGCTCGTCGCCGCCAATACACCGCCCGGGCAAATCACCTGGCTGGTCGGTGATGAACCGGATCTGTTCGCCGACAACACCCCGCCCCCGGCAAATGATGCGCCGATAACCGTGCCCCGCCGCTTCGTCGATCTCGCGGAAACCACCATCATGGCAAACGACCCGGAGCGTTTCGGGTTGCTGTATGGCATACTTTTTCGCATCCATCAGGGCGAGGCCGCGCTGCTGCACGACGCGGCCGACCCGGCGGTGCATCGGGCGCTCATGCTCGCGCACGCCGTCCGGCGCGACATCCACAAAATGCGCGCCTTCCTGCGTTTTCGTGAGGTCACCGACGATGGCGGCACCCGCCATGTGGCCTGGTTCGAACCCGCGCATCATATTCTCGAGGCGAACGCGCCGTTCTTCGTGCGCCGCTTCGCGACCATGGCCTGGTCGATCCTCACCCCGGACCGCGCCGCCCACTGGGACGGCACGACCCTGCGCTTCGGCCCCGGCGCCACCCGCGCCGACCTGCCCGAGGATGACCGCTTCGCCGAGTGCTGGCGCGTTTATTACCGCGCCATCTTCAACCCGGCGCGGCTGAAACTCTCGGCCATGCTCTCGGAAATGCCCCGGAAATACTGGAAGAACCTGCCGGAGGCGCGTGACATCCCCGAACTGATCGCCGCCGCCGCACCGCGCGCCGGGGCCATGCTCGCCGCCCCGCCCACGCCCCCGCGTCCCGCCCGCGCCCCGCCCGCGCCCGTCACCGATCCGCCCACGACCGAGTGGGAGGCGCTCAAGCGGCAAGCCGGCGCATGCCGTCTTTGCCCGCTATGGGAACACGCGACACAGACCGTGTTCGGCGAAGGCAGCACGACCGCCCGCATCATGCTGATCGGTGAACAGCCAGGCGACCAGGAAGACCTGGCCGGCCGCCCGTTCATTGGCCCCGCCGGTCAGGTGCTGGACCATGCGTTGCGCGCCGCCGGGCTCGACCGGCCGGCGCTTTACATCACCAACGCGGTCAAGCATTTCAAGTTCGAACCCCGCGGCAAGCGCCGCATCCATCAAAAGCCGAACGAGGCCGAGATCGAAACCTGCAAATTCTGGCTCGACCAGGAACGGGCGATGATCGAACCGGCGCTGATCATTGCCCTCGGCGCCAGCGCCGCCCGCGCCCTGTTCAACCGCGCCATCACCATATCCCGCGAACGCGGGAAACTTATTCCGCTAAATGGCGCAACAAGCGCGCTCATCACCATTCACCCGTCCTATCTGTTGCGCCTGCCCGATGAGGCCGCCAAACGCCGGGAATATGCCGCCTTCGTGCGCGACCTGCGTCTGGCCCTGCCCTACATGGCATAGCACGCCGGGATCAGCCCATGTCATGGCGGGCCGTTGTCGCGCAGGCCGATCGCCAGCCGTATCAGGTCGGCCGTGCGGCTGACATTCAGCTTGTCGCGCAACAGGCTCAGATTATTTGCCACGGTCTTGTAACTCAGCCCCAGCGCCTGGCCAATCTCGCCAAGGCTGCTGCCCTCCGCCAACAGCCGCAATAATTCCAGGTCGCGCGGGGTCATCGCCGCGCCGTCCACCTGGCCCAACGCCAGCGCCTGGGCGATGCGCGGCTCGATATGGTGCCGACCCTGCGCCACCAGCCGCACCGCCTCGATCAGTTCCGGCGGCGCCACGTTCTTCGACACATAACCGAGCGCGCCGGCCTCCAGCGCGCGCTGGGCAAAAATCGGCTCCGTATGCATCGACAGCACCAGCACCCTGAGGCCGGCGGCAACGAGTGTCGGCAACAAGGTCAAGCCGCCCGCCTGTGGCAAGCTCAAATCCAGCACCACCACATCCGGCCGCTGCGCGCGCGCCGCGGCAAGCCCAGCCTCGGTGTCGGCGGCCTCGCGCACCACCGCCCCCATCGCCTCGCTCAACAGCCGGCTCAGCGCCGCCCGAACCAGCGCGTGGTCGTCGATAAGCAGCACCTCAAGCCGCGTCATCCAAACTCCCGCCCGGCAGCGGCAGGCGGGTGGTCACGGTCCACCCCGCACCCACCGCGATCTGCAACTGTCCGCCCAGCGCCTGCACCCGCGCGCGCATGCCGGCAAGCCCGAAGCCGCCCGGCCCCTGCCCGGTGCCGCCGCTGCCATCGTCGCGCACCACCATCACCACCTGTCCCGCCTCGCGCCGCGCGCCAATCGCGATATGCCGCGCCGCGCCGTGCCGCACCGCGTTGCTCACACTTTCCTGCGCCACCCGGAACAACCCCTCCGCCGCCGGCCCCTCCAGCCTGCCCGCCGCGTCGGTCAGCCTCACCGCCAACTCGGTTTCCGGCCGCACCTGCCGCCAGAACCGCGCCAGCCCCGACAGCAGCCCGTCCAGCGTCACCGGCGCCGCGTCCACACCGTGCAACTGCCCCAGCATGTCGCGCACCCGCGCCTGCAACTCCCGCGTCGCCTCGGCAATCGGCGCCGCCTCCGGCCCCAGAGACGCGGCAAAGGTCGCGATCGCGAACAGCAGCGGCCCCACCTCGTCATGCAGGTCGCGCGCAATCTCGGCGCGTTCCTCCTCCGCCAGCCGCTCCAACTGCCCCTGCAGCCGCGCATTCTGCGCCCGCGCCCGCGCCAGCGCCTCGGCCAGCCCGTTGAACGCCCCGGCCAGCGCCGCCATTTCCGGCGGCCCGTCCACCGGCAGCCGGATATCCGCCTCGTTCAACCGCCCGAGCGCCGCGGTCATCGCCGTCAGCGGCCGCAACGCCCGCGCCAGCACGGCACTGCACAACCCCGCCGCCAGCACCGACAACAACCCCAGCAGCAGCAGCCGCTGGCGCAGATCGCTCCAATGTTCCTCGGCTTCATTCGCCGGGTCGGCGGTCAGCCGCAGCCGATAGCGGCTGCCCGGCACCGGCAACAGCACCGGCCGCAGTCGCGGCGCGGTCAGCCGCACATACCAGCCGGGCGGCGCCGCCGGCACACGGTGCACGCTGCGCGCCAGCACCGCCCCCGCCGGCCCCAGCAATGACGCGCGCACATGGCGGTTGCCGTCGAACGCGGCGGTCGCCGCCCGCGCCGCGTGCCCCCGATCGGGATCGGCGCTCGACACCGCCAGCATCGCCGCCCCGCTCGCCCTGGCACCCGCCAGCGCCGCCTGCACCTCGGTTCGCACCGAGGCCGCATCCCGCCACGCCTGCAACGCCGCATCGGCCGCGCACGCGACCAGCAGGGCCAGGCCGATCGCGACCAACAGGCGAAGCCTCAGCGACATGCGCCGCTCTTACCATGGAAACGCACCGCCGAAAGCGCGCCCCGCGGTCAGAAAAACAGCTTCACCCCCGCATACGCCGCGATCGGCGCCGCGAGCGTATAGGCGCGCGGATCGGTCGCGTTGGGCGCCGGCGCCAGATACACGGCATTGCTCGAGGAAAACGTGCCGAACGTGTAATACTGTCGGTCGAACGCATTCTGCACCGACCCGAACAGCGTCAGATGATCCGTCACCTGGTATTGCGCGTGCAGATCGGTGACGAAAAACCCCGGCAGTTTCGGCGTCAGATTGGCCTCGTCGCCATATAAATACTGCCCGCTCTGCAGCGTCCCCTGCACCCCGATCCGCAGCCGCCCGGTCGGCCGCACATCCGCCCCGAATTTCAGCACGTTGCGCGGCACCCCCGGCAGCACATCGCCTTTCCGTATCGTGATATTCCCGTTCGCGTCCGAGGCCGGATTGTTGCCGGCCGATTCCACGAACCCGTTCTGATAGGTCGCCTCGACGAAGGTCTCGTTCACATACACATCATAGGCGCCGAAATCCGCCCGCACCGAAACCGCCGCGCCCTGGCGCAACGTCTGCCCGGCATTGCGGAAAAACGCCCGGTTCAACTGCACGCTGTTGACGAAAATAATATCGTCATCCGAGGTCACATGGAACAGATTCGCATCGTACCGCACCGACCCGCCAGGTATCGGCACCCGCCCGCGCACCCCCGCCTGCCAGGAATGTGAAACCACCTGCTTGAGGTTCGGATCGCCGACAAAGAAATTCGCCAGCGTGCACGAATTCTGCGGCCCCGCGCAGGAAAGTTCGGACGGCGTCGGCGCCCGGTTCGCCTCGGCATAGCTCGCATACAGCGTCAGCGCCGGCATGACCTTGTAGGTTGCCCCGATCGACGGATTGAACCGTGCATAGGCGTGGTTTCCGCTCAGGGTTCCGCCGCCCTGGTCGTTCAGGTCGATCTCGGCGAAATTGAACCGTCCCGCCGCCGTAACCGCCAGCCGCTTCGTCAGGTTGAGCGTATCGGTCGCGTAAACCCCGGCATACTGGTTGGTTATTCCCACCCGCACCGGCACCGTCCCGCCCGGCTCGTCGATCACCGATCCCGGCCCCACAAAACTGCGCGAATCCAGCGTTATCCCACCCAGAAACGGCGTCGCCGAAAATTCCGTCTCCGCGCCGTCATAGCTCGCGCCGGCGGTAAAATGGTTGGCGTGCCCCAACAGCGAAGCCACCTCGGTCACCTGCACCGACCCGCCATAGGCGTTCGTGTTGGTCGTATTCGTATCCAGCTCGCTGTAATTCTGCGGGTTCGGCCCATACAGCGCCGGTATCACGCCGCCGCCCCGCGTGGTCGAAACCACGCCCGGCGCCTGGCACATCAGCCCGCTGCCATTGTCGCACGGAAAATCGTTCGCCGTGTTGCCGTTGGCGATTTTCTGCAGGAAATAATCGTAATATGCCTGCGCCTGCACCGACAGCGTCGTCGACAGGTCATAGGTCCCGCGCAGCGTGCCCTGAACATAGCGGTTGGCATCCCCGTTCGGGCTCGTGAACACCGCCGCCGGATCGGCGGCAATCAGTTGCACCGGCGATGTCGCCGGTTCATTGATGTCGGAATTCGCCATATCCAATGTCGCGTGAATTTCATAGCGCTCGCCGCGCAGCCCGTAATCGCCATAGACATTCTGGATATCGGTCGACTGCCCGTCCCGCCAGCCGCCCTGGTGTTGCGCGCTGCCCGCCACATACAGCGCCTGGTCGCCCCATTTCGCCCCGTACTGGGCATTGAAATTCACCGTGTCGAACGACCCGCCGGACAGATCCGCCTCCCCACCCTGATAGCGGAACCCGTCCTTCATCGTCACCGCGAACGCGCCGCCCAGCGCATTCAGCCCGAACACCGGGTTCGATCCCTCGACCGTGAACCCCTCGATCGCCGCGTCCGGTATCAAATCCCAGTTCACCGTGTCGCCGAACGGCTGGTTGAACCGCACCCCGTTCACATACACCGCCACCCCCTGCGGCGTGCCCTGCAACGGCGAAACCTCGAACCCGTCATAGAACAGCGACGGCTGATAGGCATTGCCCGACGGGCTGTCCAAATTCACCCCCGCGGTTTCGGTCGCCAGCGCATTCAGCACATCGGGGTTGCCGTTCACTGAAATCTGCGCCGGCGTCAGCACCTGCACCGCCTGCGGCACCAGATTGCGGTCGATCCCGGTGCCCGGCATCGGCGAGGTGCCCACCACCACCACCTGCTCGGGCGCGGCCGGCGCCGCGGCCTGCGCCCACGCCACCCCCGGCAGCACGGATGCGGCGGCCAGCAGGCCCAGGCGAAATCCTGTCGGTCTCATATCCCGGCTTATGCCGCGTGGCCGGCGCGCCGCCTACGTCAAGCCTTCCCGGCTTCGTCGGGAAATCTTCCCGGCCGCTGTCTCAATCCCGCGCATCGGCCGGCGCCGGCAACCCCTGCACGAACAGCAACGCACGCAAATCGCCATGGTCAATCCGCGCCCGCGCCGCCGCCGCCGCCGCCGGCTTGGCACGAAACGCCACACCCAGGCCGGCCGCGCCCAGCATGGCCACATCGTTCGCGCCGTCCCCCACCGCCATCGTCTCGGCCAACGCCACGCCGTGCCGCGCCGCCAGGCTCAGCAAGGCGTGCCGCTTGCCCTCGCGGTCAAAAATCGGCTCGGCCACCTGCCCGGTCAGGCGCCCATCCGCCAGATGCAGCGTGTTGCCGAAATGCGCATCCGCCCCCAGCCGCGCCGCCAACCGCTCGGTGAACCAGGTGAACCCGCCAGAGACAATCGCGCACACCGCGCCGCGCGCGCGCATGGCGCCAAAGAGTGCCGCCGCGCCCGGCATCAGCCTGGTTGCCGCCCAGGTGCGCGCCAGCGCCGCCTCCTCCAACCCCGCCAGCATGGCCACCCGCAGCCGCAGGGCTTGCGCGAAATCCATCGTGCCCGCCATGCTGCGCTCGGTAATCGCGGCAATCTCGGCCTTGCGGCCCGCCGCCGCGGCCAATTCATCCAGCGTCTCGGTGGTCACCAGCGTGCTGTCCATGTCAGCGACCAGCAATGTCTTCGCCCGCCCGGCCAGGGGCTGGCTCACCACATCCATCGGCGCGTCGGCAACCGCCTCGCGCAGGGCCGCGTCCGCCGGCGGCGCGTCGAACAGCAAATCCGCCGCTTCCTCCGCCGCCAGCCAGTGCCACCGCGCCGCACCCAGCCTCGCCGCCAGCCGCCTTGCCCGCGCCTCGGTCAAACATGTCGCCGGCGGCGCAATCAGGGTCACAACGTGCATGGCGCACGCCGGTTAACGTGCCGAACATGACGCAAGCAACCGCCGCGCCTCACATGGCACCCTCCCGCCCGCGCCGCGCGGTCATCGTCGCGGGCCCCACCGCCAGCGGCAAATCCGCCCTCGCCCTCGCTCTCGCCCGGCGCCTCGGCGGCACCATCCTCAACGCCGATGCCATGCAGTGCTATGCCGATTTGCGCATCCTCACCGCCCGTCCCACGCCCGACGATGAGGCCGCCATTCCCCACCGGCTTTACGGCGTGGCCGATGCCGCGCACCCCGTCACCGCCGCCTGGTGGCGTGATGCCGCCCTGGCCCTGCTCGCCGCCACCCCGGGCCCCGTCATACTGTGCGGCGGCAGCTTCCTCTATCTGCAATCCCTGCTCACCGGCCTGTCCCCGATCCCGGACCCAGGCGCCGCCGCCCGCGCCGATGCGCGCGCCCGCCTGGCCGCGCTCGGCCCGCGGGCGCTGCACGCCCAACTCGCTCTGTCCGACCCCGAAACCGCCGCGACCCTTCGCCCCACCGACAGTCAGCGCATCGCCCGCGCGGTCGAGGTTCTGCTCGGCACCGGCCAGGGCATCGCCGCCTGGCACCGCGCCACCGCCACCACCCAACCCGCCATCATCCCCCGCGTCATTCAACTCACGCCAGACCGCGCCACGCTGCGTGCCGCCATCGCCACCCGCTTTCACGCCATGCTCGATGCCGGCGCGCTCGATGAGGTGCGCGCCCTGCTGGCCCGCCCCCTGCCGCCAGATGCCCCCATTCTGCGCGCGCACGGCGTGCCGGAACTCGCCGCCTTCCTCAACCACACACTCAGCCTGTCCGAGGCAAGCGAGCGCGCCATCCTCGCCATCGGCCAATACACCAAGCGCCAAGCCACCTGGATGCGCCACCGCCCTTTGGCCGACGCGGCCCACACCATAACGATTCCTGCGCGATACACAGACGATACGCAACTTTCATGCGTAAACATACCTGACATGACACGGTTTCTGTCCGGCACCGATTGACGCGCCGCCTCTCGCCTTGTTAGCGCTGGCGCCCACGGCAACCAGTCAGGCCAGCATGACGCACCTCGCTCCCGCCACCGCCAAGCCGGACCGGCCGCAAAGCGGCGCCGAAATCCTGCTCCGCGCCTTGGTCGATCAGGGCGTGGACGTGATTTTCGGCTATCCCGGCGGCGCCGTGCTGCCCATCTACGACGCGCTGTTTCAGCAATCCGCCATCCGCCACATTCTCGTCCGCCACGAACAGGCCGCCGTGCACGCCGCGGAAGGCTATGCCCGCTCAACCGGCCGCGTCGGCGTCGTCCTCGTCACCTCCGGCCCCGGCGCCACCAACGCCGTCACCGGCCTCGTCGATGCGCTGATGGACAGCATCCCCATCGTCTGCCTCACCGGCCAGGTCCCCACCCATCTCATCGGCAACGACGCCTTCCAGGAAGCCGACACGGTTGGCATCACCCGGCCCGCCACCAAGCATAATTACCTGGTCAAACACCCGGACGATCTGGCCCGCATCGTGCACGAGGCGTTCTATGTCGCCCGCGCCGGCCGCCCCGGCCCGGTCGTCATCGATCTGCCGAAGGATATCGTCATCGCCCCGGCCCCCTATGCCGCGCCGGCCGTCACCCCGCACCGCTCCTACCGCCCCAATCTCCACCCCGCCGCCGCGGAAATCGAAACCGCCATCGCGCTGCTGAAATCCGCCCGCCGCCCCGTCATCTATTTCGGCGGCGGCATCATCAACGCCGGCGCCGCCGCGCAACTCGCCGACTTCGTCCGCCTCACCGGCTTTCCCTGCACCGGCACGCTGATGGGCCTCGGCGCCTTCCCCGCCGACGATCCGCAATGGCTCGGCATGCTCGGCATGCACGGCACGCTCGAGGCCAATCTCGCCATGCACGGGTGCGACGTGATGCTGAACATCGGCGCCCGCTTCGATGACCGCGTCACCGGGCGCGTCGCCGATTTCAGCCCCGGCAGCCGCAAAATCCACATCGATATCGACCCGTCCAACATCAACAAGAATATCGCGGTCGATCTGCCCATCGTCGCGGACGCGAAACTGGCGCTCGCCGCCCTCATCGCCGCCTGGCGCGCAGATCCCCGCCCCGGCCCCGCCGCCGCGCGCCGGGCCTGGTGGCAGCAAATCGCCGCCTGGCGCGCCCGTGACTGCCTCGCCTACCGCCAGAGCATGGAAAAAGGCGCCGTCATCAAGCCGCAACACGCCATCCGCCAATTACACGCGGCAACGCTTGCCACCGGGCGGGACACATTCATCACCACCGAGGTCGGCCAGCATCAGATGTGGGCGGCCCAGCATTTCGGCTTCACCAGACCCAATCGCTGGCTCACCTCCGGCGGCCTCGGCACCATGGGCTATGGCCTGCCCGCCGCCGCCGGCGTGCAGGTCGCCCACCCCGAGGCACTCGTCATCGATATCGCCGGCGAGGCCTCCATTCTGATGAATATCCAGGAGCTCTCCACCCTCGCCCAATATCGCCTGCCGGTAAAACTCTTCATCCTCAACAACCGCTACATGGGCATGGTCCGCCAGTGGCAGGAATTACTGCACGGCAGCCGCTATTCCCATTCCTACTCCGAAGCCCTGCCGGATTTCGTCAGGCTCGCCGAGGCCTTCCAGGCCACCGGCCTGATCGCCGAATCGATCGACCAGTTGGACGACGTCATCGCCACCATGCTCGCAACCCCGGGCCCGGTCATCGCCGATATCCGCGTCGATCCCACCGAGAATTGCTACCCGATGATCCCGAGCGGCGCCCCCCACAACGAAATGCTGCTCGGCCCCGACCAGCCGGCAAGCTCGCCCTTCGTCTCGGACGAAGGCATGGCCCTGGTCTGAGCCGCCCGCCATGCACGCCAACAGCGGCGCCGAGCGCCGCGCCGTCATTTCCCTTCTGGTCGAAAACGAGGCCGGCGTGCTCGCCCGCGTCATCGGCCTGTTCTCCGGCCGCGGCTATAACATCGACAGCCTCACCGTCGCCGCGGTAGACGAATCCCGCAGCCTCTCGCGCATCAATATCGTCACCACCGGCACGGAAATGATCATCGGCCAGATCAAGTCCCAACTCGACCGCCTGGTGCCCATCCACAAGGTGGCCGATCTCTCGGCCGCCGGCCCCCACCTCGCGCGCGAACTGGCACTCATCAAGGTGCTCGGCGCCGGCGACAAACGCAACGAGGCACTGCGCCTCGCCGACGCCTTCCGCGCCCGCGTGATCGACGCCACGACGGAAAGCTTCGTGTTCGAACTCACCGGCAATACCGACAAGATCGACGCGTTCCTGGCACTGATGCGCCCATTGGGCCTCGCCGAGGTGTCACGCACCGGTATCGCCGCGATCGGGCGGGGCACGGCGGTCATGGCATAAGACAGGCATGTTCTTTTTTGAAAAAAAGAACCAAAAAACTTTTGTCACTTCGGGCGCGTGCGGGTGGCAGCTTCAGTATTCCGACGGCAAGTACCCGAATGGAAAGGCCGCTACGCGGCCAAGCAAGCTTTTTCTTCGAGGCGGGCAAAGCCCGCCTCACCAGATCCACGCTCAACCGATGTCACCGGGACCGTCACACGAACTCCAGGTATCAAAGTCTTTTTGCTTCTTTTTCTTCAGAAAAAGAAGTCTCTTGACCCCTTTCCTCTCAGGATAACAAAAAATGCGCGTCTATTACGACCATGATGCCGATGTCAACATGCTCCGCGCCCGTCGTGTCGCGGTCGTCGGTTATGGCAGCCAGGGCCATGCCCATGCCCTCAATCTGCGTGATAGCGGCATCGATCAGGTCGTGGTGGCACTTCGTCCCGGCTCGGCGGGCGTTGCCAAGGCCAAGGCCGCGGGCCTTACCGTGCTCACCCCGGCCGAGGCCGCCGCCACCTCCGATATCGTCATGCTCCTCACCCCCGATGAAAACCAGGCCGATCTTTATCGCGAGCATCTGGAGCCGAACCTGAAACAGGGTGCCGCGCTCGCCTTCGCGCATGGCCTGAATATTCACTTCAACCTGATCGTCCCCCGCCCCGATCTCGACGTGTTCATGATCGCGCCGAAGGGCCCAGGCCATACCGTGCGCAGTGAATATCAGAAGGGTGGTGGCGTGCCCTGCCTGGTCGCGGTCGCGCGGAATGCGTCGGGCAATGCCATGGAAATCGCTCTCGCCTATGCCAGCGCCATTGGCGGCGGCCGTGCCGGCGTCATCGAAACCAGTTTCCGCGAGGAATGTGAGACCGATCTGTTCGGCGAGCAATCCGTGCTCTGCGGCGGCCTGGTCGAGCTTATCCGCGCCGGCTTCGAAACCCTGGTCGAGGCCGGCTACGCGCCGGAAATGGCCTATTTCGAATGTCTGCACGAGGTGAAACTGATCGTCGATCTGATTTACGAGGGCGGCATCGCCAACATGAATTACTCCATCAGTAATACAGCCGAGTATGGCGAATATGTCACCGGCCCGCGCCTCATCACCCGGGATACCAAGGCGGAAATGAAGCGCGTGCTCGACGATATCCAGTCCGGCCGTTTCGTGCGTGACTGGATGCTGGAAAACAAGGTCAACCAGGCCAGTTTCCGTGCCATGCGCGCCCGCGCCGCCGCCCACCCGATCGAGGAGGTCGGCCAGAAGCTGCGCGCCATGATGCCCTGGATCACCAAGAACAAACTGGTGGATCAATCCCGGAACTGAGCCGTCGAACCTCAGACGAGTGCAACTGCCCTTGCCCCGTACCAAAACCTCGGCGGTGCAAGGAGCAACTTTTTGGACCTGTCCCACAAAGCTTATAGATGGGACGGTGCTCCCCTTCTGGAGGAAGAGCGTCAAGAAACATCTATGATTTTTTTACCAGCTCTGCTGATTTGGTCGAGCCCCGGCGTCACTCTTGACGGCCAGTACGCGCCTACCCCATACGCCACCGTTGCACAACGGCCAGATCAAACGGCTTTCGGTCAGATGGAAGGCGACGACTTTTTCTGGTACTCTTTTACAAGAAAGTTCAGGCTTTTGCCCCGACTCATGCTTCCGGGTTTTCCCGGACCAGAAGCGCAATCAGACTTACCGTTGAAAGGAATCGCTTGTCGAGACAGGCAGAAACGATCTCAACTTTTGGTCGAGATACCTGCAAGCAGGTTGGCGCAGTAATTGAGATGTCGCAGCATATCGAAGGTCTGTCGAGCGGTTACGGGAAGGCAAGTTTATTGCCGGCCACGCAAGCCATCCTAGTGCGGGCAGGCCAACGGGTCGCGGCGGCTGGAACGTTGGTGGCGGGGGGAGCCCTGGAGGCGCTGGGCCTGGTTTCAGTGGTGCTGGGGGGATTGTTTCGCAATGCCGGGGAGGGCGGGTTTTTGCCACGATAGGGAAGCGGA
>DAIDIQ010000296.1 GCA_027459285.1 Acetobacteraceae bacterium
GTCGCGGAATTCACCATCGCCAGCACGCTGCCCACCATGTTCGCGACCCTTACCCCCGCCAACGACCTCGCGTTCCGGCACGGCACGGACGCGCCGACCATTCATATTCCGCAAATGACCATCGCCGGCGCCTGAGAGACCGTTTGATAACTCTACTCCGACGGTCATCCGCCGGGGCGAATTCTCAAACGGTCTCTGGGACCCGAAGCACCGGCCCAAAGTCGTGACGTTTTTTTGGTTCTTTTTGTTCACAAAAAGAACAATCCTGTTCTTATGTTTTCATGCCGCCTTGCGTAATTTATCCGCGAACAGCTTGCGCAATTTCACGATTTTCGGTGCCGCGACGGCGTTGCAATAGCCGTGATAAGGGTTGCGCGCGAAGAAATTCTGATGTTCGTCCTCGGCCGGCCAGAATTCCCGCAACGGCTCGATCTCGGTCACGATCTGTCCTGGCCAGGCGCCGCTCTGGGCGAATTCGGCGATGATCTGCCGGGCGGTTTGCGCCTGTGCGTCCGAGGTGGTCAAGATAATCGAGCGATATTGCGTGCCGATATCGTTGCCCTGGCGGTTTTTCGTGGTCGGGTCATGGATCGTGAAAAACACCCGCAGCAGATCGGCGTAGCTCAGTTCCGCCGGATCGAAGCTGACCTGCACCACCTCGGCGTGGCCGGTGGCGCCGCCGCACACCTGTTTGTAGCTGGGGTTGGCAACCGTGCCGCCGGCATAGCCGGACACCACGCGCGTGACACCGCGCAGTTCCAGGAAGGCCGCTTCCGTGCACCAGAAGCAGCCGCCGCCCAGCACCGCGATTTCCGTCTCGGCCATTTTTTTCGCCTCCGTGGGGGTCTATCGCTCAGCAGATCGGTGGCGGCACCGGTCTCGTCAACCGCTCAGGCGGCGGCGCGGATGGCGGCGTCGCGCACCGCCGCGTCCACCACGGGCGCGAAGGCGGCGAAGTTGCGTTCGAACCGGGCCGCGAGGTCCCGCGCCGCGGCGGCGTAGGCGGCTGCGTCGGGCCAGGCCCGGCTTGGCGCCAGCACCGCATCCGGCACGCCGGGCACGTGCTCGGGCAGCATCAGGCCGAAATAGGGCTCACGCACGAAGCGCGTCTCGTCGAGCGCGCCGGAGAGGGCGGCGGTGAGCAGCGCCCGGGTATGTTCGATGGACATGCGCCGGCCGGTGCCATAGGCGCCGCCGGTCCAGCCGGTGTTGACCAGCCAGCATTGCACCTTGTGCCGGCGCAGCAGGGTTTGCAGCAATTCCCCGTAAACCGCCGGCGGGCGTGGCAGGAAGGGCGCGCCGTAGCAGGCGCTGAAGGTGGCTTGCGGCCCCTTGCCCAACCCCTTCTCGGTGCCGGCAACCTTCGCGGTATAGCCGGACAGGAAGTGATACATGGCCTGCGCCGGGTCCAGCCGGCTGAGCGGCGGCAGCACGCCGAACGCATCCGCGGTGAGCATGACCACGTGCCGCGGCTGTCCGGCGCGGCCGCCCGGCTCGGCGTTGGCAATTGCCTCGATCGGGTAGCAACTGCGGGTATTCTCGGTCAGCGTCCGGGCCGACAGGTCGAGCCGGCCGGCCTGATCGGCCACCACGTTTTCCAGCACGGTGCCGAAGCGGTGCGACGCGGCCCAGATTTGCGGCTCCGCCGCCTCGGACAGGTCGATCACCTTGGCGTAGCAGCCGCCTTCGATGTTGAACACGCCATCCTCGCCCCAGCCATGCTCGTCATCGCCGATCAGCCGGCGGGCGGGGTCGGAGGAAAGGGTGGTCTTGCCGGTGCCGGAGAGGCCGAAGAACAACGCCACGTCGCCGGCCGCGCCGACATTGGCCGAGCAGTGCATGGGCAGGACACCCTCGGCGGGTAATTTCCAGTTCATCACCGTGAAGATGGATTTCTTGATCTCGCCGGCATATTCGGTGCCGGCGATAACGATCGTGCGGGTCTCGAACGAGAGCGCGATCGCGGTGGTGCCGCGCGTGCCATCGATTGCCGGATCGGCCATGAATTTCGGTGCGTGCAGAATAACGTAATCCGGCACGAAGCCCCGCAGATCGGCCGCCGGCGGGCGGATGAACATGTTGCGCGCGAACAAGGCGGGCCAGGCGCCGGTGGTGACGACCCGCACGCGGATGCGCCGGGCCGGGTCGGCGCCGGCATAAAGGTCCTGGACGAACAATTCCTGGCCTTGCAGATAGGCGAGCACCCGCCCGCGCAGGGTGCGAAAATGCGCGGCGTCCAGCCGCTGGTTGATCGGCCCCCAGGCGATATCCGGGCTGATGCCGGGCTCATCGGCGATGAATTTGTCGGCGACCGAGCGGCCGGTATGCACGCCGGTGGTAACGATCAGGGCGCCATGCTCGGAAAACCGCGCCTCGCCGCGCGCAACCGCGAGCGCCGCCAATTCGGCGGGTGACAGATTGGCCCGCACCGCGGGCGCCTGGTCGAGCCCGGTGCCGGCCAGGGCAGCGGTCATTGTCAGCCTGTCGGCTTTCGCCGCGCCGTGCGCCATGGTTGGCGTCCCTCCCCAAGGTCCTGTCATCCTAGAAAGCGCGATTGGCGCGCGCCAGTCAGGGGGCGTGCGCGCATGGCTGGTCCGCCAGCCGCGAGAGGGCGGCGCCGAGGCCGGCCGGGTCGGTCAGGGGTGCCAGCCATGTCAGCCGCGCGCGCAGGCTGCCGGCAATCAGGTCCGCGCCGTCCGGGTCGATCGCGACCAGGCGCGCGCCGGCAACCGGTTGGCCCAGCGCCTGGCCGGCCAGCCGGTCGATCAGCGCACCGTGCCGCGCCGCCTCGGCCAGGGCGTCCGGCTCATGCGCCAGGTAATCGGCCACTGGCGGCGCGCCGAGCAGGGAAGCGGGCGAGAGCGTGCGGGCGAGGCCGAACCCCGCCACCAGATGCGCCGCCACGGGGGTGAAGCGGAACAGGCTGAAATCGGTGAAGCCGGCATAGGCCTCGGCATAGGGGTGCACCGCCAGATAGCGCCGCCGCAATGACGCCGTGTCGTCTGGCACGGCGTGGCCGCGCAGGCTGAGGCGCGGGATGGTTTGCGGGTTGGCCGGGCCGCTGTCTGCCGCCATTGGCTCGGCCACCGGGTCGCCATGAAACAGCAGCGCGCAGGCGGGTTCGGCCAGCAAGGCGCGCGTGTGCCGCGACAGGCGCGAGAGCAGCAGCGCGACGCCCATGTCCGGCAGGCAGCACGGCGTCACGAGCGAGGCATCCGGCACGCCATCTGTAAGGGTCGCGAGCATCGCCGCCCCGGGCCGGCGGGCGAGCGCGCGTGCCCGCGATGCCAGATCCGCCACCGCCTCGTGCATTGCCAGTGCGCTCCGTGTCAGGCGGCGTGACTTGCCGCGAGGAAGGCTTTATCCCGGTCGGCGGCTGAGCGGAAAGCGGCATGAAACATACCATCGCCCTGGTGGACGACGACCGGAACATCCTCACCAGCGTGCAGATGACGCTGGAACAGGAAGGCTTCGCGGTGCGCACCTTCACGGATGGGGAAAGCGCGTTGCAGTCCCTTTCGGCCCGCCCGGCCGATCTCGCGGTGCTCGACATCAAGATGCCGCGCATGGACGGCATGGAGTTGCTGCAACGGCTGCGCGCCCGCTCCGCCATGCCGGTGATTTTTCTGACCAGCAAGGACGAGGAGGTGGATGAATTGATGGCGCTGCGGCTTGGCGCGGACGATTACATCACCAAGCCGTTCAGCCAGCGCCTGCTGCTGGAGCGCATCCGCGCCCTGCTGCGCCGGCATGACGGGCTTCGGGTCGAGGGCGCCCCCAGCGCCAATGTCATGGTCCGCGGCGATCTGGTGCTCGATGAGGGCAAGCATCAGTGCAGTTGGCGGGGCCAGGATATTCAGCTCACTGTCACGGAGTTTCTGTTGATGAAGGCGCTTGCCACCCGGCCCGGCAACGTCAAGTCGCGCGACCAGTTGATCGACGCCGCCTATGGCGAGAATATTTACGTCGATGACCGCACCATCGACAGCCACGTCAAGCGCATCCGCAAGAAGTTCCGCGCGGTCGATGACGCGTTCAACCAGGTGGAGACGCTCTACGGCATCGGATATCGCTATAAAGAGCAGGACTGAGCCGGCCCCGGCCGCGCCGCGCGCGGCGTGGCTGGCCGGCCTGATGGCCTGGCGTGGCAAAGGCGGGCGGGTGGGCGGCCTGGTGTCGCCGCTGCTGCGCCGCATTCTGCTGGTCAATGCCGTGCCGCTGGTGCTGCTGTTGGCCGCCCTGCTTTATCTCGACCAGTACCAGAACGGGCTGCTGGCGGCCGAGGTCTCGGCGCTGCGCGAACAGGCGAAGATTTTCGCCGGCGCCATCGGCCAGGCCGCGGTGCAGGAAACCAACCCCGACAACCCGCAACTGGTGCCCGAACTCGCCCAGCCTTTGTTGCACCGGCTGACCGACCCGGTGCCCAACGCCCATGCCCGCGTCTATGCCGCGAACGGCGCGCTGATCGCCGACAGCCGGATCGAGGAGGGGCCGGGCGGCGCCATTCATACCGAGCCGCTGCCGCCGCCGGCGGTGCACGGCACGCTGGAACGCTCGGTCAGCCATGCCTATGACTGGCTGCTCACGCATGTGCCGCTCGGCGCGACCCCGGTGGCCCGGGTAAGCGGGGCGGCCGGCGGCATCGACTGGCAGCCGGACATCAAGCGCACGCTGACCATCGGCGGCCTCCAGGGCCAGGAAATGGCGCCCTATATCCGCCGCACCAATGATGGGCGGCTGCTGGTCACGGTGGCCGAACCGGTGCTGCGCAACCGCCATATCGTCGGCTTCGTGCTGCTGACGCGCGATGCGCGCGCGGTGGATGACAGCCTGATGGCGATCCGTCTTTCCATTCTCGGCCTGTTTTCGCTGGCGTTGCTGCTGACGGTGGTGATGTCGTGGTATCTTTCGCTGACCATCGCCCGGCCGCTGCTTCGGCTGGCGGAGACGGCCGCGGCCTTGCGTGACGGCCGGTCGCGCCGCGCGCCGCCTGGCACCGATGGCTCGCCGGTGCCGGCCGGGCTGCGCGCCCGGCACGACGAGATCGGCGCCCTGGCCACCTCGCTCGCCGACAGCGCCAACGCGCTCTGGACCCGCATGGACGCGATCGAGCGCTTTGCCGCCGATGTCGCGCACGAGATCAAGAACCCGCTTTCGTCGATTCGCAGCGCCATCGAGACCCTGACCCGGATTCACGATCCGGACAGCCAGGCGCGCCTGCTCGGCATCGTCGCGGACGATGTCAAACGCCTCGACCGGCTGATTTCCGATATCAGTGACGCCTCGCGCGTCGATGCCGAGCTTTCCCGCGCCGCCACCGCCGCGATCGACATCGTGCCGCTGCTGCGCACGCTCGAGGAAATTCACACCGCGACCGCCGGCGCCGATGCGCCGCGCATTCTGCTCGATGTCGGCGAGCCGCATCTTTCGGCCCGCGCGGTCGAGGACCGGCTGGTGCAGGTGCTGCGCAATTTGATCGGCAATGCCATCTCGTTTTCCCCGCCGCGCGGGCGCATCCGCCTGAGTGCCGCCAATAGCGGGGCGATGGTCGAAATCGGGGTCGAGGATGAGGGGCCGGGCATTCCCGACGCCAAGCTCGAACATGTGTTCGACCGCTTCTACTCGGAACGTCCCTCGAGCGAGAGTTTCGGCCAGCATTCCGGGCTTGGCCTGTCGATCAGCAAGCAGATCATCGAGGCGCTGAACGGCACCATCCGCGCCGAAAACCGCCGCGACGCCACGGGCAGGGTCACCGGCGCGCGCTTCATCGTGCGGCTGCCAAAAGCCTAGCAGCGCGGGGTTTGGAGGGGTTTGATCGAGTAAGTCCGGCGAGCTTGATGGAGAAAGTCCGGCACCGGAGGTTTTTGGTGCGGCGCGCCTGTCGGCGCGCAGTCCGGCACCGGCCCGCCCTGGGGCCTGGCTTTTGCTTTCCGAATTGCAACCCGCCGCCAACCACGCCACATTCCCGCCCCATGACCATTCACGGCAGTTGCGCGGCGCGTGACGGCGCGGCCGTGCTGGTGCGCGGCCGGCCTGGCAGCGGCAAGTCGGACCTAATCCTGCGTTTGCTCGACCGTGGCTTCGTGCTGGTGGCGGACGATCAGGTCATGCTCGACGGCGTCGTCGCGCGCGCGCCGGCGGCACTGGCCGGCCTGCTGGAGGTGCGCGGCCTGGGCTTGCTGCACCGGCCTTTTCTGGCGCAGGCGCCGGTGCGGCTGGTGGTCGAACTCGATGCCGCGCCGGAGCGCCTGCCGCACCCGGCGACCGACCCCGTGCTGGGCGTGCCGAGGATCGGGCTCGATGCGCGCGCCGCCTCGGCCGCGCTTATCGTCGGGCTGGCGCTGGATTGCGCGTTGGGTGTGGCGGGGCTGGCCGTGGGTGCGCTCGCATGAACGGGGCGACATGCCGGCGCATCGTGCTGGTGACCGGGCTGTCCGGCGCCGGCAAATCCTCGGTCCTGCGCACCTTGGAGGATCTGGGCTACCAGGCCATCGATAATCTGCCCCTGGCGCTGCTGCCCGGCGTTGCCACGTCCGAGCGCTGCGCGCTGGCCATGGGTATCGATGCCCGCGCGCCGGATTTCGATGCCGCCGGCCTGATCGAGCGCCTGGCCGGGCTGCGCGCCCAGCCGGGCATGCAGCTCGAGCTGATCTATGCCACCGCCCGGCGCGAGGTGCTGTTGCGCCGCTATACCCAGACCCGCCGCCGCCACCCGCTGGCGCCGGAGGGCCGGGTGGTCGATGGCATCGCGGCCGAGGCCAGCCTGCTGGACCCGCTGCGGCGCGAGGCGGATTTGCTGGTCGATACCTCCGAACTGCCGCTGCCGGCGCTGCGTGCCCTGATCGAGGCGCGCTATCGGCTGGGTGATGCCGCCAGCACCCTCACGGTCAGCCTGATCTCGTTCGCCTTTCCCGCCGGGCTGCCGTGCGAGGCAGACCTGGTGTTCGATGCGCGTTTTCTGCGCAACCCGCATTACCGGGCGGATTTGCGGCCACTGACGGGGCTCGACCCCGCGGTCGGCCGCTTCATCGAGGCCGATGCCGATTTTCAGCCGTTCCTGGCCAGGCTCACGGACATGCTGCGCCTGCTGCTGCCGCGCTTCGTGCAGGAAGGCAAGCGCTACCTCACCATCGCCATTGGCTGCACGGGGGGCAGGCATCGGTCCGTGCATGTGGTGGAGAGCCTGGCACCATCCTTAATGCAGGCGGGCTGGCGGGTCATGCGCACGCACCGGGAACTCACGGCACAGCCGGCCCCGGCGCCTGGCCCCACCGAAAACGACATCATGGCGGCGCCGCGCCTGGCCGCCCCAGCGCCCGAGGTCTGACGAAACCCATGATCGGACTCGTTCTGGTTACCCATGGCAGGCTGGCCGAGGAACTTCGGCTGGCCATGGAACATGTGGTCGGCAAGCAACCCAACGTCGAGACGGTCTGCGTCGGCGCCGATGACGATATCGAGGCGCGCCGCGTGCAGGTGCGCGACGCGGTGCTGCACGTCGATACCGGAGACGGCGTGGTGCTGCTGACCGACATGTTCGGCGGCACCCCCTCGAACCTGGCCATGTCGGCCATGGACCATCCCGGCATCGAGGTGTTGGCGGGGGTGAACCTGCCGATGCTGGTCAAGCTGGCCAAGGTGCGCGGCTGCCAGCCATTGTCGGACGCCGTGCATTGCGCCGAGGCGGCGGGCCGAAAATATATCGCCTGCGCCTCCTCGCTGCTGCCGGGCTGCCGCAACGGCACCGGCGGATGAGCGGGGGCACACCCCTGGTCACGCGCACGGTGCGCATTCCGAACCGGCGCGGCCTGCACGCGCGTGCCGCCGCCAAGCTCGTGACGCTCGCGGAAACCTTCGAGGCCGCGGTCGATGTCGCGCGGGATGGGCAGAGCGTGTCCGCCCGCTCGATCATGGGGCTGATGATGCTGGGGGCGGGTTGCGGCGCGGACGTGGAATTGCGCGCCGAGGGTGCCGACGCCGAGGCGGCGATGACTGCGCTGGCTGCCTTGATCGAGGCTGGCTTCAATGAGCAGGACTGACCCACCCCTGCCCAGCGCCGAGCCGGAACCCGGCCTGATGCCGGCCCGCCCGCGCCGGCGCGCGCGCAGCGAAATGCGCTTCGTCGGCATCGGCGTCTCGCCCGGCATCGCCATCGGCCAGGCCTTCGGTGTGCGCGAGCCGGACACGATAGTCACCCGCCAGCGCATCGCCGCCGCCGATATCGAGGCCGAATTGGCGCGGCTCGACGCCTCCGTCCGGCAATCCCAGAAGCAGTTGGTCAAATTGCGCCAGAAACTGCACGTGCTGCCCGAGGAGGCGCAGACCGAAATCGAGCCGCTGATCGCGGCCTATCTGCACATGCTGGGCCCCACCCGGCTGATGCGCGGCATTCGCCACCGGGTGCGCGAGACGCTGGTCTCGGCCGAAACCGCTGTGGCCGAGGAAACCGAGGCGACGGCCGCGCAGATGCTGGCGCTGCCCATCGGCACCACCGAGGATGACCGGGCCAGCCGCGACCGCCGGGCCGAGGAAGTGCGCGAAATCGGCCGCCGGCTGATCCGCAACCTGACCCGCACCGCGTTTCGCAGCTTTGCCGACCTGCCCAACGGCGCCGTGGTGGTGGCGGATTCGCTGCGCCCGGCCGATGCCGCCCTGCTCAACCCCGAGCGCGTGGCGGGGGTTGCGACCGAGGAGGGGGGGGCGGCCGGCCACACCGCCATCATGCTGCGCTCGCTCGGCCTGCCGACCGTGCTCGGCGCCATCGGGCTCAGCCACAAGATCGAGCCGGGTGATACGATCATCGTCGATGGCGCCACGGGCATCGTCATTCTCAACCCCACCGCCGCGACCCTGACCCGCGCCCGCGCCGACCAGTTGGCCTTTGCCGAGGGCCGCAACCGGCTGGCCGGGCTGCTGCGGCTGGCGGCGGAGACCAGTTGCGGCATGCCGATCGCGCTGCACGCCAACCTGGAACTGCTCGCCGAATTGCCGATGCTGAGCCAGGTGGGCGCCGAGGGCATCGGGCTGCTGCGCACCGAATTCGTGTTCATGAACCGCGAGACGCCCCCGGACGAGGCGGTGCAGACCGAGATCTATCGGCAGGTGATCGCCGCCGCCGGCGGCGCGCCGGTGACCATCCGCGTGCTCGATTGGGGCGGCGAGAAGGATATCGATTCGCTGTCCAATGCCGGGCTGGTGCCGGAACTGAACGACGTGAACCCGGCACTCGGGCTGCGCGGCGTGCGGCTGCTGTTGCGCCGGCCCACTTTGCTCGAGACCCAGCTTTCCGCGATTCTGCGCGCCGCCGTCGGCGCCACGTCGGATCTGCGCATTCTGGTGCCCATGGTAACCTGCCTCGAGGAGGTGCGCCAGGCCCGGGCGATTTATGACCGGGTGATCCGCCGGCTTGCGCGGGATGGCGTGCGCCTGCCGGACCCGCTGCCCCTGTTCGGCGTCATGATCGAAACCCCCGGCGCCGCCCTGTCGGCCGACGGGCTGGCCGCGGCCTGTGATTTTTTCGCGCTCGGCACCAACGACCTGACCATGTACACGCTCGCGGTCGACCGCGCCGATGGCGGCGTTGGCAGCCTGTTCGACCCGCTGCACCCGGCGGTGCTGCGGCTGATGCAGTTCGCGATCGACGCCGCCGGCCGCTATAACCGGCCACTCTCGGTATGCGGCGAAATCGCTGGCGACCCGGCCTTCACGCCGCTGCTGCTCGGGCTCGGCGTGCGCACGCTCAGCATGAACGCGGTCAATGTGCCGCGGGTCAAACAGGCGGTGCGCGCGGTCGAACTCGGCGCCTGCGCGCGCCTCGCGGCGCAGGCCATGCGTGAATGTGACGCGGAATCGGTGCGCGCGCACGTGGTGGCGTTTGCCCGCAAACACGGCCTCACCGAACCGGCGCTGCCGACCCTTTGACTGGCGCCGCCAGGCCGTGCCGTCTGGATTGCCGGCGGGGTGCGTGCTAGTGGCCCGATGCCTTCGCATCGATCGGCACCGGCCCGCACCCCCGCCCGGCCACCCACGAGCGTAAACTGCCATGGGTGGCCGGGCGGAGGTGCGGGCCGGTGCCGACTTAATCCCATCGTGCTCTCGCGGCGCGCAGCCTTTCGGAGTGAACCATGTCCGACCAGACCCCAGCCACCCCATCGAACGGCTCGCCCCAGGCTGGCCCGCCGCTGATCGTCAATGTGCAGTATGTCAAGGATCTCAGCTTCGAGGTGCCAGGGGCGCCGCAGGTCTATGCGACGCTGCGCGCGCCGCCGGCGGTCGGGCTCAATCTCGATGTCCAGGTGCGCCGCCTGCCGGACGCCGGCAGCATGTTCGAGGTGGCACTCGCCATCCGCGCCGAGGGGCACGAGGCCCTGGCGGACGGCCGCCCGGATACCGACAAGCCGGCCATCTTCATCGCCGAACTTTCCTATGGCGGGGTGTTCACCCTGAACGGCATTCCCGAGAACGCGATCGAGCCGGTGCTGCTGGTGGAATGCCCGCGCCTGCTGTTCCCCTTCGCGCGCAAGGTGCTGGCCGATATCACCGGCGAAGGCGGCTTCCCGCCGGTGATGCTGCAACCGATCGATTTCGTCGCCCTCTGGCAAAGCCGCCGGGCCCAGGCCCAGGCCGCCAACGAACAACCAACGGGCGCGCCGAATTAAGCAGGCCAGTAAAAGCCAGGCAGCGACTTTTTTGAAAAAAAGTCGCGCAAAAAACGTTTGATTCCCGGAGGTTGGGGCGACGCCGGAACGCCCCCGCCACCACAAACACGGACCCGAAGTTACAAAAGTTTTTTGGTTCTTTTTTTCAAAAAAGAACCATTTTCTTTCTTAATGTTCATGCCGTGCCCAGCCACCGGAAAAACCGGCGCGTATACGCTATGCGCGTCACGGAAAAGGATTGGTTTTGCATAGTCTGAACGGTTTCGTCGTAAAAATCGGTCTGGCCTATGCCTGGTTCGTGGGCGTCATGCCGCACTGGCTCGTTGGTCTGGTGTTGCTGGCCTTGGCTGCACTGGTCGCCTTGTCGCTCTGTCGTTTCGTGGTTGGCCGTCTTCAGGCGCTGGCGGCGCGCTTCGGGCCCACGCCGGCGCTGGTCATTGCGCGCTGCCGCGGCCCGGCGTGCGCCTTGCTGGTGCTTGCCGCCGTCGGCGCGGTTCTGCCGCTGGCCCCGTTCACGTATCAGACCGCCGCCATAATCGGTCATCTGCTGCTTGCCGCCTTCGTGCTCGGGCTTGGCTGGTGCGCCATCGGCACGCTCGATCTGTTCGCTGATCTCTATCTTCAGCGCGTCAGGCTCGACGTCGCCGATAATCTGCTTGCCCGCAAGCACGTCACCCAGGTCGGCATTCTGCGCGGCGCGCTGCGCACGCTCATTGTGCTGCTCACCCTCGGCTTCGCGCTCATGACCAGTGCCTCGGTGCGGCAATTCGGGGTCAGCCTGTTTGCCTCGGCCGGTGCCGCCGGGCTGGTGGTCGGGCTTGCCGCGCGTCCGTTGCTCAGCAACCTGCTGGCCGGCATTCAGATCGCCATCACCCAACCCATCCGGCTCGAGGACGCGGTGGTGGTGGATGGGGAATGGGGTTGGATCGAGCGGATCGGCAGCACCTATGTGGTCATTCGCATCTGGGATCTGCGCCGCCTGATCGTGCCGCTGAGCTATTTCATCGAGCAGCCCTTCCAGAACTGGACGCATACCAGCGCCGACCTGCTCGGCAGCGTCATGCTCAATGTCGATTACAGCGTGCCGGTCGAGGCCGTGCGCGCCAAATTGCGCGAAATCGTCGAGCACGAGCCGAAATGGGACGGAAGGGTCGCCGGCGTGCAAATGACAGACCTGCCCGGCAACATGGTGCAACTGCGCCTGCTGGTCAGCGCCGGTGGCTCGGGCCCGCTGTTCGATCTGCGCTGCATCGTGCGCGAAAAAATCGTCGCCTGGCTGATGCGGGAGTATCCGCAATCCCTGCCGCGGCAACGCGCGGAATTGTTCGGCGGCCCGGTGGCGCTGCACGCCACCACGCACGATGCCGCCGCCAACGGCCATGCCGGACAGTCCGCTGAACATCCCGCTGGGGCCTGACGAAAGTTTTTTCGTGGCCATTGTCGATCCCGCCCAGGCAGCTTCGTCATTCTGATGTCAGGCCGACCAGGCCCGCCAACCAGACAGAAGGAAACCGACGATGCGCGTCATGGTGTTCGTGAAGGCAACCGAGGCAAGCGAGAGCGGTGCGCCCCCCGCGCCCGAAATGATCGAGGCAATGGGCCGCTTCAACGCCGAATTGCACAAGGCCGGCGTCATGCTCATGGCCGAGGGCCTGAAAAGCAGCGCCCACGGCAAACGGGTGGGCTTCGACGGCCCCGGCCGCACCGTCATGGACGGGCCATTCGCCGAAACACGCGAATTGGTGGCCGGCTTCTGGCTGTGGGAGGTCAAGGACATGGACGAGGCCGTGGCCTGGGTGAAACGCTGCCCCAACCCCATGCCCGGACCAAGCGAGATCGAAATTCGCCCGGTGTTTGAAATGGCCGAGTTCGAAACCCTGCTGCCGCCGGAAATTCTCGCCCTCGGCCCGGACCGCGTGACGCGCTGGGAAGCCCTGAGCGCCGCCAAGGACAAGGAGGAATAACGCGCCACGCGGGAACGCCCCTGGCGCCGCATCCCCCGGCCCAAAGTCATAACGTTTTTTTGGTTCTTTTTGTTCACAAAAAGAACATAAACTTTCCTATCGCGCTGGCCTCCTTGCCTGTCCCGGCCGGATGCCCGACAAACCGGCATGGCTGTTCAGGAGACGCGCCAGGTCATCGAGGCGGTTTTCCGCACCGAGCGGGCGCGGTTGATCGGCTGTCTGGCCCGCATGGTGCGGGATGTCGGGCTTGCCGAGGAATTGGCGCAGGACGCCCTGGTCGCGGCCTTGATCGAGTGGCCGGAAGCCGGCGTGCCGGCCAATCCCGGCGCGTGGTTGATGACCGCGGCCCGTCGCCGCGGCATCGACGCCATGCGGCATCATGCCATGCGGGCGCGCAAGCACGGCGAAATCGCGCGTGATCTGGACGAGGCGGCGGACGGCACGGAAGCGGTCGATGCCGCCATCGATGATGATCTGGGCGATGAGTTGCTCGGGCTGATTTTCACCGCCTGTCACCCTGTCCTGTCGGCCGATGCGCGCGTGGCGCTGACGTTGCGGGTGGTTGGCGGACTCAGCACCGACGAAATCGCCCGGGCCTATCTCATCAATGAGCCGACAATCGCGCAGCGCATCGTCCGCGCGAAAAAAACCATCGCCAAGGCCGGCCTCGGCTTCGCGGTGCCGCGCGGCCAGGCGCGGGCGGAGCGGCTGATTTCCGTGCTTGAGGTAATTTATCTGATTTTCAACGAGGGCTACGCCGCGACCGCCGGTGACGCCCTGGTTCGTCCCGCCTTGTGCGAGGAGGCGCAGCGCCTGGGGCGTATTCTGGCCGGGCTGATGCCGGATGATGCCGAGGTGCTGGGTCTGCTGGCGCTGATGGAGCTTCAGGCGTCGCGCCTGGCCGCGCGCACCGCGGCCGATGGCGCGTTGATTCCGCTGGCGAACCAGAACCGCGCGCGATGGGACCATGTGTTGATCCGCCGTGGCCTTGCCGTGCTGGCCCGGGCCGAGGCGCTGGACGATAGCGGCCCCTATGTCGTGCAGGCCGCCCTGGCGGCCTGTCATGCCCGCGCCCGCACCGTGGCCGAGACGGACTGGCCCCGCATCGCCGCCCTGTACGACCGCCTGCGCCTGGTGCTGCCCTCACCGGTGGTCGATCTCAACCGCGCCGTCGCGCACGGCATGGCCTTCGGGCCGGAAACCGGGTTGCGCCTGCTCGATGAACTCGGCCCCAGCGCCGCGCTCCGCCACTATGCGCCCCTGCCGGCGGCGCGCGGCGACTGCCTGTTTCGCTGCGGCCGCCTGGCCGAGGCCCGCGCCGAGTTCGAGGCGGCCGCGCGCCTGACCCGCAACACGCGCGAAGCCGCGTTCCTGCGCGCCCGCGCCGCCCAGTGTGGCTAGGGGGCAA
>DAIDIQ010000006.1 GCA_027459285.1 Acetobacteraceae bacterium
CTACCTAGTGTCATATTGTGGAACGTTGATGGAAGGCGGCCTCGTGGACCCCAAGGACCAGAACCAGATTCAGCTCAAGAAGGGTGTGCTGGAATTGTGCGTGTTGGCGGTGCTGTCCCGCGGGGAGAGCTATGCCTATGACATTGCCGCACGCCTCGCGGAAGCGATCGATATGGGCGAGGGCACGATCTATCCGTTGATGCGCCGGATGCAGAATGACGGGTTGGTGGCGACTTATCTGGCCGAATCCTCATCCGGGCCGCCGCGCAAATATTATCGGCTGACCGAGGCGGGTCGGGCGGCGTATGTGGCGCAAAAACAATCATATGAGCGCTTCGCCCGCGCTGTTGACATAATTCTGCAGGAAACCGCGGCATGAGTGATCGGGAGCAGTTCTTGAACCGGCTGCGGGCGGGGCTGAAAGGTCTGCCGCCGCGCACGGTCGATGATATCATCGGCGATTACGCCGCGCATTTCAGCGAGGCCGCGTCGCATGGGCGCACCGAGGCCGAGGTGGCGGCGAAACTGGGTGATCCGGCGCGGTTGGCGCGGGAATTACGCGCCGAGGCCGGGCTCCGCCGCTGGGAGGAAGAGCGCAGCGCCGGCGCAGCACTGGGCGCGATCGTGGCGGTGCTGGGGTTGGCGACCTTCGATCTATTCATCCTGCTGCCAGTCCTGATCGCGGTGGGCGCCGTGCTGTTCGTGTTGCTGATAACCGCGGCGGGAATTTGCCTGGCTGGCGCGGTGCTGCTGGCGCTGGCGCTGTTCCATGGGGTGCCTGGCTTTACCGGGTCGTGGTTGCAGGGTGTGCTGCTGGGACTGTGCATCACCTCGGGCAGCGCCTCGGCGGTGGCATTCTGTTTGTTGTTCCTGGTTGGTCTGGTGAATTTGTTGGCCCGGTATGGTCGGCTGCACATGCGCGCCGCGGCACCGATGGTTGGCAGCCCTGAGAAAGGATATGTGCTATGATACGCGGGTTGACGATGGTCGCCGTGGGCGGCGCGGCGGTGGCGGCGGTAGCGCTGGTCGTCTCAGGCGCGCTGCACGAGAAATCCTGGCATTTTCCTGGATTTGTCTGGACCTATGGCGATGATACCGACAAGGGGCCGGCCATCACGCTGACCGACAATGACCCGACCACCAGCCGGGACCTGGCTTGGGCGGGTGGCGAGAAGCTGGAATTCGACGCGCCGGCGAAAATACTCTTCACCCAGGGACCGAAGGCCAGCATGAGCGTAAGCGGCCCGGCGCCACTGGTGAACCATGTCGTGCTGGATGGCGACCATGTGCGGCTGGACGGGCACTTTCGGAACCTGAACAGCATGCATGGCATGACCATAACCATTACCGCGCCGGCCCTGCACGAATTCGACCTGGATTCAGCGCAGGACTTGCATATCCAGGCGATCGATACCGATACGCTGACCATTGATATTTCCGGCGCCGGAAACGTGCATGCCGAAGGCCGTGCCAATACACTGAACCTGACGCTCGAGGGATTGGGCAACGCCGAGATGGAAGACATGCGCCTGGCCAATGCGAAAATCGAGATCGACGGCCTGGGTCACGTGAAGGCAGGACCGTCCGACAACGCCACGATCGAGATAAATGGCGCGGGAGCGGTGACACTGACGCAACGCCCCCTGCACTTGACCAAGGACATCAACGGCGCGGGCAGCGTGGATGTGCCGCCGGC
>DAIDIQ010000034.1 GCA_027459285.1 Acetobacteraceae bacterium
CGCGGTGCGACTGGGCGATTAGAGCGCGATCAGATTACGTCGGCGCTGGCACGCAGGCTTGCTTGAAGTCCGGCACCAGCCCGCACCCCCACGTGCTTCCTTGAAGTCCGGCACCGGCCCGCACCCCCACCCGGCCACCCACGAGCGTGCACTGTCATGGGTGGCCGGGTGGGGGTGCGGGCCGGTGCCGGACTGCGCGCCGGGCAGGCGCGCCTAACAAAGCATTGGAGGCGCGGGCCGGTGCCGATCAGACGATGCGAAGGCATCGCACGCAAAGGGCAGCGTCAGGGGCGATCCTGGTCGAAGAGGGCGATCGGGTAGTCTACGCGCATCAGGCAGAGCCCATCGGGCGGGGCGGTGGGGCCGGCGGCGGCGCGGCTGCGCGCGGCGAGAGCGGCCGCCACCCGTGCCGGCGGCCAGGACCCGTCGCCCACCAGGCGCAGTGTGCCCACCATGTTGCGCACCTGATGGTGCAGAAAGCTGCGGGCCTCGGCGCGGATGGCAAGCTGATCGCCATGCCGCGCCACATCCAGCACATCCAGTGTCTTGACCGGGCTTTTCGCCTGGCAGGCGGCGGCGCGAAAACTCGTGAAATCATGCCGGCCGAGCAGGCAGGCGGCACCCTCGCGCATTGCCGCAAGGTCGAGCGGTGCCGGCACATGCCAGACGCGGCCGAGAGCAAGCGCCGGGCGGGCACGCCGATTGAGGATATGATAGACATAAGTGCGTCGGATCGCGGCAAAGCGCGGGTTCCATCCGGGCGGCGCCGGGACCGCTTGCACGATCGCCACCTTATGCGGCTTCATGTGGAAATTCAGCGCGTCACGCACATGCCGCGCGTCGAGGCGATCGGGCAGATCGGCCATTGCCACCTGGCCCGCCGCGTGCACCCCGGCATCTGTGCGGCCGGCGACCGTGACCGCGTGCGGCACGCCGCCATGCAGTCTGGCCAGCGCGTCCTCCAGCACGGATTGCACGGTCGTCAGACCATCCTGGCGTTGCCAGCCATGAAAGCCGGCGCCGTCATATTCAATCAGCAGCGCCCACAGCATTGCGGGGGTCGCGGCAAATGAAGTCAGTTGCCGTGGCGCGGCAGCATGCGTTGCAGTTCCGGCATATGGTCGAAAAACTGGTGCTTCAGCGCGCCCGCGACATGCAGCGCGAACAACGCCAGCATGGCATAGCCGCCAAGCTCGTGCAGTTCAGCCAACTGGTGATGCAGATGTTTTTGTGGGCCCGCCGCCATGGCCTGCAGGCTGCCGACATAGGGCCAGGGCAGCACGCCCCAGACCATGGTGACGGGATGGCTAGGGTTGGCAGCCCTTGCGGAAATCATCAGCCAGCCGGAGAGCGGCAGGGCAATCATCAGGAAATAGAACAGGCCATAGGTGAAACCGGCCAGTAGCGCCTCGGGCCGGCGAACGCCTGCCGGCAAGGCCGGTGGCTTATGCGTGAGCCGCCAGCCGAGGCGAACTACGCTCAGGACCAGGATGGAAAGGCCCGAACTGATGTGCAGCGGCATCATCCAGGCGCGCGTTGCCTTGGAGACATCATCGTGGATCAGGCCGGTGAACAGGTTGAACAGGATCAATGCCGCGATCAGCCAATGCAGCGCGAC
>DAIDIQ010000035.1 GCA_027459285.1 Acetobacteraceae bacterium
TTTCAAACCGGACGGCGCGGCGTGCTCGGCGGTGCGTTTTGTCTGTGCTGCGCGCCGGCGCTCGCCCGCGCTGATGGCACGCGCCCCGCGCTGTTGCATGAAGTGGCGCCTGGCATCCACATCCGCACTGGGCTCACCGAGGACGCGACAGCGGCAAATCTCGACGGCATCGCCAATATCGGCTTCGTCATCGGGCAAAGCGCCGTCGCCGTCATCGACCCTGGCGGCAGCCTGGCCGATGGGCAAAGCCTGCGCCTCGCCTTACGCAAAATCACCACCAAACCGGTCCGCTACGTCGTGCTCTCGCATGTCCACCCAGACCATGTGTTCGGCGCCGCCGCCTTCGCCGCGGACAAGCCCCGCTATGTCGGCGCCGCCCGTCTGCCGGCGCTGCTGGCCGCCCGCGGCGCCTATTACCAGCGGAATCTGACCGAGCTGCTTGGCGCCCGGGCCGGCCCCGTCATTGCGCCTGATCTGCTGGTCACCGACACGCACGACATCGATCTCGGCGGTCGCACGCTCCACCTCACCGCGCACCCGCCAGCGCACACCGCATCAGACCTTTCGGTGCTCGACAGGCAAACCAACACCCTGCTGGCGGTGGATCTGCTGTTCGTGCATCGTGTGCCGGCGCTCGACGGAGATCTGAAAGGCTGGCTCGCCCAGCTTGACCGCATGCGTGGCTGGCGCGTCGCCGCCGCCGTGCCCGGGCACGGCCCGCCCAGTCTGCCGTATGACCAGGCCGAGGCTGGCTTGCGCCGCTATCTGACCGTGCTGCTGCGTGAAACCCGCGCCGCGGTCGCCAAGTCAATCCCCATCGAGCAGGCCGCGCATAGCGTCGCGCAATCCGAGCGTGACAAATGGGCCCTGTTCGATGCCTATAATCCCCGCAACGTCCTGGAAGCCTATCGGCAGTTGGAATGGGAATAACGCCATGAAACGCCTGCTTGTCGCCGCCGCCGCCCTGATGCTCGCCGCCGCTATCGCGCCGCGCGCCCAGGCCACCGAGACAGCGGCGGATCGGGCGGCGCGCTGGACCGCCTTGCATGACGCGCTGTTTCCCAAGCAAAGCCTGGGCGATGGCAGCGCCATCCTTACCCTGCATGCGCCCACGCGGGCCGAGGATGCCTCATTGGTGCCGGTCAGCATCGATGTGGCGCCAGACGCCCACGTCAAGGCGCTCTGGCTCATCATCGACAACAACCCGTCGCCAATGGCCGCGCACCTTACCTTCGGCCCCGCTGGTGACCCGAGCCTCGTCGGGTTGCGCGTGCGGGTTGACCAATACACCAACATGCACGCCGTGGCCGAAATGCCGGACGGTCACCTGGTCGCCATCACCCGCTTCATCAAGGCGGCCGGTGGCTGCTCGGCCCCGGCCGGCGCCAGCGTGGCCGAAGCCATGCGTGGCATCGGCGACATGAAGCTGCATGTGCTGCACCTGGCCGCCCGCGGCGGTGGCGCCGACACGCTGGAACTGCTGATCCGCCACCCGAACTTCAACGGCATGCAGATGGATCAGGTGACGCGCCTCTACACGCCGGCGCGCTACATCAACGCGGTCGATGTACGCTCTGGCACCACGCTGGTGTTCCACATGGTCAGCGATATCTCGCTCGCGACGGACCCCGCCATCACCTTCCGCATGCGCCCCGCCGGAACCGACGCCATCAGCGTGGTCGCGCACGATACCAGCAACGCCATCTTCAGCCATCAGTTCGATCTGGCGGGCCAAGGAAGCTGAGCCGGACGCCACGCCGCGCCGCCTGGTTGCTGCTCGGGCTCGCCGCCGCGGCGCCGGCGCCGCCCGGCCCCTGGTTCGGCCCCATTCATGGCAAAACACCCACCAGCCTGGATGGCGGCCAGGTGCTGCACACCCTGGCGCTTCGCGCCCTGCTGCGCACGGATAAACCCATTCTGCTCGATGTGTCCGAGGCGCCGCGCCGCCCAAAAACCGCCACCACCGCGCTCTGGATGCCCCTGCCGCACCAGGACATTCCCGGCAGCATCTGGATTCCCGGCGCGGGGCTCGGCGCCATACCACCCACGCTCGCGCTCTTCCTCGCCCAACGCCTGGCCACGCTCACCCACGGCCATGCCAACGCACCCATCGTGGTCTATTGCCACCCGCATTGCTGGATGAGCTGGAACGCCGCCCGCCGCCTCGTCTGGCTCGGCTACCAACGCGTCTACTGGGACCCGGACGGCATAGAAGGCTGGGAGAAAGCCGGACTCACCCTCGCCACCGTGTCACCCAGCGAACCCTCGACGAAATGATGCGCGGTTCGGGCGAAAAATTTTTTTTAAGGCAGCCATGTTCTTTTTTGAAAAAAAGAACCAATAAACTTTTGTAACTTTCGGGCTGCGTGTGTGCCAAACTGGGAGTTACCAAAGGCGGGGGATTGCTGCCTAGCCGGCAAGCCCGACCGCATGGTACAGCCGGATACTCGCCGGCCAGATTTGCGCCACCCTGTGGTGCCCCGCCACCAACACCGACCCGCCACCCAATACAGTGGCAACACTGACCGCCCAGGCCAGCGCCAACGTCAGGGCGGGCCGCCGCGGGGCAGTGGCTGGCGCGCGCGTCGCCGCTGGCACAACCCGTTCCGCGCGCAACCCGGCAGCCGTATCCGGCAAAGGCGGCCCTGGCATGGGCGGCTCTGGCGCAGCCGGTTCTGGCGCAGTGGCAATGTCCGCAAGCTGCTCGGCGGGCGCCATTTCCTGCCAGGAATCGCCGCAGCGGAAGCAGCGCAACATCCGCCCCGGCAGCAATTGCGCCGCCGGCACGGCATAGACGGCGGCACAACCCGGGCACACACACCGCTTGCTCATGTCCCCACCATGCACCCACTCCCTTAACACTCTGTTGCCGTCACCGTTTCCCGACGCCGCGCCGCTGGCGTAACCTTGGCACAACCGATACGGGTATCGCGCCGTCATGGTCGTACGATTGGACAAGGTTGGCCTGCGTTACGGCCCCGCCGGCGCCGAGGAAGCGCTGCATGCGCTTACGCTCACCGTGCCGCAGGGCGGTTTTCGTTGGCTGCAAGGCCCCTCCGGCGCCGGCAAATCCAGCCTGCTGCGGCTTCTATATCTTGAAGCGCGCCCGACCAGCGGCCGGCTTGCGGTGCTCAACACCGACATACCCCCGCAAGGCAGCCCCGCCGCGCGTGCCCGCCTTGCCCGCCTGCGCCGCCGCATCGGCGTCGTCTTCCAGGATTTCCGCCTGCTGCCCCACCTCACCGCGTTCGAGAACGTGGCCCTGCCATTGCGCATCGCCGCCCGCCCGGAAGGCCAGATTCGCGCCGACGTGCAGGAAATTCTGGCCTGGGTCGGCCTCGGCCGCCGGCGAGACGCTCACCCGCACGAATTATCCGGCGGCGAACAGCAGCGCATCGCCATCGCCCGCGCCGTGGTGCACCGCCCCGCCTTGTTGCTGGCCGACGAACCCACCGGCAATCTCGATGATGTGCAGGCCGAACGGCTGATGCAGTTGCTGCGTGAAATGAACCGGCTCGGCACCACCGTCATCGTCGCCACCCATAACGAATCGCTGGTGCGCCGCCACCCTGGCCCGGCACTCGGCCTCGAGGCCGGGCGCCTCGTCATCGATGACGCGGATGGCTATTACCAGGCCGATGCCTGACCGCGCCGACCAGCATGCCGCCCGGCGGGCCGATGCCGCGGACCGTGCCCGCGCCCGCGCGCTTCGCCCGGCCCGACGCGACGATCTCGGTCTACGCCGCGCTTTGTCGGACCGCCTGCTCCCCTTCCTGGTCGCCGCCATGACGTTTCTCGCCGCCCTGGCACTCGCCGGCTTCAGTGCCTCGTCGGACATGGCGGCAAGCTGGCGCGGCGCCGCCACCACCGGCGTCGTGGTGCAAATTCCCAACGCCGGCGCCCCCGCCGCCAGCGGTCACACCACCCGCCGCGACGCGGTGCTGAATGCGCTCGGCGCCATGCGCTGGGTTTCCGCCGAAACACCGCTATCCGATGCCGCCCTGGCCGATCTGCTGCGTCCCTGGCTTGGCGCCGCCGCGGCCAATCTGGTGGTGCCGCTGCCCGCCGTGGTGGTCCTGCGCCTCGCCCCCGGCAGCAGCATGCCCGCCGATGCCGAGGCCGCGCTCGATCGGCTCGCCCCCGGCACCATGATCGAAAATCCCGGCATCTGGGTCACCCGCCTCACGCGTCTCGCCACCAGCCTGCAAGCCCTCAGCTTCCTCGTGCTGCTCATCGTGGCACTGATCGCGGTTTCCGTCATCGCGGTGGCCACCCGCGCGGGTCTCGCCGCCCGCCGGCAATCCATTGCCATCGTGCATCTGCTCGGTGCCACAGATGGGTTCATCGCCAGCCGCTTCGCCCGCCGTCTCGGACTGCTCTGCCTCAGCGGCGCCGCCATCGGTGCGCTGGTCGCACTGCCGGTGCTGCTGGCTCTCGGCCGCCTCGCCACCCCCTTCCTGCCCGCGGGTGGCACCAGCGCCGCCACCGCCAATCTCGTGGCACTCGCGCTGCTGCCGCCGCTCGCCTGGCTCATCGGCTGGGCTACCGCGCAAATCGCCGTGCGCCGCTGGCTGGCCCGCCTCACCTGATGGCGCGCTTTCTGCTCGTGTCGTTGCTTCTGCTCGGGCTTGGCCTGGCGCTCGGCTTCGCCTGGTTCCTCGGCCGCGCTACCTGCCCCATGCCCAGCCCGCCCCCGGCTGACGGCATCGTGGTGCTGACCGGCGGCAGTAACCGCATCGAAACCGGCATGCGTTTGCTGGCGCACGGCCGCGCCCCGCGCCTGTTGATATCGGGCGTGCTGCCCGGCACCAATGCCGCCTTCCTGGCGCGTGAAGCCGGCGTCGACCCCGCCCTCACGCTCGGCCGCGTCACGCTCGGCCAAAGTGCCATCTCCACCCGCGGCAATGCCCAGGAAGCCGCGGCCTGGGTGCGCCAGCATGGCGTGAGAACCCTCATCGTCGTCACCGCCTATTACCACATGCCCCGGGCGCTGGCCGAACTGCGCCGCGCCCTGCCCCACACAACGCTCTATCCCGTCCCGGTCCGCCCCGCGCCCGGGCCCGACAACACCATCATCCGCCGAATCGAGTTGCTTGGTGGAGAATATTTCAAATATCTCGCCGTGCGCCTCGGCCTGCCCGACCCGCGCACGGATCTGCGCAAGGGCGCGGGCCTGCCCTGATGCGCACGCTGCTCCGCTCGCTCGCGCTGCATGCCGCCTATATCGGCATCACCACGCTGCTCTCGCTTTATGGCATTCTGTTCTGCCGCTCCGAACAGGCGGCAATCCGGCTCGGCCAACGCTGGGCCAGGCTGCTCATCGCCTCCGCGCGCCTGTGCGGCATCAGGCTTGACGTGCGGGGTGGGGAATATCTGCCGGCGCATGGCCCGGCCCTGATCGCGGCCGAACATCAATCCACCTTCGATACCATGGTCTGGATGGCGCTGCTGCCGCGCACCTGCTTCGTGCTCAAGCAGGAATTGATCGCGGTGCCTTTGTTCGGCCGCCTGCTGTTGCGCGCCGGCATGATCCCGGTCGATCGCGCTGGCGGCGCCGCCTCGCTGCGCGCGGTGCTGCGCGGCGCCACCCGCGCTTGCGCCTCCGGCCGGCAGATCGTCATTTTTCCCCAAGGCACCCGCATCGATCCGGCCAACCCGGCGCCCCTGCAACCCGGCATCGCCGCCATCGCCGCCGCCACTCAGCTTCCCGTCATCCCCGCCCGCATCAATTCCGGCACCTGCTGGCCACGCACCGGCTTTCGCCGCAACGCCGGCACCGTGACCGTCACCATTCTGCCACCCGTCCCGGCCAATACCCGCCGCGCCGCGCTGATGGCCGGCTTGTCAGCCCAATTCGGCGTTGTGGATAAGCCTGTGGAATGACCAGCCTCCGCCCTCACAGGCCACACCAATGAACCGACATAACGCTATAATTTATCTGACTAAGTTCTGTGGAATACAGTGGCGATGCGGGCTTTTCAGCCTGGGGATGGCGGTTCGATTCTTGCTCGGCACGACCGGTTATGGCGTGAAGGCGCAATAGCCAGGCAGCGACTTTTTTCATGAGGGGCGCCGCGTGCCAGGGCCGTCTACTTCTCGGCGAACACCTCGATGCTCACAGCATTCACCCCGGGCTTGGTCGCCGCGGACAGGGTGATGCGCTCCGGGGCCACGCCGTCCTGGCTCATCGCGTCAATGACGGACTCGGCCTGGCTCGATGCCTGCCGCAAGGCCTGGGCCGTGCCCGCCAGTGATTGTCCCGGAGCGGCGATTGCCAGCACATGGAAGTGGGTGATGCCCTGCTTGTCGCGTGCCGATTCGATGGCGGCGTTCAGCGCCGCGCCGTAATCGGTGCCGTCGTCCGGATTAATCGTGATCAACGGTGCCGCGCCGTTCGAGTGCAGGGCGGCCTCCAGCATGTCGGGGGCAGGCGGCCGGGGCGCGTTGCCGAAGCTTTCCTGGTCGATCAGGTGGCAGGCGCCGAGCCACACCGTCAGGGCCGGCAGCAGAACCCACCGGGCCGTGGCCGGGCAGCGCGAAAATCTCATGGCGGTGTCTCCCGGGCCGTCGCCTGCGGTAAGGCCCCGTTTATTCTGGCCTGGGGTGCGTGGCGGCTCAAGGCAGGGTGAAAGCGAAAATCCGGCCATCGGCGGGGATGTAAAGGTGGCCATTGGCAACCATCGGGGTGGAGAAATGCGGCACCATGGCCGGCAATGGGGCGCTGGTGAACAGCGTCCTGCCGGTCAGCCCGTCGAAAGCATGCAGGCTTTCATCACCTTCAGCGCCAACCACCCAGACAATCGGGTTCCGGCCGGGCGCGGTTTCGGTTGTGATTGGGCTGCCACCGCCCTCGAGCGCAGTGCACCAGGCCTGGCGTAGAACGGGCTCGCCCGCCTTTGCGCTCACGCCCAGCGCGGTCAGCCCGCCAGGCTTCGGGCAGCCAAGCCCCGCATCCGGCATCACAACGTACTGTGTCCCGCCAATAGCGAAACGGGTCGTCGATCCGCGCAGAGCGGTGTCTGAGATAGTTTGCGTCAGCCTGGCGTGGCCGATGCCGGGCAGGTGGCGCGGGTCGAGCAGATAGGCGGTTCTGCCCTTGCCCAGCACCAGCACCAGATGCGGCGGCACGGCGCCCGGCAACGCAAGCAGAACAGGGTTCACCGCGCCCAGATCACGGTCGGTCGCATCGAGGGCCTGCCAGTTTTCGGGCACGAAATAGGCGGGCTGCTTCAGGCTCGGTGGAAAGCGCAGCAAGGCCTCGCCGCCGCCCCAGCGTCGCGCGCCGCTTGTGTTGCCGGTGATTACGTAGAGATGCTGCCCGTCCACCACTGGCCCGGCCGGGCTCCAGATGCCGCCTTTTTCCGCCCGCGTCGTCCAGGCGCCGACCAGGCGCGGATGCGCGGTATCGAGGCTGACGAGAATGCCATGGTAGGGCCCACAATCCCCCGCATAGCCGCCGAAGGCCACGATCACATGTCCGTCGAGCAAGGCGAGCGCGGACCGGTTTTCCTGGTATCGGTCATCGAAGGGAATATGCAGCCGGGCAAGGCCCGCGCGAACGCCGACCGGAAAGCCGGGCAGAATGGCGCCGGTGCGCAGGTCGAGCCCGAAAATCTCGTGCCGCTGCGCGCTGCCCTGGCTGATATCGGCGTCGAGATACAGCGCGCGGCGGGCGGGGTCGATGACCGGGGTGCCAGTGATGCCGACCGGGTCGATATTGCCGCACAGCCCGGCCCGCGGGGCCGGCGGCCCCAGCGTGCGGCGCCAGACCGCGTGGCCGGTCGCGGCATCGAAGGCCGCGACCTGATTGGCCTCGGACGCGGCGATGACCAGCCCGCGCGCGCTGCCTTCCGGGCGCCAATACAGGGGTTGGGCATTGACCAGGCCGGGCAGGCTGGCGCGAAACGATGCGTCCGGCCGGGTGCGGGCGGCTGTGCCTGGGGTGAGCCCGGGCACCTGATACAGCCCCGCCCGGTCAGGTGTCGCGTGAAAGCCGGTGACGTTGCCGGCCGATGCCGGCGGGGCAAGCGCCAGCATGGCCAGCGCCGGCAAAACCAGCAGACGGCGGATCATGGCGCCGCGGTGTTGACCAGGTTGAAGGCCAGCACGGTGTCCTTGGCGGGCAAATAAAGCCGGTGCTCGGCGATCAACGGTGTGGAGAAATGCGGCACCGGCGCCGGGGTCGGGTCACTGACGTAAAGGGCCGCGCCGCTGACACCATCGAAGGCGCGCAAGCGCTCATCACCCTCGGCGCCGAAAATCCAGACCACCTGTTGCCTGCCTTTTTCGTTCTGGGTAACCACCGGGGCACCGCGCCCGTCGATGCGGCGGCACCAGGCGGTTTGCAGAACCGGCGCCGCGCCCTTGGCCGCATGCACCCGGAGCGCCACCACCCCGTCCGCGCCATCGCAGCCTAGGCCGTGCGCATTCATGACCACCATCGTGTCATGGCCGACGCGGAATTTGGCGGTGGAACTGCGGATCGGGTCGGCGGAGACCGGGTGGGTGGCGAGCGCCTGGCTGATGCCCCCCAGATGCCGCCGGTCGAGCAGATAGGCGACGCCGTTTTTGCCCAACGCCAGCAACAGCTTGGGGGTCGGGCCCTTCGGGGCATCGATCAGGGTCGGGTTGACGCCGCCAAGGTCGAGATCGTCGGTATCGAGCGCGCGCCAGTTATCGGGCACGAAATAATCGAGCGGCTTGAGATCGGGGCTCAGGCGCAGAACCGCCTCGCCGCCACCCCAGCCCTGGGCGTTCTCGGTGTTGCCGGTGGCGACATAGAGGGATTTGCCGTCCGAGACGATGCCGCCCGGGTTCCAGATGCCACCCTTCACCGCCCGGGTGGACCAAAAGGCGGTGACGCGCGGCCGGCTTTGATCGATGCCGACGACAATGCCGTGATAGGGGCCGCAATCCCCGCTATAGCCGCCGAAGGCCACGAAGATACGCCCCTTGAGCAGGGCCAGCGCGGTGCGGTTCTGTTCGACCAGATCATCGAAGCTGCCGCCCAGCGCCCGCACGCCGGACCCGATCTCGACCGGAAAGCCCGGCAGCACATGGCCATCATGCAATGAAAGGCCGAACAATTCATGCTTCTGCTGATGGCCGGCACCGACCACGGCATCGAGGTAAAGGGCGTGCCGCTCAGGGTCGAGCACGGGGGTGGAGGAGACGCCGACCGGGTCGATATTGCCGCATAAATCATGCCGGGTGCCGGGTGGCCCGAGGCGGCGGCGCCACAGCGCCTGCCCGGTGCGGGCGTCCAGCGCCGCCACCTCGTTTTTTTCGGTGGCGACGAAAATCCGGCCATGTCTGGCACCGTGCGGGCGCCAATAAAGCGGCTGCACATTCACCCAACCATCGAGCTTGGCATGAAAGCTGGTGGCGGGCGTGGTGGCGGCGGGGTTCAGGTGGCGCAGCACGAAGGCGCCGGCATGGTCGGGCGTTGCGTGAAAGCCGGGCACCACGTGCGGCCGCGGCGCCGCGATGCCGGCCGCCAGCATGGCCAAGACCAGCGGAATGCTGCCAAGACGGGTCATCAGCCATGCTCTCCTTTTCCCGGCAGGCCGGGCCGCCTTATATGCCGACATGGTGTTCCGCTCGATCTATGGCCAGGGCTTCGTTCGCGCCGCCGCGTGCACACTGCGCACCAGCATGGCCGACCCGCAAGCCAACGCGGACGCCATTCTGGCGCAGGCGCATGCGTGCCACCAGCAGGGGGTGGCGCTGGCGGTATTTCCCGAATTGTGCCTGAGCGGCTATGCGATCGACGATCTGCTGTTGCAGGACGCGCTGCTGGACGCGGTGCTGGCGGCGCTTGCCCGGCTGCGTGACGCGACCCGTGATTTGCTGCCCGTGCTGGTGGTGGGGGCGCCACTGCGCCATGCCGGGCGGTTGTATAATTGCGCCGTCGTGCTGCACCGCGGCCACGTTCTGGGGGTGGTGCCGAAAATCCATCTGCCGAATTATCGGGAATTCTATGAACGGCGGTTTTTTGCCTCGGGCGAGCGGGCGCCGGGTGACCGGCTGCATCTGGCCGGCGCCGACGCGCCGTTCGGCACCGACCTGTTGTTCGTTGCCGCCGACGTGACGGATTTTACGGTGCACGTTGAAATATGCGAGGATATGTGGGTGCCGGTGCCGCCCAGCAGCCATGGCGCGCTGGCCGGCGCCACCGTGCTGGCCAATCTTTCGGCCAGCAACATCACCATCGGCAAGGCGGCAACCCGCAAAATGCTGTGCGTCAGTCAATCGTCGCGTTGCGTCGCGGCCTATGTTTATGCGGCCGCCGGCATGGGGGAATCGACCACCGACCTGGCCTGGGACGGGCAGGCGGGAATTTTCGAGGCCGGGGTCACGCTTGCGGAAACCGAACGCTTTCCCGATGCCGCCGCCCGCGCGGTGGCGGACATCGATCTGCGCCTGTTGGCCAATGAACGGCTGCGGCAAGGCACTTTCGATGACAACAGGGCGTCTGGGGCCCGGCCGTTCCGGCGCATTTCCTTCACGCTATCGCCGCCGGGCGATGATATCGGCCTTGCGCGAACGGTGGCGCGGTATCCGTTCGTGCCGGCGGATAGCGCGCGGCTGGCCCAGGATTGTTATGAGGCCTATGCCATTCAGGTGGCGGGGCTGATGCAGCGGCTGCGCGCCAGCGCGATCACCCGGGTGGTGATCGGCGTTTCCGGCGGGCTCGATTCCACCCAGGCGCTGCTGGTGGCAGTGCGCGCGTTCGACAGGCTGGCTTTGCCGCGGACGAATATTCTCGCCTATTTCATGCCGGGCATGGCCACCGGCACGGCCAGCCGGGCGCGGGCCGAGGTCTTGATGCGCGCGCTTGGTGTTTCGGCCAATGTGCTGGATATTACGCCGGCGGCGCAACTGATGTTGCAGACGCTGGGGCACGCGGCGGCCAGTGGCGCCGCCCGCTATGACATCACGTATGAGAATGTGCAGGCCGGGCTGCGCACGGATTTTCTGTTCAGGCTGGCCAATCAGAATAACGCGATGGTTCTGGGCACGGGGGATTTGTCCGAGCTGGCGCTGGGCTGGTGCACCTATGGTGTGGGCGACCAGATGTCACACTATGCCATCAATGCCGGCGTGCCGAAAACATTGATCCAGCATCTGATACGCTGGGTGCGTGACCATGATGCGCCCGAGGCGGCGCGGGCGGCGTTGAGCGATATTCTGGCCGCGGAAATTTCCCCCGAGCTGGTGCCGGAACAGAACGGCGCCACGCAAAGCAGCGAGGCGATGATCGGGCCGTACGCGTTACAGGATTTTACCCTATTCTACACGTTGCGGCACGGTTTCGGCCCCGCCCGCATCGCCTTTCTGGCCTGGCATGCCTGGCACGATGCGGCGGTTGGCGGCTGGCCCGAGGGATTTCCGGCATCGGAGCGCCGGGCCTTCGATTTGCCGGAGATCAAGCATTGGCTGGGCGTTTTTCTGCGGCGGTTTTTCGCACAGTCCCAATTCAAACGCTCCGCCCTGCCGAACGGCCCGAAAGTGAGCCATGGCGGCGCCTTGTCGCCCCGCGGAGATTGGCGGGCGCCATCGGACAGCACAGCCACCACATGGCTGCGCGCCTTGGAAACAGACGTGCCGGACGCTTGAGGGAAAGTGGCGACTTTTTTGAAAAAAAGTCGCGCAAAAAACTTTTGCGACTTGGGGGTGGAGGGTGGCGCCGCGGGGGGAGTTTTGGCGAATTGCTTGGCCGCGTAGCGGCCGTTCATGACTGGCGGCCGGGCGCGGGAACACCAGTCGTGGTTTTGGCAAAGCTCTGAAGTCATGAAGTTTTTTTGGTTCTTTTTGTTCACAAAAAGAACGGGCCTGGCTTTGGCCTGGCGTGTGTTGCCCCTGGACTGCCGCGGCGCCTAGGGGCGCCTGTGCCATGACGGCTGGAGAGCTTTACAGAGTTTTTTTGGTTCTTTTTGTTCACAAAAAGAACGCGCTTTCCCTTCGCTCCTGGATCATGACTGGCTGTCCGGGGTGAGGACGAGGCAGGCGCCGTGGCCGAGGCGGGCGCAGGTGTTGAGGGCGGCGAGGCGGGTGAGGTGGGTTATCTGCGCGCGATACAGGGTATGGTGGCCCTGGTGGGCGATGCCGAGGCTGGGTGTGCCGCCGGCAAGGTGGCGGGCGTGGGCGAGGGCGGCGCGGGCGTCGGCCATTTTCGCATAGGCGCCGATCTGGACGGCCCAATGTTTGTCGGTGGTGTTGGCTTGTGGCGGCAGGGTGGCGGCGACGGCGCTGCTGATCAGGCGGAAGCCGGCATGGTGGTGGCGTGATGGGGTGGCGGCGGCAAGGCGGATTGCCGGCTCATTGTGTCGGACGGCCCGGTCGGCGCGGGCCAGGCGGATTTCGTGCCGGGAGTCGTGCCAGCGGGTGCTGCGGCGACTGGCGACGCGGATGACGCGGCGGTAGCGCAGGCCAGCGGGAATATCATCCGGCAGGCGGTTGAGTGCCAGTTCGGTTGCCAGGCTGGGGTGGGCGGGCCGGTCATGCTCGATCAAGGGGGCGATGGCGGCGACGTAGCGGCGGGTCTCATCGGGCAGGGGGGCCTTGTTGGCGAGATATTGGTCGAGCCGTCCGGGGCCGGCGTCGTAGGCGGCGAGCAGGCCGGGCATGCCGTATTTCTCATAGAGTTCGCGCAGGAAGGCGGCGCCGGCGAGGATGTTGTTGTGCGGGTCGTAGGGGTCGTCGCCGAAGCCGTAGCGCATGCGCAATTCCCTGTAGGTTTCGGGCATGACCTGCATCAGTCCCATCGCACCCTTGTCGCTGATGGTGAGTGTGCCGTTGGCGCTGAATTCCCGCCCGTCTGACTCGCGGTGCATGACGCCGCGGATCCAGCTTTGCGGAACGTCGAAGCGGGCGGCGGCCTCCTGGATGTAGGGGCCCCAGGGGTCTGACGGGGGGCCGGGCGGCGCATAGCGCGGGCGGGCGGTGGCGGCGAAATGCTGGGCTTGCAGCAGGCTGGCGGTGGGGGTTGGCGCCTGGCCGGCGCAGGCGGCGAGCAGGGCGGCGAGGCAGATGGGCAGCAGGGCGCGAACGAGGCGGAGAGACGAGACGGCGCGCGGCGATGACGGGAGGCGGCGGGGCAAGACGGGTCCTCCGGCAGGGGGCACGCGGTTGGTGCGCGCGATAGCGGACGATGCTAACGCACGCAGACAAGAAAGCGTGGTAAACCCCTATAGAACCCTTGATTTTTGTGCAACTGCTTTTTGCATGGAGTCGCTCGGGGCTTTTTTGGTTTACGTGGGCGTGGCTTCGTGGCGGATTGGCGGCATGTGGCGAAAGCTGACGGTTGGGGCGGGGCTGGGTCTGACGCTTGGTGCCGGGCTGAGCGGGTGCGCGGCGCCGCCGCCGGTGCCGGCGCCGCGCGTGGCGGCGTTGCCGCCGCCGGCGATTGTGCTGGCGTCGCGCCGGCTGGCGCCGGCGCGGCTGCGGGCGGATGTTCTGCTGAAGCTGACGGGCAGCAATGCGGTGCCGGCTGGTTTGGCGGGCTATGAGGTGGTGGTGCAGATGCCGGATGGCGGGGTGCGGGCGTGTGTTGCGCGGTCTGACCTGGCGGTGGCTGAGCGGGCGGAGATTGCGGGGGGCGCCTGCGAACCGGCACCTTGATGCTTGGTCAAGTCCGGCACCGGAAGTTTTGGTGAGGCGCGCCTGGCCGGTGCCGGACTTCACGTAAGCATGCTGCCGGACTGCGCGCATCCAGATTGCGGTTGGGGGCGCAATCGGCTAACGCCGCGCGCATGAGTGACACGGACGGGTCGGACAGCGCGGTCATGGAGCGCGGCGGCATGGTGCCGGCGGCGCTGAGCCCGCCGGGCGATGCCGCCGAGCCGGAAATGGAGTTTCGCGCGCACCTGACCTATCGGCAGCGCTGGCGGCAGGCGGTCTGGGACCTGAAGGAATCGTGGCGACTGTCGGAACTGTTCCGGGCGCTGGGCTGGCTGGACATCAAGATAAAATATCGCGGGTCGGTGCTGGGGCCATTCTGGCTGACCTTGTCGACCGGGGTGATGGTGGCAACGCTGGGCGTACTGTACTCCGAGTTGTTCCACATCAAGCTGCACGACTTCCTGCCGTTCATTGCCCTGTCCCTCGTGCTATGGAATTTCGTGTCATTGCTGGTGGGCGACGCGTGCCTGGCCTTCACCCTTTCGGAATCGACCATCCGATCGGTGCGAATGCCGTATTTCGTGTTCGCGGGCCAGAACGTGTACCGCAACCTGATCATTCTGGGCCATAATCTGGTCGTCATCGTGGTGGTGTTCGCGCTGTTCCGCATCGTGCCGGGCGTGGTGGCCCTGGCGGCCTTGCCGGCGCTGGCATTGTGGCTGGTGGACAGCTTCGCGGTGACAATTCTGCTGGGCGCGTTCTGCGCGCGCTTCAGGGACGTGCCGCCGATCGTGGCGTCGGTTCTGCAGATCGCGTTCTATATCAGCCCGATCATCTGGAAGCCGAGCCTGCTGCCGGTGAAACAGCGGGCGCTGCTGCCGATCGACCCGTTCTATTCCCTGTTCGAGATCGTGCGGGCGCCGCTGCTGGGCACGATGCCGACGCATGTGGTGTGGGAATCGGCGCTGGGATACAGCGTGATTTTGTGCGCGGTGGCGTGGCTGGGGTTCGTGCGCGTGCGCAGCCGTATAGCATTTTGGATTTGAGCCGATGAGCCTGGTCGAGGCGGCCGATGTGTGCGTGGATTTTCCGCTGTATCACGGCAATGCGCGCAGCCTGAAAAAAACCTTCATGTCCGCCGCGGCGGGCAGGCTGGGACAGGATACGCAACGGCGGATCGTGGTGCAGGCCCTGCGCGACATCAGCTTTCGGCTGGAACCGGGCGACCGGCTGGGACTGGTGGGCAGCAACGGCGCCGGCAAAACCACGCTGCTGCGCACGCTGGCCGGCATTTACGAGCCGGTGCAGGGGCGGGTGCGGGTGCGGGGCACGCTGAACGCGCTGCTGGACCCGCAACTGGGCATGAAGCCGGACCTGACAGGACGCGAGAATATTCTGCTTCGCGGGCTGTACAACGGGCTGTCACGGCCGGCGATTCAGCAACTGGCCGAGGATGTGCAGCAATTTGCCGAACTCGGGCAGTTCATGGACCTGCCGGTGCGGATTTATTCATCTGGCATGGTAATACGCCTGGGCTTTGCGCTGGCGACCGCGATACGCCCGCAAGTGCTGCTGATGGATGAATGGTTTCTGGCCGGAGACGCGAGCTTCATGAACAAGGCGCGCGGGCGGATCGAGACCATGGTGCGCGGCGCCGAGATTCTGGTGCTGTCGAGCCACCAGATCGAGACCGTGGCGCTGTGGTGCAATAAGGTGATCTGGATGGAGCAGGGGCGGATAAAGGCCGCCGGCGAGCCATTCTCGGTGCTGGAGACCTATACCGGCAAGCCGGTGGTGCTGAAGACACCGGACGAGGCCCGGCCGAAACTTGCCCTGGAGCCGCGCGCGGCGCGGCTTGGCACCGGATAGGACCGCGGATGCGCGGCCGGTCAGACATCGGCGTCAGTGTGCTGACGCTGCTGAAAGGCAGGCGGGCGCATCTCGATTTTCTGCTGCAAGGCCTGGCGCGGATGACCCCACCACCAGGGGAATTGATCGTGGTGGACATGGCCGAGACACCGCTGACGCTGCCACGCCTGAATTTTCCTGCCCGGGTGGAAAGCATGCCCAGCGCGGGGCTGCCGCTGGCGGCGGCGCGCAACCGCGCGGCGAAACTGGCACGGCACGGGGCCCTGTGCTTTCTGGACGTGGATTGCGTGGTGAGCCGCGACAGCCTTGCCCACGCGCTGGCCGCGCTGCGCCGGCAGGATTGCGTGGTGGCGCCGGACGTGCGGTATTTGCCGGCCGGCGCGATGCACCCCCACTGGCACGAAGCCGATCTGGCACGCGTGGCACTGCCACACCCGGCCCGACATTTCCCACCCCTCGGCGAAGTGCGCGAGCCACATCCGGGGTTTTTATGGTCGGTGGCGTTCCTGATGCGGGCGCGCAGCTTTTACGATCTGGGCGGGTTCGATGAAATCTTCCGCGGCTACGGCGCCGAGGATACCGATCTGGGGTTTCGCGCGGCACTGGCCGGATTGCCGCTGATTTACGTCGGCGGCAGGCCGATATTCCACCAACACCACACATTGCATTGGCCGCCACTGCCGCATTTTGCCGATATCGTGCGCAACAGCGTGATGTTTTATCGGCGATACGAAATCTGGCCGATGCTGGACCGGCTGCGCGCCTTCGAGGCCTTGGGATATATCAGGCGCGAGGCCGACCAGATCACGATATTACGGTATCCGACAGGGCCCGAGATTGCCGCGACGCGACAAGGCGACGACAGGTTATTCTAGGTTCAATTCGTATTTACGGAATTCGGAGAAACACAAAGAAAAGTAGCGACTTTTTTGCAAAAAAGTCGCGCAAAAAACTCTTGTTTCCGGCGTTTGTGGTGGGGGGCGGGGGCACCGCCGCGCGGCAGGCGGTGCAGACGTTTTTTCCCGCCTACAGCTTCGTGATCACGCCACCATAGAGGACGGGACCGGTCGGCAGCCCGGTGGGGGAGCCGCCCTTGGGCTCCAGGCTGACCAGAAGCTTGCCACCAGGCAAGGTGACGTGGCTGGCGGCGACGCTGAGGCCGCCGGGGGGAATGACTCCGAGCGGCACCGGCCGGGTGGCGCCTTCGGGCAGGGCCCAAAGCTCGTAATCATGTCCGGTGGGGGCGGGGTGGGCGCTGAGCGCCTGCACGCGCACGGTGCCGTTGCTGGCGACGCGGGCGATGAAGCCCGGCGCGCCGGCATTGAGCGGGGCGAGGCTGGCGATGGTCAGGCTGGGCGCCTGGCGCGGGATGAAGGCAAAGGCGGCAAGGCCGGCGGCAAGGGCGAGGGCGGCGGCGGTGGTCGCCTTCCAGACACGCAGCGTGGCGGCATTGTCGTTGGCGCCGATGGCGCGTTGCAGCCGTTGCCAGAGCTCGGCCGGCGGCGGCACCGCGGGCACGAGGCGGGTAAGCGGGAACAGCCGCTGCTCCCAGAAGGTGACGTGGCTCGCGAAACCGGCATCGATCTCGGCGCGGGCCTCCGCGGCGCGGCGGGACGGCAGATCGAGCACGCCGAGCACATATTCGCCGGCGAGAAGGGAATCGTCGTCCGGGATTTCGGGGGTGTCGCTCATGCGGTGAGGCACTTACGCAGGGCCTGGAGGGAACGGCGGATCCAGGATTTGATGGTGCCAAGAGGCTCGTTGAGCCGGGTGGCAAGCTCGGTGTGGCTGAGGCCCTGGGTGAAGGCGGCCTGAATGAGCCGGCGGCGCTCCTCGGGCAATTCATCGAGACAGCGGGCGAGTGCCTGACCCTCGCCGCTGGCCATGAGCTGGCTGAGCGCGTCCGGCGAGTCATCGGCCTTGTCGGGGATGACGTCGGACGGGGTTTCGCGCACCTGTTTGCGCGCGATATCGAGCGCGCGATACCGGACGAGGCCGATGAGCCAGGATTCGGCGTTGCCACGCTCCGGATTGAAGCGGGCGGCGTTGCGCCAGACCTGCAGCAGCGCGTCCTGCACCGCGTCAGACGCGAGGGAAGGCTGGCGGGTGATGGAAAGGGCGAGGCCATAGAGGCGGGCGGACTGGGACTTGTAGACGCGCTCGAACGCGCCGCGGTCACCCGCCGCACAGCGTTGTAACAACACTGTCAGTTCGTCTCCTGAAAGGGCCGCCTGCATGGGCGACCGTTACCGCCATCCGGAAAGGAAGGAAAGGGCAGAACCAGCCGAACGCCCCTTCCTTCCTGCCGGAGCCCGGCGCTACACCGGCGCATGGGTTACGGAGGAAGCGCTATGGCGGATGCAGTGCGGCGAGAAGATTACCGGGTGCCGGATTTCCTGGTGGCGCAGGTGGACCTGACGTTCGAGCTGCACCCGACGCGCACGCGGGTGCGCGCGCGCATGGATGTGCGGCGCAATGCCGCAGGGCGGCCCGGGGCGCCGCTGTTTTTGGCGGCCGAGGCTTTAGCGCTGGGCACGGTGCTGCTGGACGAGGCCGTGCTGCCGGCGGAACGGATTGCGCGGGTGGCCGGGGGGTATGAAATTCACGGGCTGGGGGAAGCGGCGCTCCTGGATGTCGAGACCTTCGTCAACCCGAGCGAGAATACGGAGCTGTCGGGGCTCTATCTGTCGCAAGGCAGCTATTTCACGCAATGCGAGGCGGAAGGGTTCCGGCGGATCATGGCATTTCCGGACCGGCCGGATGTGATGGCGCGGTTCACGACCGTGATCGTGGCGGACGGGCCGGGCTATCCGGTGTTGCTGTCGAACGGCAACCCGGTGGATGGCGGGGAGACGGCGGATGGGCGGCGCTGGATGAAGTGGGAGGACCCGCACCCGAAGCCGAGCTATTTGTTCGCGCTGGTGGCGGGGGATCTGGTCTCGATCGCGGATCAGTACGAGACGGGGTCGGGCAAGCGGGTGGGGTTGGGCATTCATGTGCGGGCCGGCGACGAGGGCAAATGCGCGCACGCGATGCACGCATTGAAGCTGGCGATGGCGTGGGACGAGCGCGTGTTCGGGCTCGAATATGATCTGGACGTGTTCAACATCGCCGCGGTTTCGGATTTCAACATGGGGGCGATGGAGAATAAGGGGCTGAACATATTCAACACGAAATATGTGCTGGCCCGCCCGGAGACGGCGACGGACGGGGATTATGCCGGCATCGAGACGGTGGTGAGCCACGAATATTTCCATAACTGGACCGGCAACCGCGTGACCTGCCGCGACTGGTTCCAGCTTTCCCTGAAGGAGGGCCTGACGGTATTCCGTGACCAGGAGTTTTCCGCCGACCATGGCAGCCGGGCGGTGAAGCGGATTGCCGATGTGCGGCGGCTGCGGGCGAGCCAGTTTCCGGAGGATGCGGGGCCGCTGGCGCACCCGGTGCGGCCGGATAGTTTCGTCAAAATCGATAATTTCTATACGGCGACCGTATATCAGAAAGGCGCCGAGGTGGTGCGGATGATTCGCACGCTGATCGGGGCGGAGGCGTTCCGGGCGGGGATGGATCTGTATTTCGCGCGGCACGACAACCAGGCGGTGACGATAGAGGATTTCGTGGCGGCGATGCAGGATGCGTCGGGGGTTGATCTGACGCAGTTCCGGCTCTGGTATGCGGTGGCGGGCACGCCGCGGGTGGAATTCGACGAGGCGTATGACGCGGCGGTGGGGGTTTACACGCTGACGCTGAGGCAAGCGACGCCGCCGACGCCCGGGCAGGATGACAAGCCGGCGCTGGTCATTCCGGTGGCGATGGGACTGATCGGCGAGTCGGGGCGGGAATTGCCGACCCTGCTGGAGGGCGAGAACGCCATGCAGCTGGGCACCCGGGTGCTGCGACTGACCGAGCGGGAGCAGAGCTTCCGGTTTCTGGACGTGGGGGAGCGGCCGGTGCCTTCGTTGTTCCGGGAATTCTCGGCGCCGGTGAAGATGCAGCCCTTGCCGCCGGAGACGCTGTTGTTTCTGGCCGCGCATGACACGGACCCGTTCGTGCGGTGGGAATCCGGCCAGCAATATGCGAGCGGGGTTCTGCTGCTTCTGGTGGCGGCGCTGGCGGATGGCGGGGCGCCGGTGCTGGACGCGGGGCTGGTTGCGGCGTGGCGGGCGACCCTGCGTGACGCCGAGGCGGACCCGGCATTTGCCGCCGAGGCGCTGGCCTTGCCGTCCGAGGGATTTCTGGCCGACCAGATGGCGGTGGTGGATGTGGAAACAATCCATGCGGCGCGGGAATTCGTGCGCGCCGGGCTGGGTGGCGCGTTGCGCGCGGAATTCACCGCGCTGTATGACGCGATGACGGATGACGGGCCGTATGTGGCGGATGGGCGGGGCTTTGGCCGCCGCGCGCTGCGCAATGCGTGCCTCGGGTTTCTGCATGCGGCGGGCGACGAGGCGCGGGCGCGGGCGCAATTCGCCGAGGCGGGCAACATGACCGACCGGCTGGCGGCGCTGGCCTTGCTCGCGATGCGCGAGGGCGAGGCGCGGGAGGGGGCGTTTGCCAGGTTCCACGCCGATTGGCGGCACGAGGATCTGGTGCTCGACAAATGGTTTGCGTTGCAGGCCACGGCGCCGCTGCCCGGCACGCTGGCGCGGGTGCGGGAATTGACCGCGTGCGTGGATTTCAGTTGGGGCAATCCGAACCGCATCTACGCGCTGATCGGCGCCTTCGCGATGGCGAACCCGGTCGGGTTTCACGCGGCCGACGGCGCGGGCTATGCGTTTCTGGCCGAGGCGATTTTGCGCATCGATGCCGCGAACACCCAGATCGCGGCAAGGCTGGTGCCGCCATTGGGGCAGTGGCGGCGCCACGAGCCGGTCCGGGCCGCGCACATGCGCGCGGCCCTGGAGACGGTGCTGGCGGCCGAGGGGCTGAGTGCCGCGACACGCGAGATGGCGACGCGGAGCCTGCAATGACCGCGCGCGGCGCCGCCTGGTCAGGTGGCGCCGGCATGCGGCGGGTGATCGGGCTGATGAGCGGCACCAGCCTGGATGGGGTGGACGCGGCGGGCATTGTGACCGATGGGGCGCGGATCGCCGGCTTCGGACCGGCGCTGACGCTGCCGTATCCGGCCGGGTTGCGCGCGGAGTTGCGCGCGTTGCTGACCATGGCCGGGGAATTGGTGCCCGATGACGCGCGGGTGCGGGCGGCGGCGGCGTGGCTGACCGAGTTGCATGCGCGGGCGGTGGCGCGGCTGGACTGGTCGGCGGACCTGATCGGGCTGCATGGGCAGACGCTGTTGCACCGGCCGGATCAGGGCAGGACCTGGCAGATCGGGGACGCGGCGGCCCTGGCGCGGGCGACCGGGCTTGGGGTGGTGCATGATTTCCGAACCAACGATGTGGCGGCGGGCGGGCAGGGTGCGCCGCTGGCGCCGCTGTATCATGCGGCGTTGGCGGCGGCATTGCCGCGGCCGTTGGCGGTGCTGAATTTGGGTGGGGTGGCGAACGTGACGTTGCTGTTGGCGGACGGCATGCGGGCGGCGGATATCGGCCCGGGCAATGGCCCACTCGATGACTGGGTGGCGCGGCACGGGGCGGATGTGTGCGACCGGGATGGGCGCTTTTCAACGGCGGGACGGGTGGACGAGGCGGTGCTGGGGCGGCTGCTGGATGACCCGTTTTTCGAGCGGGCCTGGCCGAAATCACTCGATCGGCTGGATTTTTCGCGGCGCCTGGACACGAGCGGGCTCGCGGAACTGAGCCTCGAGGATGGGGCGGCGACCCTGGCGGCGTTCGTGGCGGGCGCGGCGGCGCGGGTGAGCCCGCGGCCGGGGCGGTGGTTGGTAACCGGCGGCGGGCGGCACAACCCGAGCCTGATGCGCGCGCTGCGACAGGCGCTGGGCGTGGTGGTGGAGGCGGTGGAGGCGGTGGGCTGGGATGGCGATGCGCTGGAGGCGCAATGTTTCGGCTTTCTGGCCGCGCGATCGGTGGCGGGCCTGCCGCTGAGCCTGCCGGAGACGACCGGGGTGGCGCGGCCGATGCCGGGTGGGCGGGTGGCACACCCCGAATGAATGGCGGGACGGGCCAGGTGGTGCTGCGGGTGCCTTGCGCGGCCGACGGGCCGGCGCTGATTGCCGCGAATGCGTGCAACCGGGATTTTCATTGGCCTTGGGCAACACCGCCTGCGGATGAGGCGGCATATGCCGCGTGGCTGGCGGAAAGTGGCAACGGGCGCACCGAGGCGCGGATTGCCTGGGACGCCGAAACCGGGGCGATTATCGGCGTGGTGACGCTGAGTGAGATTGTGCGGCGCGCCCTGTGCAGCGCGTATCTGGGCTTTTACGGCATGCGCGCATTCGCGGGGCGGGGCCTGATGACGGAGGCGGTGGGCGGGGTGGTGCGGATTGCATTTGAGGAGTTGGGCCTGCACCGGGTGGAGGCGAATGTGCAGCCGGACAATGCGCGGTCATTGGCGCTGATCGGGCGATTGGGGTTTCAGCGCGAAGGATTTTCGCCGCGTTATCTGCGGATTGGCGGGGTGTGGCGCGACCATGTGCGCTTTGCCCTGCTGGCGGATGAAGGAATTTCCTCCAAAAACTCTCACTCTCCGCCGATTTTTTGACTAACACCCGGACGATCCCGACCGTTCCTGCTTTTCGGATCGGGACTGAGGCTAATCCTGAAGGTTCTGGCGGTAATGCAGGGAGGTTTGCATCCTTGGAACCGATGGCCGCTGTTTAGGTGCCGCCGTCGCTGCAGGTTTCGGTGCCTTGTCTGTCTGTGGTGACTTGGCCTCGGCCGCCAGCGCTTCGTCCGTGGGTGGCGCCAATGGTTTGGACGGGTCAGTCATCGTCCCGAGATCTCTGGTCCTGTTCTCCAGGTTTCTTGAGGGATTGCGGTCGTTCTTCGCTTACCCACCATCCCTTCCTGACAACCCGCATCCTGGGCGGCTCGGGCAGTTGTCGCACGGAGCCGGCATTGTTGGCTGGGTCGGCTGGCTTACTCGATCGAGCCGTGTCCGGTCGCATGTATCAGCCTCGGATTCATAATCTTGTCGGTCTCACGGTCGCACTTTGGCGGCGATCTCGGTGAATGCAAGGGCGATCGTGACAAGAATCGAAACCATGGCAAGCGATCCGGCCAGCCCCCGCCAGGCGAGCCGACGGCGATTGATGTGCCCGTTGTTATCGATCGCCTTGGCCTGCTCCTCGGCCAGGGTGGCACGCAACGTGGCCGCGGCATCGAGTTGTGCCGGGCCGCCGGCCTCGTCGGAGGCGTAAGCATCCAATTGGCGCGCATAAGCAAGCATCTCGGTCGCGCGTCCCACGTATTTGAAGTTCGATCGCAAAATCGAGGGGGCTATCGCGCATAAAGTTGCCAATATGGCGAGGGCATCCAACGTCAGCAGCACCACCTCGGCACGGCGCCAGGCGCCGCCGGGGGCGAGATACTTCAGCGCGATGAACAGGGCGTTGAGTTCCAGCGCCAGCACCGCCGCGAAGAAGGGGAGCGACCGCCAGATGGTTTCTTCCTGGTCGATTTCGCGCCCATAGGCGTCGGCCAAATACGCCGCGATCTGGTCGCTGGCCGAGCCCATGCGGAAATAGGCTAGTCGGCGGCCAGCGCCATGGCGCGGCGGGCGAGGGTCTTGCCGACATAGTCATCGACCGCCTCGGCCACCATGTCGGCGTGGCTGGCAAACACATGGTCGGCGCCGGCGAAGACCCGGTAATCGACCTGCACGCCCTTCTGGGTGTTCAGCTTGTCGACCAGCTTTTTCACCGCCGGTTCAGGCACCAGCTCGTCCGCGTCGCCATGCAGCATGAGACCGCCGCACGGGCACGGGGCAAGGAAGCCGAAATCGTAATGGTTGGCCGGCGGCGCGACGCTGACCCAGCCGGAGATTTCCGGCCGGCGCATCAAAAGCTGCATGCCAACGAAGGCGCCGAACGAATAACCGGCGATCCAGAGGCCGCCGCTATTGGGGTTGACCGCCTGCATCCAGTCCAGCGCGCCGGCGGCATCGCCGATTTCGCCGATGCCGCCATCATAGCGGCCCTGGCTGCGGCCGACACCGCGGAAATTGAAGCGCATGACCGAAAAGCCGAGGCGCTGAAAGGCCTGATACATGGCGAAGGTGATGCGGTTGTTCATGGTGCCGCCATGCAGCGGATGCGGGTGCAGAATCAGCGCCAGCGGGGCGCCGGCTTCCTTGCTGTGGTGGTAACGACCCTCGAGCCGCCCGTCTGGACCCGCAAACAATACTTCAGGCATGTCTTTCGCTATCCATGTTCTTGACCGGGCCTGGATTGGCCGGTGCGACGCTTTCACCCTTCGGCGCCGTTGCCAGGGACCCGGAGCGCCGTTTTGTTGCCTTGGCGCCGGGGGGTGCGGCGCATAAGAACCCTCGCGCTGAAAATAGGGATTGCCCCGGATGGAACAATGACCCTGGTCAATGTGGTATGGCCGGCCGCCGCCAACCGGGGGTTGCGGACACGAACCTGTGACAATTTAGAGGCTCGTGTCGGGTTTGGACACGAAATTGTCGCATGCTTTTCATGTTTTTTTATTGGGTGGCCCGATTGAGCCCGCGCGCATGATCTATCTGGACGCCAATGCCAGCGAAATGCCCCGCCCCGAGGGTGAGGCGGCGATGCTGGCGGCGCTGCGGCTGGTGGGCAACCCGGCCTCGGTGCACGGGGCGGGCCGGGCAGCGCGGCGAATCCAGGAGGAGGCGCGCGAATCGCTGGCGCGGCTGTTTGGCGGCGACCCGGCGCGGCTGGTGTTCGTCTCCGGCGGGACCGAGGCCAATGTGCTGGCGATGCAGGGGCTTGGCGCCGGGCGGCGGGTGTTGGTGGGGGCCACCGAGCATGACGCGGTGCGCGCGGCGGCACCGGCGGCGGCGGTGCTGCCGGTGCTGCCGGACGGGCGGGTCGATCTGGCCGCGTTGCGCGACGCGCTGGCCGGCGGCGGCCCGGCCCTGGTGTGCCTGATGCTGGCCAATAACGAGACCGGCGTGCTGCACCCGGTGGCCGAGGCAGCGCGCCTGTGCGCGGCGCATGGCGCGCTGCTGCATGTGGACGCGGTGCAGGCGGCGGGGCGGCTGAGCGTGAGCCTGGCCGAACTGGGCGCGCACAGCCTGGCGATCGCGTCGCACAAGCTGGGCGGGCCGCATGGCGCGGGCGCGCTGTTGCTGAGTGACATGGCGGCCGGGCTGCTGCGGCCGATCTGGCGCGGCGGCGGGCAGGAGCGTGGCTGGCGCGGTGGCACCCCGCCGGTTGCGGCACTGGCCGGGTTCGCCGCGGCGGCGCGGGCGGCGGTGGACGAGATGCGTGCGACCGAGGCGCGGCTCGCGGCCTGCCGCGAGGCAATCGAGCAGGCGGCACTGGCGCTGGGCGCAACAATCGCCGGGGCGGCGGCGCCGCGGCTGGCCAACACGACATGCCTGGTGCTGCCGGGGCGGGGGGCGCTTGGGCAATTGATGGCGCTCGATCTGGCCGGGTTCGCGGTTTCCGCCGGGGCGGCATGCAGTTCCGGCAAGGTGGCGCCGAGCCATGTGCTGCAAGCCATGGGCGTCGACGCGACGCTGGGTTCGGGCGCCGCCGGGCAAGCCATTCGCGTGTCCCTGCCCTGGAACGTGCGACAGGCGGATGTGAGCGCGTTCATCGCTGCCTATTCTGCCATGGTGACTGGAAAACGGCCGGCTTGATGACGGAAGACCCGATTTATCTCGATTTTCATGCGACCACGCCCTGCGATGCGCGGGTGCTGGCCGCCATGCTGCCCTGGTTTGCCGAGGCCTATGGCAATGCGCACAGCGTGGAACACGCGATGGGACGGGTGGCCGCGGCCGCGGTGGCCGAGGCGCGGGAAGCGGTGGCGGCATTGATCGGCGCGGAGCCGCGCGAGATCGTGTTCACCTCCGGCGCGACGGAGGCGAACAACCTGGCCATTCTCGGCGCGGCCCGGCACGCGGCGCGCTATGGCGATGGCGGGCGCCGGCGGGTGGTGAGTGTGGCGACCGAGCATGAGTGTGTGCTGGGGGCGGTGCGGGCGCTGGCCGATGAGGGGTTCGAGCCGGTGATTCTGCCGGTGGACCAGGACGGGCTGCTGGACCCGGCGGCGCTGCGGGCGGCGCTGCGCGTGCCGACACTGTTGGTCAGCGTGATGAGCGTGAACAACGAGACCGGCGTAGTGCAGGACATAGAGGCGCTGGCGGCGCTGACGCGCGAGGCAGGGGCGCTGTTTCATACCGATGCGGCGCAGGCGGCGGGGCGGATTGCCCTGAGCGTGGCCGGCATCGATCTGCTTTCGCTCAGCGGCCACAAAATCTATGGGCCGAAGGGCATTGGCGCGCTGTATGTGCGAAGGCGCCCGCGCGTGCGGTTGGCCCCCTTGCTGCACGGCGGCGGGCAGGAGCGCGGCCTGCGCCCGGGCACGCTGCCGGTGCCGCTGATCGTGGGGTTTGGCGAAGCCTGCCGGCTTGCCGCGACCGGGCTCGCGGCCGAGGCGACGCGGCTTGCCGGCTTGCGTGACGCGCTGCTGGTGGCGTTGCGCGCGGCGATGCCGGCCTTGCGGGTGAATGGCAGCATGACGCGCCGGGTGGCGGGCAATCTGAACGTGACCCTGCCCGGGGTGGAGGCGGCGGCGCTGATGCGGGCGCTGCCGGGCCTGTGCCTGTCCAGCGGCTCGGCCTGTTCATCGGCCGAGTTGGCGCCGTCCCACGTGTTGCGGGCAATGGGGCTGAGCGAGGATGAGGCGCGTCGATCCTTGCGCGTTGGGTTGGGACGGACTACCTCGCAGCGCGATATCGCGCGGGCTGCCACCGCCATTATCGATACCGTTGCAACCCTGGCCGGCGCGACCACCGCCGCCCCCGCCTGACCGGAGGGCGCATGCCCAAGATGATTTTCGTCGAGAAGGATGGCGCCGAGCGCGCGGTGGACGCGCCGCTCGGGCTTTCGGTGCTGGAAATTGCCCACCGGCACGGCGTGGACATAGAGGGCGCGTGCGAGGGCTCCCTGGCCTGCTCGACCTGCCACGTGATCGTGGCGCCGGAATGGTTCGGCAAGCTGGCCCGCCCGACCGAGGACGAGGAGGATATGCTGGACCTGGCGTTCGGGCTGGAGAAGACCTCGCGCCTGGGCTGCCAGATCGTAATGACCGAGGCGCTGGACGGTCTGGTGGTGCGGCTGCCGAAGGCGGTGCGGAACGCGCAGAAATAAAGGTTTGGTCAAATCCGGCGGGAGGTTTGGTGGGGCGTGGCTGACCGGCGAGTCTTACCAAGAAAGTCCGGCACCGGCCCGCACCCCCACCCGGCCACCCACGAGCGTACACTGTCATGGGTGGCCGGGTGGGGGTGCGGGCCGGTGCCGGACTGCGCGCCGGGCAGGCGCGCCTCACCAAACTTCCGGTAGGACGGCACGGTGAGGGTGATGCGCATATTGGCGGCGATGTCGGGCGGGGTGGATAGCAGCGTGGTCGCGGCCATGCTGCACGCGGATGGCCATGAGGTGATCGGCGTGACCTTGCAGCTGTACGACCATGGCGCCGCGTTGGGGCGCAAGGGGGCATGCTGCGCCGGCCAGGATATTCATGACGCGCGGCGGGTGGCGGACCGGATTGGCATTCCGCATTACGTGATCGATGCCGAGGCGCGGTTCGCCGCCGATGTGATGGCGCCGTTCGCCGCCAGCTATGCCGCCGGCGAGACGCCCGTGCCCTGCGTGCGCTGCAATCAAAGCGTGAAATTCCGGGATCTGCTGACGCTCGCCGATGAACTGGGCGCGGCGGCCCTGGCGACCGGGCATTATGTGCGGCGCGCCGAGGGGCCGGCGGGGCCGGAACTGCGCCGCGCCCGCGACGCGGCGCGCGACCAGAGCTGGTTCCTGTTCGCGACCACCCGGGCGCAACTGGCGCGGGCGCGCTTTCCGCTGGGCGACATGCCGGACAAGGGCGCGGTGCGGGCAATGGCGGCGCGTTTCGGGCTGGCGGTGGCGGACAAGCCCGACAGCCAGGATATCTGCTTCGTGCCGACGGGCAGCTATGCCGAGACGGTGCGTCGGCACCACCCCGAGGCGCTGGCGCCCGGCGAGATTGTGGATGCGGCGGGCACGGTGCTGGGGCGGCATGAGGGTATTGCCCGCTACACGGTGGGACAAGGCAGGCGGCTGGGCCTGAACGATGGGCGGGTGGTGGTGCGCATCGAGCCCGCCGCGCGCCGGGTGGTGGTGGGGCCGCGCGCCGAGGGCCGCCGGGTGGTGCGGCTTGCCGAGGTGAACTGGCTGATCGATGCGCCGCTGGCGCCGAGCCCGGCGAGCGTGAAACTGCGCGCGCGTGACGCGCTGCGTGACGCGATGATCGTGGCCGATGGGGCTGATGGGGCGTTGGTGACATTGTCCGAGCCGGCTTTGCCGGCGCCTGGCCAGGCCTGCGTGTTCTATGACGGCGACCGGGTGCTGGGCGGGGGCTTCATTCGCCGCGACGATGCCTGACCTGGCGCTGGTGCTGACGGAAAACCTGGTTGGGTTGCGCAACCAGGCGCTGGGCCTGGCGGAGCGGGCCGGGCTGACGCCGGATGCGCGATCGGTGGCGCCGGCCGGCCTATGGCGGCGGCTGCCGGCCCGATTCTGGTCCGACCGGGTGGCAACCGCCATGGTCACCCCCGCCTTGGCCATGCCCGGCGCGACCGCACCGGGCGAGACGAAATCGGGCGAGATAGGGCCAGGCGAGATGGGGCCGGACGCGCCGCCGCGGCTCGTGATCGGCTGCGGCGGCAAGGCGGCGGCGGTGGGGGCGGCCTTGCGGCGGCGCGGCCACGTATGCGTGCAGGTGCAGAACCCGCGCCTCGATCCGGCCGGGTTCGATTTGATCGTGGTGCAGGCACATGACCGGTTGAGCGGACCGAACGTGGTGGTGACGCGCACCGCCTTGCACCGCGTGACGCCGGCCGTGCTGGCGGCGGCGCGCACGGCGTGGGCGCCCCGGTTCGCGGCCCTGCGCCGGCCGCTGGTCTCGGTGTTGCTGGGCGGCAGCAATGGCCGGTACCGGCTGGATGCCTCGGTTGCCGCGGCATTGGCGGAAAGTCTCGCTGCCATGGCGCGCGCCGCGGGGGCCGGGCTGGCGGTGACGCCATCACGCCGGACCGCGCCGGACGCCATGCTGGCGCTGCGGGCGGGGCTGTCCGGCACCGACGCCTATGTCTGGGATGGGCAGGGCGAGAACCCCTATGCCGGGCTGCTCGCCTGCGCGGATGCGATCGTGGTCACCGGGGACAGTGTCTCGATGATGTCGGAGGCGGCAGCCACGGCGGCGCCGGTGCTGGTGGCGCGGCTGCCCGGACGGTCGCGCCGGATCGACAGTTTCACGGCGGGGCTGCTGGCGAGCGGGCGGGTTCGGCGCTATGTCGGCCGGCTGGAACAATGGGCGGCGGCGCCGCTGGACGACACGGCCATGGCGGCGCGCGCGGTGCGGGCGTTGCTGGATGCCAGCGCGACGGGCGGGATGTGAGGCGATGTTGAACATTCATACCTTCGACCAGCGCCAGGGCGGCAATGTGCTGTACAAGGCGCTGGCACATCCGCTGGCGGCGGAGGCGATCAGCCGGTTATACGCCGCGCTGGCGGGACGGAATTTCGCGCTGGTCGATCCGGAGGGGTTGGCGCCGGCCCTGCTTTCCCTCTACCCGGCCATGCCGCGCCCGCTTGGTGTGTATGTGCAGGATGTGCGGGCGGTGGGCAGCGATGTGCGCGGCACGGTGGCGCGGCCAGTGACCGAGCTTGGCCTGAGCGAGGCCGAGACAGTGCTGGTGACGGCGTTTGACGCCGGGCGGGCGCTGGCGCGGGTGCGGGGGTTGGCGCCGGCGGGGGCGGACTTGCTGAGCCTGGATGCGGCGCGTCTGCCGGAGTCGATGCTGACCAACCGGCAGCGCTATCTGGACCGGCTCAACTTTGCCACCAATTTCGCCTTCTTCCGCGACCAGGGCGGGCTGTCGACCACCTTGGTGACGGCGAATTACTGGGCCGGCTATGGCGCGGGCGCGGTGCGGCTGTGGCTGCGTCTGTATGACGCGGCGGGCGCGGTGCTCGCGGAATGGGAGGAGCCGGTTCGACCCGGACCGGCGGGGGTGCGCATCGACAGCCGGGCGGTGCGGGCACGGTTCGGGCTGCCGGAATTCTGCGGGCAGCTCTTTGTGCACGCCATCGGCGCCGCCGGGCATGATGTGGTCAAATACGCGCTGGATACCTATGCGACCGACGGGCCGAGCCTCAGTTGCACGCACGATGCCAATGCCTGGCCGTCGGACCGCTATGCCGGCTTGCCGGCGCCGACACCGGATGAGCGGGTGATTTTGTGGGTGCAGAACAGCCACGCGACGCCGATACCCGATGGCGCGATGGCGCTGGACCGGATGGGGGCGGAAAACCCGGTGCCGATTGCCGGGCCGATTGCCGGCTTTGCCAGCCTGGCGGTGGATGTGGGGGCGTTGCTGCCCGGTGTGCATTGGCCGGCACAAATGGAGATTCGAGCCGGCCGGCATGTGGTGCGGCCACGCTATGAGGTGGTGCGCGGCGGGCGCACCCGCATTGCCCACCCGAACGTGGAACGCGCTGATTTGCGGCCGGAGCCGGAGATAAAGGCGCTGTCGCCGCTGCTGGGGCGGGGGTTCCTGCTGCCTTTCCCGATTTTGCCGCGTGGCCGGTTTCAGACCGAGGTGCAGCCGACGCCGATGGCCTTGTCGCAAACCACCTTGCCGCTGCGGCTGGACATGTTCACGCCCGACGGCACGCCGGCCGGCAGCCATTTTCTGGGCTGCCTCGCGCGTGACCATGCATGCGTGGTGGATTTGGATACGGTGCTGGCGGCGGATGCGCTGCCAGAAGGCGGGCATGGCGAACTGGTTTATGATTTCCGCGCTGGCGGCGAGGCGGATGGCTGGATGCACGCGCTGATCCGCGCGACCGACCGCGAGAGCGGGCACGCCGCCGAGACCAGCTTCGGCGCGCATATTTTCAACACCGCGATGACCTGGCGGGACGAGCCACAATCCTATGCCGGGCCGCCGCCGGGCTTGTCGACCCGGTTGTTTCTGCGGCTGGGCGGGCCGGGTGGCTGGGGCTATGCGGTGCTGATTTATCCGAATTCGGCGCCGTGGCATGCACGATCAGCCACCAGCCTGGTGCTGCATGCCGGGGACGGGCGGGAACTGGCGCGGCGTGAGATCACGATCGCGGCGTCGGGCTCGGCCGTGGTGCGGCCGG
>DAIDIQ010000044.1 GCA_027459285.1 Acetobacteraceae bacterium
GTCGCGCTCGCGGATATCGACAGCCGCGCGGTACAGTCCGAGATCGCGTCCGGGCGCGGCGCGGTTTCCGCGCTGACATTCAGTCAGGACGGCACGATGCTGGCCTTCGGCACCGAGACCGGGGAATTGGCTGTTCTGCGCATTGGCTGACCGACGCCCTATGCGTTCCAGCCACAATTGGCCGCGTCTATTGCTCGATTTTCGTCCAGATCGGCGCCTTCATGGTCGCGAGCAATGCGGCGTGCGCGGCCTCGTCGGCCGCCGAGACGGCGAAGGCGCGCGGGGTCCGGTTGGTGGGCCGCGCATAGACGGTGTGGCCGGCGACCGGGCTTTGTTTCAATTCCAGGCCGCGCTGGCGCCCGCCGGTCAGTTCCACATAGACGTCCGCGAGCAGGCGGCAGTCGAGCAGGGCGTTGTGGGTGGTGCGTTCCGACAAATCGATCGAGAAGCGCCGGCACAGCGCGTCCAGATTATTCGGCAGGCCAGGATATTTCTTCTTCGCCAGCGCCAGCGTGTCTATCATGCGCGCGGGGTCCAGCCGGGGCAGGCCGATGCGGGTGAACTCGGCATCCAGAAAGCCGAAATCGAACGGCGCGTTGTGCGCCACCAGCGGATCATCCTGGAAGAAGGCGATGATTTCGTCCGCGATCTCGGCGAACAGTTTCTGCCCCACCAGGTGGGCGCGGGTATAGCCGTGCACGCGGGTTGCCGCCTCGGGAATTTCACGTTCCGGGTCGATCAGGCGGTGCAGCACGCGGCCGGTCGGCAGGTCGTTCTCGAGCTCGATGGCGGCGATTTCTATCACCCGGTCGCCGGTCAGCGGATCGAGCCCGGTGGTTTCAGTGTCGAACAGGACGGAGCGTGTCATGGCAATTCCTTGAGCAGGCGGGCAATGCGGGCCTGGGCGTGGCGGCGCGAGAGGCCGGTGAAAATGACCTGGTCGGCGCGCCGCCGCCGCGCCGCGTCCGGCATCTGGCGGGCGAGGACGGCGTCGATCTGTGCCTGGGTCAGCGTGCCGCGCCGGCGCAGGCGGCTCTGTTGCACGGGCCTTGGCGCGCTCACCACCAGGATCAGGTCCGGGCGCACCGGGGTGCCGGTCTCGAATAGCAGGGGAATATCCAGCAGCACGGCGCGGCGGTTGGCGCGGCGGTGGCGGGCGATGAAGCGCAGCAGGGCGGCGCGCACCATGGGGTGCAGAATGGCCTCCAGCCGGCGCAGGGCCTGCGGGTGGCCGAGCACGGCCTGGCGCAGCGCCGTCCGGTTCAGCCGGCCGTGCGTCACCGTGCCGGGAAAGGCGGCGCCGATGGCGGGCAGGGCCGCGCCGCCGGGGGCCTGCAGCCGGTGCACCTCCCGGTCGGCGTCGAATACCGGGATGGCGTGGCGGCGGAACAGTTTGGCGATGGTGGATTTGCCCATGGCGATGCCGCCGGTCAGCGCGATCACGCGCATGACGCGCTATCCTGGCAGCAACGCGCGGAGCGCGTCATCGACCGCGGGGCGGATGCCGAACCAGGCGTGAAACGCGGCGGCGGCCTGGTGGCAGAGCATGTCGATCCCGCCGATGGCTTTCAGTCCACGCGCTTCCGCCGCCAACAGCAGCGGGGTGCGGCGCGGCGCATAGACGATATCCGCGACCAGACTGGACGGATCGGCCGGGCTGAGGTCGAGGCTGAGCGGCGGGTTGCCGTGCATGCCGGCCGCGGTCGCGTTCACGATCAGGCAGGGTGTGGCGGGTGCCGCGCCTGGCCATGCGGTTGGGCGCAGGCCAGGCAGCAGGGCGGCCAGGCTTTGCGCCTGTTCCGCCCGCCGACTGGCGATGCTGACCACGCAGCCAATATCGAGGGCGGCGGCGGCAATGGCGCGCGCGGCCCCGCCGGCCCCAAGGATCAGCCAGGGTTGCGCCCGGGGTGCCACCTGGTTCTGGGCGAGGCTGCACAAAAAGCCGGCGCCGTCGGTGTTGTGGCCGGTGATTGCGTTGCCGGGGCCGAACACCAGCGTATTGACCGCGCCGGCACCCAGGGCCGAAGCATCGAGCCGCGTGCAGCATGGAAGGACGGCGACTTTATGCGGGATGGTGACATTGGCCCCACGGCAACCGCAGGCGGCAAGCCCGGCCACGGCAGTGGCCAGCGCATCCGGCGCCACCGGCATGGGCAGATAGACCGCATCGACGCCATGGCGTTCAAGCCAGTGATTGTGAATACGGGGCGACAGCGTATGCCCGACCGGCCAGCCGATGACGCAGGCAAACCCCGTGCTGCCGCCAATGGGCATGTCAGCCTGTTCCCCCTGTGTGCCGTGCCGGCGGTTCGGGTTGGCGCATGCTGCACCTGATCAAGCTTGCGGTTGGCATACGCGACCCCGCCCATCTAGCCGAGGTTCAGGCGCTTCGCGCAACACAGGATGGCTTTGTGCGGCACACCACGCGCCAGACCCCGCGACGCGACCAGGCGTTGCTGGCCGGCGGCTCGCTTTACTGGGTGATCGGCGGCACGCTGTGCGTGCGCCAGCCGCTCGCGGCCATCGAGCCGGCGGTGCGGGAGGATGGGGTGGCCTGCGCGGCACTGGTGCTTAGGCTGGGGCTCGTGCGCGTGGCGCCGCGGCGGGTGCGCGCCTTTCAGGGCTGGCGCTATCTGCGCGCCGAGGACGCGCCGCCCGACAGTGCCGCCGCCGACGGCGCGGAGGATTTGCCGGAATCGCTGCGCGCGGCGCTGCTGGCGCTGGCCTTGGTGTGATGGGAAAGGCCGCGGTTCGGGCCTGATCGTTGTTTCGTCTGGCGGCGGCGACAAAAAAGCATCGCGGCGCCCTCCCGTCATCGGCCCTCGCGTCGCCAGGCGCCGAGCAACAGCAGCAGCAGCAGCGGCAGGGCGACGTAGGCGGGCAGCAAGGGCGCGGTGCTGAGGCCGGTCAGGGCCAGGGCGCGACCGCGGATGAGGGCGAGGGCATCGAGTGAGGGCGCGCCCTCCGGGTCGAGCCAATGTACGCCGCGCGCGACCGGCCTGAGGCGCCGCGCGGTTGCCCGCAAATCAGCGAACTCCACCGGGTCGGACGGCGGCACGGCGACATAGGTGGTAAGCCTGCCTGCGCGCAGCCGCCACAGGCCGGGCACGGGTGCGGCAAAGCCGGCCATCTCTCGGCCGTCCGGCGTGATTTTCCAGGGAATTTCAGTGGTCTTGCCGTCCGGGTCGGTCACGGACAGACGGGCGTTCGGCGGCAGCTTGTCGATGCCGTGCCGCTCGACCGCCACGCGTCCGTTCGTGACCTGCGCGACCAGGGCATTTTCATCGAGCTCCGGCTGCTTCATCAGCCAATGCGCTACCCGGCGCAGTAATTCGGCCTGCGGGCCGCCGCCATCATGGCCCCGCGCCCAGAGCCAGATCTGGTCCGACAGCAGAAGCGCGACCCTTCCCTTGTCGACCCGGTTGAGGATCAATAACGGCTTGCCGCTGGCGCCCGCGTTCATCAGCACATCGCCATGCACCGGGCCGACCGCGATGCGCCGGTACCATTGCCCCCAATGCGGCGGACCATCGGCCGAGGCGCCGGGCAGGTTTTCCGTCACCGGATCGCGCTTGCCGAGCCGGGTGACGACCGGGCGGAAGGCACCGTCCACGACGGCATCATGCGGCAGGGGCAGGGCGGGCAGAATGTCGCCGATCGGGCCTTGCGCGACCGAGCTTGTCTCGGCGAATTCCGGGCCGGCGGACACGAGCAGCGCGCCGCCGTTGCGGACATAGCTGACGATATTATCGACATAGCTTGGCGGCAGCAGGCCGGATTCGCTGAACCGGTCGAGAATGATCAGGTCGAACTGCTTGATCTTCTCGACGAATAATTCCCGGATCGGAAAAGCGATCAGCGCCAGCTGGTCGAGCGGTGTGAAATCATCCTTGCCCGGCGGGCGCAGAATGGTGAAGTGCACCAGATCGACCGAGGGGTCGGATTTCAGCAGGCGCCGCCAGGTGCGTTCGCCCTGGTTCGGCTCGCCGGAAATCAGCAGCACGCGCAGCCGGTCGCGCACGCCGTTGATGGCGATGGCGACACGGTTGTTCAGCGTCGATGCCTCGCCCGGCAGCTTGTCCACGCTGAGCGCCAGCACGCTCGGCCCGGCATGGTCGATCGGCACGGTGATGCGCGCCGCCTGCCCGGTGCGGACGGTGATCCGGGCCAGTATCTGGCCGTTGCGGGTGGCCACCACATGCGCCGGGCGGCTGCCCGCCGCGCCCAGATCATCGACCACGAAGCGGATGCTGACGCTTTGGCCGACGATGCCATAGCCCGGCGCGTCCAGCACACGCAGCCGCCGGTCGGTTTGCTCGCCGCGCGCGGTGATAAGCGCGTTCAGCGGCAGGGGAAAATGGGGCGGCACATCGGCGATCGCGCCATCGGTTATGGCGATCACGCCGGCGCGTTGCGCGGGGGGAATATCCGCGAGCGCCCGTGCGAGGGCCGCGAACAAGGTGGTGCCCGCGCCATCATTGCTGAATGTCACGCGCCGCACCTGCAGCCCGGGCATTTGCGCCGCCTGATGCGCGATGCGGGCGGCCGCGGCCTCGGCCAGTCTGGCCCGGTTGCCGACGCGCATCGAGGCGGACTGGTCGACCGCCAGCACGGCAATGCGCGGCAGCACGGTGCCGGTGCGAATAACCCGTTGCGGGCCGGCCAGATACAGCAGCCCGACGGTAAAGGCGGCAAGACGCAGCCAGACGCCGCGCGCCCGGCCGAGCAGGGCGACGAGGCAGACCAGGCCGGCGAGCGCCGCCAGCGCCAGCAGCAGGCTGGCCGGCACCACGGGCTGAAAGCGAAGGGCTGCCAGCCAGCCGCTCATGGTGGCGGCCCGGCGGGCTCCGCGCCCGGCTGAGGCGGGATTGGCGAGGGCGCGCCAGGCGGTGCCTCGCCGAGGCGGCGCAGCAATTCCGGCACGTGCACCTGGTCCGCCTTGTAATTACCGGTCAGGGCATACATCACCAGATTGACGCCGAAACGCAGCGACATTTCCGCCTGGCTGCCGGCGCCCTGGTTGTTTTCCGCCTCGTCCGCCGGTGCCGCCGCCCATTCGCCGGCCCAGTCATCGGCGCCGAGAATAACCGGGCTCACGCCGTCATTGTCACGCTCGGCGTCCCGCGCGACCCACACCGTGCCGCCGGCGAACCGGCCGGGCCAGCGGCGCAGCAGATAGAACGTATGGGTCAGCACATGCGCGGTGGTCAGCGGCATCAGCGCGGGCAGGGACAGGGCCGTGCCGATGGCACGCAGCGCATCGTCCGCCGCCGGGTCCGGCGCGTCGGCGTCACGCGTGTCGAGCAGCAGAATGCCGCCATTCTGCATGTAGTCATCCAGCCGGGCGATGGTGGCGCCGTCCGGCACCGGCGCATCGGGCAGGATCGGCCAGTAGATCAGCGGGTAGAAGCTCATATCGTCGTGACCCGGGTCGAGCCCGACCGGTGAGGACAGCGTGGCCGCGGTGCGCGCATTGACGAAGGCGGACAGCGCCTTCAGCCCGGACAAGGTCGTCGCATCGACCGAGGCATCGCCGGTGATGACATAGGCCAGATGGGTGGCGAGCGAGGGCATGGCGGGAATGGCCTGCGCGCGCGCGGGCAGACCGGGCAGCAGCACGAGGCCAACCGTGAGGCTGATGGCGGCCAGGCGCAGGCCGCGCAGCCGCAGCGACAGCAACAGGTCGAACGCCAGCAGGGCGAGTGCTGCGGCGAGCAGCCAGGGCCCGTACGCCACCGGATGGCTGGTGAGATCAAAGCCGGCGAGCCTTGCCCCGGCGAGCGGCGCCATTGGCGCCAGCGGCGGCAGCGCGGCGCCCAGATTGAAGGCCCGGGTCTCGTCCGGCGGGCCATACAGGCCGGCCGGGTGGGTCGGGCCCGCGACCGTGCTGGCGAATGCGGCACTCGCCAGCCCGCGCGCGGCCGGGCCCGGCGCCGCCAACTGGCCCATGCCATCCAGCACCAGGCGCGGCGCCAGGGCCAGCCGGGAATTCGGCACGCGCAAGCCGGCCGAAAGCGCCACCAGCCGGTGCAGCATGGCGGGAAACAGGCCGGACAGCGGCAGGTTGGACCAGTCGGCATTGGCGGTGACGTGAAACAGCACCAGCCAGCCGGCGCCCATCGGGGCGGCGGTCACCAGGGGGGTGCCATCCGTCAGTGTCGCCCAATCCTGGCGGCCGGGGTGGCCGGGCGCGTCGCCAGGCTCGGCCAGCACCTGCCGGCGCACCCGCACATCATTCGGCACCGCGAGGCCGGCAAAAATCGAGTGCGGTGGAAATGGCGCCAGCGCCGCCGGCCGGGTCCAGGACATGGCGCCGTCCAGGGTGCGGTCACCGCCCACCAGCCGCACCGGCAGCAGATCGTCCGGCATCGGCTCGGCGGCCAGATTGGGCCCGGCAAAGCGCACCAGCACGCCGCCGCCCCGCACCCAGCGCATAAGCGCCGCCCGCTCGGCCGGATCGCCGATCGGCTCATCGGCCAGGAACAGCAACGCGACGCCTTGTTTCAGCATGGCGGGCAAGGTGCCCCCGCGCAGTTGCGTGCTGCCGGCCAGGGCGGCGCGCAGATAGAATAATTGGCCGGTCAGGCGCTCATTGGCGCCGCTGCCTTGCGCCAGCAGCCCGACCGGGCGACGCCGCGCCCCTTCGTCGAGCAACAGCACCGACCCGGCGGATTGGCGGCCGGCGATGCGCAGCAGGGCCAGCCGGTTGCGCGTGGCCGCCGGCAGCACAAGGTCGGCCTCGGCCGCGCGCCGGCCGGCGAACACCAGCCGCGTCGCCGCCAGCACCTGCCCGGTGCCGCTTTCCGCGCGCAACATGACCGGCGCCGCCGGCGCGGGCGCGCTGACGCGAACATGCAGCCGGTCCGGGCCGGCCCGCACCGGGCGCAGCAGCAGCGGCGGGCTGGCGCCGGCAAGCTCGGTGATGTTGCCGAAGCGGGCCAGCGCGGCCCGGAACGCCGGATCGGCGGGCGTGGCCAGGCCATCACTGACATACAGCACCCGGGCGCCCGCGGGCGCGGTGGCGAGCGCGGTGGCGGCGGCCTTGCGGTCGACCGGCCAGGGCATTGGCGCCAGCACGCCGAGCCGCGCCAGCAAATCCCGCACGCGCATGCGCGGGCCAGGCTGGGGCGGCGCGCCGTCTGGCGTGGGGGCGGTCAGCAACAGGGTTGCCGGCGCGGATGGCGCGAAATCTCGCGCGAGCCAGTCACGCACGGCCTGCACGCGCCGCGGCCAGTCATGCGCGGCGGCCCAGCCATTATCCAGCACCACCAGCGCCTGCCCGCCGCCGGCGGCGACGCGCGGCGCGTTTCGGATCGGTCCGGCGAGCCCGATGATCGCCAGTGCCGCGACGGCAAGGCGCAGCAGCAGCAGCCACCAGGGGGTGCGGGCCGGCGTGGTTTCGCTCGATTTCAGCGCCAGCAACAGGCGCAGGCCGGGAAATTCCTGCCGGCGCGGCGAAGGCGGCGTCAGGCGCAGCAGAAAAAACAACACCGGCAGCAGCGCCAGGGCACCGAGCAGCCAGGGTGCCGCGAAGCTCAGGTCGCTCATGCCGGGCCCGACAGCGCTTCATGCAAAGCAAGCAGGGTGGGCGTGGCCGGCGCGTCGGTATGGTGCACCAGCAACCGGAAGCCGGCATTGGCGCAAAGCGCGCTCAGCCGGTTCTGCTGTTCGGCGAGGCGGGCCTGATAGGCGTCGCGCAGCGCCTCGACCCGGCCGATGGTCGCCTCGAGCGGGGCGCCCGGCAGCACGAAGCGCACCCGCCCGGCATAGGGCAGCGCGACCTCGGCGGGGTCCAGCACCTGAACCACCAGCCCGCGCGCCGGCAGGGCCGATAATTTGCCAAGCAGCGTGGTGATGCCGCCCAGATCATCCAGCCAGTCGCCGAATAGCACCACCTGCGCGAAGGCCGGCGGCAGGGCTTGCGGCAGGCCGGGCCCGGCATGGGCGAGTGCCGTGGCAAGGCGCGGCAGCGCGCCGCCACCCGCGGTGATGCCGGCGGCGTTCGCATTGTCCCGGTCCAGCAGGCGCACCCGTTCGCCGCCGCGCAGGGCAAGGCTCGCCAAGGCCAGCAACAGCAGCCCGGCGCGGCCCGCCTTGGTCGGCAGCGTATCGGCCGAGCGCCAGGCCATCGCCGCATCCGCCTGGCACCACAGCGCCAGGGTCTGCGCCGCCTCCCACTCGGTCTCGCGCAGAAAAAGCTGGTCGGACCGGCCGGAGCGGCGCCAGTCGATACGCGCCGTCGGGTCGCCCGTGACGAAGGGGCGGAATTGCCAGAAATTCTCTCCGGTGCCAACGCGGCGCCGGCCATGCACCCCTTGTGCCACGGTGGCGGCCACGCGTTCGGCGGCAATCAGCAGCGGCGGCAGGCTGCCGCCGAGCGCGCCGGCGGCAAGCGGGTCCGGCGCCTCGCTCAATCGAGCCTGGCCGCCAGTTGGCCGATGATGTCGGCAAGCCGCACCCCCTCCGCCCGGGCCGCGAAGGTGAGCGACATGCGATGGCGCAGAACCGGCTCGGCCAGCGCCACCACATCCGCGAGGCTGGGTGACAGACGCTGATCGAGCAGGGCTCGGGCGCGCGAGGCGAGCATCAATGCCTGCGCCGCGCGCGGCCCCGGCCCCCAGGCCAGTTGCCGGGCCAGCACCGGGTTGGCCGCGGCGTCTGGCCGGGCGCCGCGCACCAGGGTGAGAATGGCGTCGACGACGCGTTCCCCGATCGGCATGCGGCGCACCAGCATTTGCGCCGCCAGCAGGTCGCTCGCCCGCAAAATCGGCCGCGCCTGCGGCTCATCGGCGCCGGTGGTGGCCAACAACATGCGCCGCTCGGCATCCCGGTCGGGGTAGGTCACGTCGATTTCGAGCAGAAACCGGTCCAACTGCGCCTCGGGCAGGGGATAGGTGCCTTCCTGCTCGATCGGGTTCTGTGTCGCCAACACATGAAAGGGCGCCGGCAGCGCGTGGTCGTGCCCGGCGATCGAGACGTGGCGTTCCTGCATGGCCTGCAGCAGCGCCGATTGGGTGCGGGGGCTCGCGCGGTTGATTTCGTCGGCCATCAGCAACTGACAGAAGACCGGTCCGGGCAGAAAGCGGAACCGGCGCCCGGCCTCCGCATCCTCCAGCACCTCGCTGCCCAGAATATCGGCGGGCATCAGATCCGGGGTGAACTGGATGCGTTTGCCGTCCAGCCCCAGCACCCGGCCCATGGTCGCCACCAGTCGGCTTTTGCCGAGGCCGGGCAAGCCAACCAGCAGCGCATGGCCGCCGGCGAGCAGGGCGATCAGGGCCTGATCGACCATGGCCGGCTGACCCAGAATGACCCGGCCGATTTCGGCGCGCGCCTCGGCCAGGCGCTTCCCGGCCGCATCGAACGCCTCGGGCGTGGTCGGGTCGATGTGCGGCGCCTCGAGATCGTTCATGGGCGGCGCGGGCTCCTGACCTGGCTTTTGCCGCGGCCCTCGGCGGCGCGCGGCGATGCGACATAGATGGGCAAGCGCAGGGTGTGCGGAAGATGCCACGCTGGCAAGGCTTCGTGCCGCGTCGCCGTCAACGGTTTGAACCAGCCCGTGCCGATCCCTATATCCCGGCTGTCGAAAGCGTTACGGCGAATTCATGCTGCAAACTCTTTTAAGGTCGTCCTGCGTGGAAAGCGCTTCCGCCGCCCCCGCGCGTCCGACCCCGCCGGGGCAGCCCATGCCCTTCGTCATCGCGCGCGATGGCACCTGGTTCTACAAGGGCTCGCCGATACGGCGGAAGGAACTTGTCTGCCTGTTCGCCGGCATTCTGACGCGGGATGCCGAGGGCGCCTATTTTCTTGAAACACCGGTCGAGCGCGGGCGCATCACGGTCGAGGATTCGCCCTTCGTCGCGGTCGAACTCGATTGGAAAATCTGCCGTGGCGGCTCGCAACATCTCAGTTTCCGGCTGAACACCGATCAGGTGGTGTGCGCCGGCTGCCAGCACCCCATCCGTATCGTGCCCGGCTCGGCCCGGGACGAGCGGGTGCCGTATCTGCATGTGCGCGACGGCCAGGGAAAGCTGCCGATCGAGGCGCGGATCTGCCGCTCGGTCTATTACGAACTGGTGGCGCTCGGTGAAACCCAGCGCATCGACGGCCAGGACATGCTGGGCGTCTGGAGCGGGGGGTGTTTTTTCCCGCTTGGTCCCACCCCGCGCGAGGAACGTCATAGCGCGGCATGAGCCGCCGGCGATGACGGGCGGACCCGGCCCGGTCGATTTTTCGGCGTTGCGCCGCGCGCTCGCCCCCACCCCTGACCATGCCGTGCCGACCGGGGCCGCCCGCGCCGCCGTGCTGGTGGCGTTGCTCGAGACCGGGGTGTTGCTGACCCGGCGCGCCGATACGCTGCGCCGGCATGCCGGCCAGGTCGCGTTTCCCGGCGGGCGGGTGGATGCGACCGACGCGGACCCGGCCGCCGCCGCGCTGCGCGAGGCCGGGGAGGAGGTGGGCCTGTTGCCCGGTTGCGCCGAGCTTCTGGGCTATCTGCCCGGGGTGCTGACGGGCACCGGCTATCACGTCACCCCGGTCGTCACCCGCATTGCCGGCACGCCCTGCCTTCGGCCCGCGCCGGACGAGGTGGCGAGCATTTTCGTGCTCGATTTCGCGACCCTGCTGGACCCCGCGGCGCCGCGCCGGCAAAGCGCCATGCTGGCCGGGCAGTCGCGTGATTTCTGGGTCTGGCCGCATCGGGAGCATTATATCTGGGGTGTGACCGGCATTATTCTGATGACCCTGGCGACCGCGATGCACGGATGCCGGGCATGACGAGGTTCGGCCAGGTCACGCTGCTGCTGCCGGTGCTGGTGCTGGTCTGGCTGTCACTATCGCACCGGCGCATGAGCGCGGCCATGCTGGCGGCGCTGCTGACCCTGTTGGCGCTGGGCGCGGTGCTGAACCTGCGCGCGCACGGGCTGCTTTAGCATGGACTCGCCCGCCTGCCGGCTGGAGCCACCGCCCGCCTGGCTGGCCGAGCCCGCGCTCCGCGCCGTGCTGGCGGCGCTGAGGGGCGCGCGGGTGGTGGGCGGCGCGGTCCGCGACACGCTGGCCGGGCTTGCCGTCGCGGATATCGATCTGGCGACCCCGGCCACGCCCGATGCGGTGACCGATGCCCTGGTCCGGGCGGGGCTGCGCGCCATCCCGACCGGGCTTGCCCATGGCACGATCACCGCGCTCAGCCATGGGCGGGCGTTCGAGGTGACCACGCTTCGGCGTGATGTCGCGACCGACGGGCGGCACGCCGTGGTTGCCTTCACCGATGATTGGCGGGCGGACGCGGCGCGGCGTGATTTCACCCTCAATGCCTTGTCGCTGACGGCGGACGGGGCGGTGTTCGATTATTTCGGCGGCATTGCCGATCTGCGCGCCGGGCGCGTGCGGTTTGTGGGGGCACCAGCGCAACGGCTGGCCGAGGACTGGCTGCGCGCGCTGCGGTTTTTCCGCTTTTACGCGCGCTTCGGCCATATCGCGCCGGATCGGGCCACCCTCGCGGCGCTGCGCGATGCGGCCCCCCGGCTGCATCGCCTCTCGGCCGAGCGCGTCTGGTCCGAGCTGAAACGCCTGCTCGGCACCGCAAACCCCGCCGCCGCCCTCGCGCTCATGGCCGAAACCGGCGTGCTGGCGGCAATTCTGCCGGAAGGGGCGAGCCTTGACCGGCTTGACCCGCTGCTCGCGCGTGGCGCGCCGGCCGAGCCGCTGCTACGCCTCGCCGCCCTGCTGCCCGAGCAGGCGCCGAGCCCCGCGCCACGGCTCCGCTTCTCGCGCATCGAGGCCGAAACCCTCGCCGCCCTGCGCACCGCGCCGGTGCCGCCCGCAACGCCGGACCCGGCGCTGCTGCTGCCCCTGCTCGCCGAGTGGCCCGCCGACATACTGATCGGCCGTGCCTGGCTCGCGAACCGGCCGGCCGCGGTCCGCGCCGCGCTGGCCAGCCTGGCGCGGCCGGAATTTCCGCTGCGCGGCGCCGATGCGCTGGCGGCCGGCTGGCAGCCGGGCGAAAAACTCGGCGCGGCCCTGGCCCGGGTGCGCGCCTGGTGGCTCGCCCAGGGCTGCGCCCCGGACCGCGCCGCGTGCCTGAAGCAGCTTGGAAGCTTTTTTTAGGAAGTCCGGCACCGGAAGTTTTGGTGAGGCGCGCCTGCCGGCGCGCAGTCCGGCACCGGCCCGCACCCCCACCCGGCCACCCATGACAGTGTACGCTCGTGGGTGGCCGGGTGGGGGTG
>DAIDIQ010000046.1 GCA_027459285.1 Acetobacteraceae bacterium
TCACCACGAGGCCGGGCCCGAACACGGCAATGGCCCGCGCCAGGCGCGAAAGCCCCGGCCGAGGCGCCGGGGTGAGCCGGTTAAACGTGGACGGCATGGCTGGCGGAACCTGCAATTGAGAAACAGTCGCAATAACTGCGCCGAGTTTGTGGCGGCACATGGCCGCGCGGTCAAGGCCTTGTTTCGGTCACGGCATTGACGTTCCGGATGGCGCCGTAAGCCATTCTGGCATGACACAACCAGACACTCGGGTAGTTCAGCGCACGGCTCAATCACCCGAAGGCGTGACTCCGCTCGACAAAAGGTGACGCGAACGACTCCATATCGACTGAAACCGCGCTAGGTCCGCGCCAGTTCATACAAGGCAATAGCGGCGGCGATCGAGACGTTCAGGCTTTCCATGCCGCCCGGCATGGCAAGACCGGCGATCTCGTCACAGGTTTCCCGCGTCAGCCGCCGCAACCCCTCGCCTTCCGCGCCCAGCACCAGGCAGGCACGGCGATTGGCGAAACTGGCGCCCTTCAACGGGCCACCCCCGGCATCGAGCCCAACCACCCACAGCCCCGCCGCCTTGAGGGCAATCAGCGTGCGCACGATATTGACGGCACGCAGCAGCGGCACGGTTTCCAACGCGCCGCTGGCGGCCTTGGCCAGCGCGCCGCTTTCCTCGGGCGCGTGCCGGTCCTGCACGATGACGCCGGCGGCAGCAAAGGCGGCGGCAGAACGCAAAATGGCGCCGACATTGCGCGGATCACTCACCTGGTCGAGCACCAGGATGGGCCCGGCCCGCTCGAGCACCTGGGTCAGCGGCGGCGGGGTGAGCGGATCGGCCAGCAGCGCCACGCCCTGGTGCACCACATCGCGGCCGAGCCAATGGTCCAGCCGCGCCCGGTCACCACGTTCAGGCGCGATCGGCCAGGGCTTCGGCACGAGCAGCGCGAGCGCCACCTCTGCCTCTTCAGTGAGCACCAGGCGGCGCAGGCGGCGCGATTTGTTGGCCAACGAAGCAGCCACCGGGTGCAGCCCATACAGCCACAACCCGCCGCGCGGCGCCTGCGGCGTGGCACCGCCCTGCGGCCGGCCCGCCGGGCGGAGCCGTGGCGCCTCGGCACGGTCCGCCCGCTGTGGCGCGCCAGCGGGCAGGCTCAGCCTGCCAGCCTGGCCATGGGTGGGGCCATGGGCCGGCCGCGCATCGGCGGGTTGGCCTTCGGAGCGTCGCGGCGGCTTGTTACGAGACGTGGGCATGCCGCACTGTGCCATGCCGCGCGGGCGGGCGCGAGTGTGGTGGAATTGACAAGCGGCCGACGGACCGCCTAAGCGCGGGGCAGCCGGAAGGGTGCCCGAGTGGCTAAAGGGGGCGGACTGTAAATCCGCTGCTGTAATGGCTACGTTGGTTCGAATCCAACCCCTTCCACCAGCCAGTCCCGACACGCCGCCTGAGCGTGGCCGGCGACCATCTCCCGCGAAGAATGTGCCGTGCTAGCGCAAGGGTTCCGTATCGGCGGTGAGAACCCGGACTGCGAGACGGGCTTCCAGCGGGCGGCACGGGGCGTTTCCCCCGTATATCTCTAGTGCGGCGATTTCGGCAGTACCGGTTGCGCACCGCCAAGCTGCAACGGCTTGGAGACGTAGTAGCGATGGCAAAGAGGACCCTTGCTCGCGTGGGTCGCAACCTGGCACCCGCCGCAATCATCATACACCAGCCCGATCGGCAGGCTCGTATGGGTGGAGCGGGATCCATCCCGGCGGGTCGCATGGTTCATCCCCATCTCCGCCTGCACCGCGTGCCACAGGGAAGCGTCAATAATCGGGTGATGTTCGCGGGGATAGAATTGCCCCTGATCGGGAACCTCACCCCGATAAAGCCGGTTTTACAGCAGCAGATACAAGGCGCCACGGGTGAAAGGCCCCTCCCCCGCTCCGACGCTGGGATTTAGCTGCCACACGTTGCTTTCTGGCGATGCCATCGGCCGCGCATTGCTGCTTCAGCAGGCGCACCGAGCCGAGGCGTAGATAGAGGCGAAAGATATGCCGGACCTTATCCGCTTCCCCGGCGTTCAGCACCAGCTTTCGTTTCCGCACGGCATGGCCGACCGGCACCGTGCCCCCCATTCACAGACTTTTGTGTTTGGAGGCGGCAATCTTTTCGCGGATTCGCTCGCCCGTGACTGAACCGCGCCGGGTTTCCCGGAGACCGTTTAGGTGACATGACGCGGCTAAAGGCATGGCCTCAAGGTTGGCTTAGTAGCGTGCTTCGGCTGCGGCAGGCGGGATATTACCGATGGGCTCAAGGATGCGGCGATGATCGAACCGTTCCACCCATTCCAGGGTAGAGAATTCCATAGCCTCTGCGTGACGTCATGGGCGCTGCCGCTGGGGCTTAGGACGCCAACGTTGGCGCCATGGGTGCGAGCTGGAACGACAACAGGATGGCCCCCAGCCCTTGGTAACGAGGCAGAGCCCCATGGCTTTGATGAGGTCAGACGAAGGTGATGTCGGTGCCGCCGTGGCCGTCGGAGGACGCGGCGAAGTCGGACGCGGTGTAATTGCCGGTGAAGTGCAGTGCGGCGACGGTGGTGCCGTTATTGGTGAGGGTGAGGGTGTTGTGGGCGAAGCTGCCGCCGGTGACGGCGGTGTGGATGAGGTCGATGACGTCACCGGTGGCAAATCCGGCGATGTGGGCGGCGAATTGCGAGGGATCGGCGAGGGCGAGCGTTCCTGCGGCGAGGAATTGAACGGTTTGCTGGGAAGCGACGGATTTTGTGAAGGCGAGGGTTGTGTTGGCGCCGATTTCGGTGGTGCCGGAGCCGATGACGATGCCGGAGACAATGAGGCTGCTGCCGGTGGCGTCCAGCACGCCGAAATTACCGAGGTTGGAGGTGAGGCTGGCGCTGGTGGTGAGGGTGGCGCCGGCGGCGATTTCGAGTTGGGCGACGGCTTGCGGGGTTGAGAGGGTCCAGTTGCCGGCGGCGAAATCGAGCCTTCCGGGGCCGGCGGTGGTGAGGCCGAAATTGCCGCCATTGGTCAGGGCGAGGGTGGCGTGGGCGGCGATATCGAGGGTGCCGGTGCCTTCGATGGTGCCGGTGAGGGTTGTGGTGTTGGCGATGGCGAGGGTGCCGGCGTCTATTACCGTGCCGGAGAAGTCGGTGGTGCCGGCGAGAGTCCAGCTGCTGTTGGCGGCGACTTCGAGGGTGGAGAAGCCGGTGAATTCGGTGCCGAGGCCGGAGAGGGTGCCGGCGGTGGGGCCGGCGAGATCGAGCACATCGTTGACGGAGGTATTGGCGGCGACCGCGCCCATGAAGTGGGCGCCGGCATAGAGTTCGAGGGT
>DAIDIQ010000048.1 GCA_027459285.1 Acetobacteraceae bacterium
CGCCGCCATCGCGCCGCGCTACCTCCGCATCGGCGGCTACTGGTATCCGCGCGGCGGCATACCCATCGACATATTCTGGCAAACCGGCACCCCGCCCGATGGCCTCTGGCTCCCCCCGCAGGACGTGCCGGCCTATCGCGGTCGCTAGCTCGCGTCCCGCGCCGCCACACTCCACCCCAAGTCCCAAAAGTTTTTTGCGCGACTTTTTTTCAAAAAAGTCGCTCCTTCCTTCTCCCACCCCCCTCCAGGCATTTCCGCATCACGCTCGGCAATGCCGCCTGGTCCGGGTGTCGCATGTCGGCCCCGGCATCGCCTTCCGCCGCGTACACTGTCAGCCGCAATTCGAAATGCGTGAACACGTGTCGCACCTCGCCAACGTCGCGCCATCCGGCCGGGTGTGGGGCGAATGTCATCGCCTCTGCCTCGTTCCAGGCACTGTCCCGCCAGGGTGTGCCCGGCAATTCATCCATGCCGCCCAGCAATCCCTTCGCCGGGCGTTTGCGCAACAGCACCCGCCCGGTGCTGTCGGTCAGCCGGAATGCCACCCCATGCCGTATCGGGCGTGCGGGCTTGGCCGCCCGGGCCGGCAATTGGCCGGCCATCCCGGCGGCCCGTGCCGCGCAATGCCGTTGCCACGGGCACAGCACGCAGGCCGGTTCCCCCTTGCCGCAAATGCTGGCCCCCAGGTCGAACATCGCCTGCACCGCGTCGCCCGGTCGAGCCTCCACGGCCCGGGTGGCTTCCAGCCGCGCGGCCAGCGCCGCCACGTTTTTTTTCGCCGCCGGCAACGGGGTGGTTATGGCCCCCAGCCGGCACAAAACCCGTTCCACATTGCCGTCCACCGCCAGCACCGGCACACCAAACGCAATCGCGCCAATCGCCCGCGCCGTATAGGCGCCAATGCCGGGCAGCGCCCGCAACCCGTCCAGCGTCCGGGGAAACCCGCCCGATGTCGCAACCCGGCGCGCGCAGGCATGGAGGTTGCGGGCCCGGGCGTAATAGCCCAGCCCCGCCCAGGCGCGCAGCACCGCGCTCTCATCCGCCGCCGCCAACGCCTCGATGCTTGGAAACCGTGCCAGAAACCGCGCATAATACGGGCCGGCGGCTTGCACGGTGGTTTGTTGCAGCATCACCTCGGACAGCCAAACCCGATACGGGTCTGGCACCGTGCCGGCTGCGGCCCGCCACGGCAAATCCCGCCGGTGCCGATCGTACCATTCCAACAGGCCGCGCATGAGCGATTCCGCGTTTCGTTCCACCGGGCCCAGATCGCTCGGCGCCATCGTCCCCGGCATTGCCCGCCCGGCCCTGGCCCGCGCCACCTCAGCCACCGCCCGCCTGGCGGCTGACTGGCCGCTCATCGTCGGCCCCCGCATCGCCGCCATCAGCCAGCCCACCCGGCTTGCCAATGGCACGCTCACGCTGCTCTGCCCCGGCCCCGCCGCGCTCGAACTGCAACATATCGCCGATGCGCTTCTGGCCCGCGTCAATGCCCATCTGGGCGGTGCCCGCGCCACCCGCCTGCGCCTCGCGCAAGGCCCCCTGCCCGGCGCCGAGTCGCTGCCTCATCCCCCCCGCCCGCGCCCCACGCCCAACCCGGCCGCGCACGCCGCCCGCTTGCGTGATTTCCCCGACGGCCCCGTGCGGGATGCGCTGCTGGCGCTCGCCGCCGCGCTGGACACCGGCCCGGCTTGAGCCTTTTCTAGCGGCGCGGCATCGGTTCCGCTCGACGTCGGGGCGATCCGACGCTATACAACATCTTGAGGTCTCCATGCTGGTTTCGCGTCGTTCCCTACTATCACTTGTTGGTGCAAGCATGGCCGGCGCCGCCCTGGCCCCGGCCCTCGCCGACTCGCTGCTGCCGCCGCTCAGCGCCATGATGTCGCCCCGCACCTATGGCAGCCCCACCGCCCCGGTCACGGTCGAGGAGTTCTTTTCCCTCACCTGCACCCATTGCGCCCGCTTCGCCAACGAGGTCATGCCCGAAATCACCACCAAGCTGATCACGCCCGGCAAGGTCCGTTTCCTCTATCACGATTATCCGCTCGACCAGGTGGCGATGACCGCCTGCATGGTCGCCCGTGCCCTGCCGCCGGAACGCTACGAGCCGTTCTGCCTCGCTTTGTTCGCCAGCCAGAATGACTGGGCGTTCGACCCCGAGGGCGGCAATTCCACCGCGGCGCTCGGCAAGGAGGCGCTGCTGGCCGGCCTGTCGCCAGACCGCTTCAAGGCCGTGGTCGCCGATGACGCGCTGCGTCAGGCCATCGCCGCCCAACAGCAGAAGGACACCGAGCAATATCACATCGACGCCACCCCCACCTTCCGCTGCGGCACCAAACAGCATTCGGGTGAGTTGTCGTTCAAGGAATTCTGCGATTTCGCCGGGGTCAAGGCATGAGCCACCGCGTCCCCGCCCTCCGCCGCCCCTGATCGTCATGCCGGTCGGCCTGTCGCGGCTGCGCATTGCCGGGTTCAAAAGCTTCGCCGAACCCACGCTGCTGGACATTCTGCCCGGGCTGACCGGCATTGTCGGCCCCAATGGCTGCGGCAAGTCCAACGTGGTCGAGGCGCTGCGGTGGGCCATGGGCGAATCCAGCGCCAAATCGCTGCGCGGCGGCGAAATGGACGATGTCATTTTCGCCGGCACCGCCAACCGCGCTGCCCGTAACGTGGCCGAGGTGACCATCACCCTCGACGCCGCCAGCACCGCCTTCCCGCCGCCCTTCGACGGCCAGGCCGAACTCGAGGTCACCCGCCGCATCGAACGCGGCGCCGGCAGCGCCTATCGGGTCAATGGCCGTGAAGCCCGCGCCCGCGACGTGCAAACCCTGTTCGCCGATCTCGCCTCCGGCGCGCGCGGTTCGGCCATCGTCAGCCAGGGCCGCGTCGGCACCCTGGTCAATGCCCGCCCCGAGGATCGGCGCGCCATCCTCGAGGAAGCCTCCGGCATTGGCGGCCTCGCCGCCCGCCGGCACGAGGCTGAACTCAAGCTGCGTCAGGCCGAGGCCAATGGCGCCCGGGCCGAGGATCTGCGGGCGCAGCTTTCCACCCAGCTTGCCGGCTTGCAGAAGCAGGCGAAGCAGGCCGCCCGCTATCGCAACCTCTCCGGTCTCATTCGCGCCGCCGAGGCTGATTATCTCGCCGTGCAGCATGCCCGCGCCGCCGCCGCCCGCGCCTTGGCCAATGCCAGCCTGGCCCAGGCCCAAACGCAGGCGGAGGCCGCCGCCACCGCCGCGCGTGCCGCCGCCGCCGCCGCGCACGCGGCCAGTGATGCCCTGCCCCCCTTGCGTGAGGCCGAGGCCCAGGCCCGCACCGCCCTGGAGCGCGCCCGCATCACCGCCGAACAGGCCGCCGGCGCGCAAAACGCCGCCCGCCGTGCCCTGGCCGAGGCGCGGGACCTGGCCGGGCGCCTCGCCCATGACCAGGCCCACACCGAGGCCCTGACCCGTGATGCCGAGGCAGCGCTCGCCACGCTCGAGGCCGAACAGGCAAGGCTCGCCGCCGCCGAAGCCGGCCACCAGTCGCGTGCCGACCAGGCCAGCCGCGCCCACCAGCAGGCCATGCTCGCGCGTGAACAGGCTGATGCCGCGCTCGCCGCCGCCACCGCCGAGCAGGCCGCCCTGCTGGCCCGCGCCCAATCCCTGATCGAGGCGCTGCGCCGCGCCGAACGCGCCGAGGCGGCGCTCGCCGCCGAACAGGCGGCGCTTGTCCGCCAGCGCGCCGCCATCACCCCGCCGGACCCGGCAGCCCTTGCCCACGCCGCGTCCGTGACCGCGGCGGCCGAAGCGGCCCTGGCCGCCTCGCTCAGCGCGCTCGAAACCGCCGAGGCCGCCCGCGCCGCCGCCATCACCCGCCATCAGGATGCGCGCGCCGCCCTGCATCAGGCCGAGCCCGCCCGCGCCCGCCTCGCCGCCGAGATCGACGCCCTGGCCGAGGTGCTCGCCGCCCATCACGGCAGCGCCGCGCCACTGATCGACAGCCTCGTCGTGCCCGATGGGCTGGAGGCCGCGATCGGCGCCGCCCTCGCCGATCTGCTCGATCTTTCGGCCGATCCCGCCTCGCCCCGGCACATGCGCGCCCTGCCGCCCGTTGCCTCGCCGGCCGCGCCCCCCGCCGGCACCGTGACGCTGGCGCAACGCGTGGCCGTGCCGCCCGAACTCACCCGGGCGCTGGACCATGTCTTCCTGCTCGACTCAGACCCCACCCAAGATCAGCCGGACCTTCAGGCAAGCCTCGCCGCCGGGCAGGTCCTGGTCACCCGCCAGGGCGGCGTCTACCGGTGGGACGGCTTCGTGCAGCGGGAAGGCGCGGCCAGCCCCGCCGCCATTCGCCTGACCCAGCGCAACAAGCTCGCCATGCTGCGCACCGCCCTGACCAGCGCCGAGGCCACGCTGGCCACCGCCCGCCAAATGGCGACCGAGGCGGCCGAGGCGGAACGCGCCGCCACCGCCGCCGAACAACAGGCCCGCGCGGCCCGGCGTGACGCGGTGACCGGGCTCGACCGTGCCCGCGATGCGGAAAACACACTGCGCCGCCGCGCCGATGAAGCCGCTGCCCGTCTCGCCGCCCTGGACGCCCAGGCGGCCCGCCTGAACCAGGCCCAGGCCGAAGCCGCGACCGAGCTTGCCGCCGCCCGCGCTTCCCATGCCGCGCTGCCAGACCCGCGCGCCAGCGCCGCCGCCCTCGATGCCGCCCGCACCGCCCTGCACAGCGCCCGCGCGGCCGAGGCAGAGGCCGCCGCCGCCCACGCCGCCCTGACGACCGAGGCAGCAAGCCGCGCCGCCCGGCTCGCCGCCATCGGCCCGGAACGCGCCGCCTGGCAGGCCCGCGCGCATGACGCCGCGTCCCGCGCCACTGATCTTGCCACCCGCATCGAGGCGGCCCGCGCCCTGGTCGTCGAGCGCGAATCCGCCCCCGCCCGGCTCGATGACGCGGTCGATGACGCAACCGAGGCACAGGCCGGCGCCGAGGCCCGTCACCGCGCCTGCGCCACCCTGCTGCGCGAGGCTGAACGCGCGCATGACGCCGCCAGCAGCGCCGACCGTGCCGCTGAACTGGCGCTCGCCGCCGCGCGGGAAGCCGTGCTGCGCGCCCAGTCCGACCAGCGCGCCGCCGATACCGCCTGGGGCACGATCGCCGAGCGTGTGCTGGAGCGGCTCGGCGCCAACCCCGACCTCGCGACCCCGGACGATCTATCCCCCGAGGCCGAGGACCGTGCCCGCCGCCGCGCCGAACGTCTGGTGCGTGAGCGTGATGAGATGGGTCCGGTCAATCTGCGCGCCGACCTCGAGGCCACCGAGCTTGAGACCCGCATCGAGACGGTCGATCGCGACCACGCCGAACTGACCGAGGCGATCCACAAATTGCGCGGCAGCATCGGTCACCTCAACCGCGAGGGGCGGGAGCGGCTGAACACCGTGTTCGCCGATATCGACCGGCATTTCCGCCATCTTTTCACGCGCATGTTCGGCGGCGGCCGTGCCCATCTGGCGCTGGTCGGCTCGGACGATCCGTTGCAGGCGGGGCTCGAGATCTACGCCGAACCACCCGGCAAGAAACTCGCCACCCTCAGCCTGCTCTCCGGCGGGGAACAGGCGCTGACTGCGCTCTCGCTCATTTTCGCGGTCTTCCGCTGCAACCCCGCGCCGATCTGCGTGCTGGACGAGGTGGACGCGCCCCTCGACGATGCCAACATCGAGCGGTTCTGCACCCTGCTCACCGACATGGTGGCCGAAACCGGCACGCGCTTCCTGGTCATCACCCACCACCACCTGACCATGGCCCGCATGGACCGCCTGCACGGCGTCACCATGCAGGAACGCGGCGTCAGCCGGCTATTGTCAGTCGATCTGCAAAAAGCCACCGCCATGGTCGAACCCCTGCCGGTGGCGGCGGAGTAGCGGCGCGCCAGCACGCGGCAGAAAAAGCCTCGTCGCTATGTCGAGACCGCTATTTCGAGACGGGGACAGCCACCTCGTTGCGGCGCAGCGGCGGCAGGGTCCAGGGCGGGTCGTAAAACCAGGCCACCGGCTGACCGTCCGGGCGCCACGCGGCGCCGCCCAGACCGGCCAACAGCGCCTTCGTTTTCGCCATCACCCGGTGGGGCGTCGGCACGCCGGAAAACCGCAGCACCGCATAGGTTTGCGCGGGCACGCTCACCAGGCGCACCCGGCTGTCATTGGGCACGGGCAAATCCGCCATCGTTTCCCTGGCCGGCATGAAAAACCGAATGACCCAGGCATCGCCCTCTTTTGCCTCGGCCACCGGCGCCGTCATCGCGATCGTCCTCGCGGCGCCGGCGCCGGCCTGTGCCTGCGCCACCGGCGCCGTCATCGCGATGCGTGCCCGCGCGTGATTGCCGCCAAAAATATAGCCGGCCAAACGCTGAAACCCGACCGAGCGTGCCTGTTCCTCATCGCGCGCCACCAGCGTCTCCGCGGCAATCCGGGCCGCATACTGGCGTATCTCGATCGGTCCGACATGCCCGATCACGCTGTATCGCGGCTCCTCGGTGCCCGCGCGCACGCCGATCACGCTGCACGCCGACAACGCCATGCCAACAACGACAGGTATGATCTTGCGCGTGGCCATGACCCCCGGACCCTCTGGTGTTCAGATGGGTTTGTTTTGCGAATCGGGAACCGGAAAAATCCTGTCATCCGCGTCCGCCGCGCTTTCCGCCCATGGCCTCGGTCATGCATGGCCTGATAGACCGCACGGCAGTTGACCGGAACGCATCATGGCCGCCCTTGCCCATTTCCTGACCGCGCTGATCGCCGCCGGCGGTTATCCGGCCATCGTCGCGCTGATGGCGCTGGAAAGTGCCTGCCTGCCTCTGCCGTCGGAAATCATCATCCCATTCGCCGGCTATCTGGCCAG
>DAIDIQ010000052.1 GCA_027459285.1 Acetobacteraceae bacterium
GCGGACCGCCTGGGCCGGGACTTCAATGCCCCGCCATTGCCGCAGAACGGGCCGGCCGAACTGGCCCGCGCCACCACCGCCTTCAATCTCATGGCGGAACGGATCAGGCGCTTCGTCTCGGACCGCACCTTCCTGATCTCCGCGATCGGGCACGATCTGCGCACCCCGATCACGCGGCTGAAACTCCGCGCCGAATTCGTCGATGACGAGGAAATGCGGCACCGCCTGCTGACCGATATCGACGAGCTGGAAGCCATGGTGAACGCCACCATGGCATTCGGCCGCGACGTGGCCAGCAGCGAGCCCGTGACCGCGATCGATCTGGCGGTGTTGGTCCAGACCGTGCTGGACGAGGCATCCGACGCGCGGCCCGAAGTCGCGGAAAAATTGATTTATCAGGGGCCCGAACATTTCCGGGTGCAATCGCGCTCGCTTGCCATGAAGCGGGCAATCGCCAATCTCGTCGGCAATGCCATCAATTATGGTGGCGGCGCCTGTGTGCGGCTGGAACCACCCACCCAGAACCGGAATGTCAATCAGGCCGGCACGCGCATGGTCCGCATCATCATCGAGGATGATGGCCCGGGCATTCCGCCCGAGGAACTGCCGCGCGTGTTCGACCCGTTTCACCGCGCCGAAGCCAGCCGCAACCGGGAAACCGGCGGCTTCGGTCTCGGTCTGCCGATTGCCCGAAATATCTTGCGCGCCCATGGCGGTGACGTGACACTGGCAAACCGCGCCCAGGGCGGCGCGCAGGCAACGATTCTGCTACCTGTTTAGGCCACGAAAATCCGCTCCCATGCTTGCAGCGCGGCTTATTTCGACCTATTCAGCCCCCCTCTTAAGGATGGGCGCGTAGCTCAGCGGTAGAGCATCGCCTTCACACGGCGGGGGTCACAGGTTCAATCCCTGTCGCGCCCACCATCCTGAAAGCACGGGCAAGTCGGGGGTTCCCGTTTGCAAAATCGAACGCCAACAAGCCTCTGCCTGCCTGGTGCGCCGGAAGAGGCTTTGTCGGTGCTCCGGCGTCACGCCGTTCCGGCGGTTGGCCTGCAACGTATTTCGATCGTGAACATGCTGTCCGCGTCAGCCATGGTAAGCTGAAAGTCATGCAGACGGAGGATGGCGGCGACCAGGCTGAGGCCGAGCCCGGTGCCGGCGGCGTGGCGGCTGGGATCGGCGCGGTAAAAGCGGCGCAACACCGCGTCCCGCTCGGCCAGCTTGATGCCGCTGCCGGAATCGGCGATGCGCATGATCGGGCCCAGTTTACCGTCCTCGTGGACGGAAATCATCACCTTGCCGCCCTCTGGTGAGAATTTCACCGCGTTGTCGATCAGGTTGGCGACGGCCTCGAACAGCAGGTCACGGTCGCCGACCACGGTGACGGCGGGTCCGTCGCGCATGTCGATGGTCTGGCCGCGCAATTCGGCCACTGGCTGATAGAGGTCCTGCGCCTCCTTGAGGAGGGCGGTGAGGTTGACATCGCCGAAATTGGTGCGGCGCTCGCTGGTTTCGATGTGCCGGATGCGCAGGAGCGCGGTGATGGTGGTGAAGGTCTGGTCGAGATCGGCGATGGCGCGATCGACCACCTGGCCCAATTCCTCTCGCGTGAGGGCACGCAGCCTGCCGCCCTCGAGGCGCGATCTGGCGCGTGCGAGCGGCGTGCGCAGATCATGCGCGATGTCGTCACCCACGCCCTGGACCTCATGGATCAATTGTTCGATGCGGTCGAGCATGCGGTTGACGCTGAGCGCGAGTCGGTCGACCGCGTCACGCGAGCGATTGACCGGCAGGCGGGCGTCGATTTCGCCGGCCATGATGCGGGCGATGGTTTGGTTGAGGGTGGCGATGCGCGCCAGCATGCGCACGCTGGCGAGCGTGCCGGCGAGCAGGGCGAGCGCGATGCCGGGTGCGAGGCCGAGCACGAACCCGCGCGACAGGATGGCGCGCAATTTCGCCAGATCGGCCTCGGTGCGGCCGACGATCAACAAGCGGCCGTCCGGCAGGCGGCTGCCGAGAGCGCGGGCGCGTTCGCGGATGGGGCCGTGCGGGCCGGGACGCATGACGATGACGCTGTGCACCGCGCCATCGAGCACGAGCCCAGGCGGGTAGGCGCTGATATCGCCACCCTCGACGCGGCCATCGGCGCTGAAAATGGCAGCGAAGGTCAGTCGATGCAGGTCTCCGGCGAAGCGGGTTTCGACATCATGGAGTTGCTGGCTGGGTGATTCCTGCAGCAGCGCCTTGCTTTCACTGATCAGAAAAGCGTTGATGCGGGCGCGTTCGTAGCCGGCGGTCTGCCAGAACAGGAAGCCATATAGCAACAGCATGGCGGCGGCGAAGAAAAGCGAGCCGACGACGGTGGCCCGGAACGTGCCGGTGCGGAAGGCCTCATTCAATTTCACGAAACAGGAAACCCGTGCCGCGAATGCTTTCGATCAGGGTCGACTCGCCCGGCAGGTCGAGCTTGCGACGAAGCTTGCCGATATGGACATCGACCAGGTTGGTCTGCGGCACGAACCGGTAATGCCAGACATCCTCCAGCAGCATGGCGCGGGTGACGACTTGGTTTGGACGGCGCATGAGATATTGCAGCAGCTTGAATTCACGTGGCAGCAATTCGATGCGGCGGCCATTGCGCTCTGCCTCGCGCTCGATCAGATCGAGGGTAAGCTGGCCGACGCGGAGCAGCGTGTCACGCGTCTCGAGCGGGCGGCGCAGCAGCGCCTCTACCCTGGCGGCGAGTTCAGACAGGTCGAACGGCTTGGTCAGATAATCATCGCCACCGGCCTTCAGGCCGCGCACCCGCTCATCGACCGCTGTCAAGGCGCTGAGCACGAGTACCGGCACGCGAATGTTTTCCTCACGCAGTCGTTCGATCACGGATAGCCCGTCCAGGCCGGGCAGCATGCGGTCGACGATCAGCAGGTCGAACTGGCCGTGCTCGGCCACCGGCACCGCCTGGTCGCCGGCGTCGACATGGGTGATGTCATAGCCGCGCTGGCCGAGATCGGCGGCGATTTCGGCGGCGATCTCGGAATCGTCCTCGACCAGCAGCAACCGCAGGCGGGTGCCGGCGACGGGTGATGGGGGCGGGCGCGATTCGTCCATGTTCAACAACCGCCGGAACTCCTTGCCTGCGAAGGGTGAGGTCTGCTGCCGGGACCGGACCATGCGGTGGCGCTTGCTTACCCAGAGCCGGCAACCAGCGTACAGCCGCGTTGCACCGGTGTCACAACTAAATAACGGTTTAGAGCGCAATCAGGTTAAGTCGGCACCGGCCCGCACCCCCACATGCTCACGTGAAGTCCGGCACCGGCCCGCACCCCCTGCCCTGCCACCCACGAGCGTACACTGCCATGGGTGGCCGGGTGGGGGTGCGGGCCGGTGCCGGACTTCAAGTAAGCACACGGCCGGTGCCGATCCGATACGAATGCAGCGCGTTCCTGTCGGGGCGCGGTTTGATGGCGGCATGGCTTGCCGTTTCGTTATATTCGTGCGGATATAGCGCATCGGTCCTGTTATCGGAGGTCACCCATGCCTGGTAGTTTGGCGCAATCAATGGCGCTCGCGCTCGGCTTGTTGCTGGTGCCGGCGCTGGCGCGGGCGCAAACCGAGGCACCGCTGCCGCAAGCGGGTGCGCCGGCGCCGGTTCCGGGTAGCGCGCCGGCGCCGGTGGCGCGGGTCGATTCCGGGCTTGCGGCGTATTTCGACCATTGGTTCGACCGGGTGCGTGAGGCCCAGGAGTCTCAGCCGAGCTGGATGACACCGCTGGTGACCGTGACGCCGCGCCTGGAGCAGGAATATCGCTACGACCAGTATTGGGAGCACCTGCCGAACGGCGCGACGGTCGATAATTACGGAACCGGCAAGGGGCTGGAGTTTATTCCGACCACCAGCAACGAGGTCATTATCGGGCCGCCCGCCTATGAGACCAAGACCGAGCATGGCAAAACGGAGGCGGGATGGGCGGATGGGCCGACCGTGCTGATCAAGCAGCGCCTGTTCAGCGAAAACGCGGCGCATGGCGATCGGATCGTAACCGCCTTTCTGGCGCTGTCCGGGTCGGTTGGCGGGCGGCATTTCACGCAGCATACCAGCGTCATCACGCCGACGCTTGCCGCGGGCCAGGGGTTTGGTCCGTTCGATGTGCAGGCGACGACCGGGGTTTCGATACCGCTGGCGCGACTGCCTGGTCTCGGCGCGCAGTGGGCCACCAATGTGGCGTTTCAGGCGCATGTGTTGCAGTATTTCTGGCCTGAATTCGAGGTGAACGACACGGTATGGCTGAACGGATCGCAGCGCGGCGGCAAGAACCAGATTTTTCTGACCCCGGGGATCATTTTCGGCCGGTTTCATCTGACCGGTCGGTTGAAGGCGATTTTCGGGGTCGGCTACCAGTTCGCGGTATCACCAAAAACTCAGTTCGAGCCGGAGCTGGTGCCGCTTTACGACCACAACTGGATTCTGACCGCGCGCATGGCGTTCTGACCCGGTCGTGCCGTGGCTAGCGTGCGGCACCCCGAGCGGCTCGGGCTGCATGTGCGCGTGGTGCTGCGTGGCGGTGACGTGGTGGGCCCTGGGCGGGCCGACCTGCTGGAAGGCATAGCCCGGCACGGCAGCATTGCCGCGGCGGGGCGTGAAATGGGCATGAGCTATCGGCGGGCCTGGACGTTGGTCGCCGACATTGCGCGCTGCTTCGGGGCCCCGGTGGTGGTTACGGCGCCAGGTGGCGCGCAGGGCGGCGGCGCGACATTGACGGATTTAGGCGAGCAGGTGGTGGCCCTGTACCGGCGGATCGAGGCGGCGGCGAATGCCGCCACCGAACGGGAGGTGGTGGCGCTGGAAGCGTTGCGGCACGCTGGTGCCGAGTGAGGGATTTGAATCTCGATCCTTCGGTCTGCAAATCCGCTGTAATACTTTTGTGCTGACCCGGCGCTGCCGCTTCAAACAAAAGACCTGAAAGCTGACTCCGCCTCGCCGAGGACAACCCGTGGAGGCCTCAATGCCAGAGCATTGTAAAATATTGCCGGTCCTCACCCCCGTTTGCGTGCCTGCGCATACGTGCCCAGCACCGTCACCTCGTGGCTGAAGAACCTCAATTCCTCCAATGCCAATGTCAGGGATTTTTCAGCCGGGTGGCCTTCCACGTCGCACAGAAACTGGGTCGCGGTGAAATCCCCGTTCACCATATAGCTTTCCAGGCGCGTCAGGTTCACGCCGTTGGTCGCGAAACCGCCCAGCGCCTTGTACAGCGCCGCCGGCACGTTGCGCACCCGGAACACGAAGGTCGTCATCAGCCGCGCCGTATCCGCTGGTGGCGGCGCCTGGTGGCGGGCCATGATGTAGAAGCGCGTCGTGTTATGCGCGGCGTCCTCCACATTGTGGCGCAGAATTTCCAGCCCATAGATTTCCGCCGCCAGGCTGCTGGCAATCGCCGCATCCTCGGGGCGGTTCCAACGTGCCACCAATTGTGCCGCCCCGGCCGTATCGGCCTCGGTCACCGCCGCCACATCCAGTTCGGCCAGTATGCGCCGCACCTGTCCCAGCGCCACCGCGTGCGAATGCACGCGCCGGATGCCCCCGATCGTCGCGCCGCGTGGCGCCAGCAGGCAATGCTCGATGCGTTGAAAATGCTCGCCCACGATGGCCAGACCGCTGCCCGGCAGCAACCGGTGCAAATCCGGCACCCGCCCGGCCAGGCTGTTCTCGCACGGCATCATTGCCCGCGCCGCCCGCCCCTCGCGCACCGCGTCCAGCGCCGCCTCGAAGGTCGGGCATGGCAGGGTCAACGCCTCCGGGTCGGCGGTGCGGCAGGCCAGGTCCGAATAGGCGCCTGGCAGGCCCTGAAACGCAATCACGCGCATCAGCCGGGTCCACCCAGCAGCGCGCGCAACCGCGTCAGGTCTTCGGGCGTGTTCACTTCCGGTGGCGCCGTGGCAATCGCCGCGCAGCCAATGGCAAGCCCGCCATCCAGCGCCCGCAACTGCTCGAGTTTTTCCCGCTCTTCCAGTGCCGAGGGTGGCAGCGTCACGAAGCGCGCCAGCGCCGACCGCCTGAAGGCATACACCCCGATATGGTGCCAGAACGGCCCATCGCCCCACGGAATCGTCGCGCGCGAAAAATACAACGCGCGCGCCACCGCCTGCCCGGGCCGGAACGCGCAGGCCGCCTTGGCGGTCGAGGCCAGCGCGGCGTCGGCCGGGGCCAACGGCGCCACGAGCGTGCCGATGTCGAAATCGGGGTCGCGCAGCGGCATCAGCACCCGGGCCACATCGGCGGGTTCGATCGCCGGCAGATCACCCTGCAAGTTGATCACGATTTCGTGCCGCCCCTCGGGGTCAAGCGTGTCCAGTGCCGCGTGCACCCGGTCCGACCCGCTCGGCAGGTCCGGGTCGGTCATCACCGCAAGTCCCCCCGCGGCGGTCACCACCTCGAACACCGCCACGTCGCAGCACGCCACCGCAACCGGCCCCACGCGCGCCGCAAGCGCCCGTTCCAGCACGTGCAGCACCATCGGCCGCCCGCCGATCCGCGCCAAAGGCTTGTCCGGCAGGCGCGTGCTGCCCATGCGGGCGGGAATGATGATAATCGGATCGGTCATGCGACGACATCCAGCTTTGCGCGCCTGATAGGCCAGCCACGGCTTGCCGCACCAGAGACTATCTCTTTATGGTGCGGTGCGAATGTGCACGTCCGCGCCGGCGCGGGGTTGGCCGGAACTGAAGCTCGGGGACCAGACGCAATGACTGACAGCCTGTTCTTGAACAAAGCCGCGGCATCCATCCTGCTGTCGGGCATCGCCTTCATGATGGCCGGGTTCGTCGCCAAGGGCCTCGTCACCACCAAGGAACTCAAGCACACCGCCATCAAGATCGACGTGCCGACGCAATCCACCGCCGCCCCCGCCGCCAAGCCTGCCGCCCTGCCGCCCATCGCGCCGCTGCTGGTCAAGGCTGACCCCAGCCAGGGCGAGGCGTTCATGAACAAGGTCTGCGTCGCCTGTCATACCTGGAACAAGGGCGGTCCCGCCAAGGTCGGTCCCAATCTCTATGGCATCGTCGGCGCCCCGCACGCCCACATGGCCGGCTTCGACTATTCGGCCGGTCTGAAGGCCATCAAGGGCCCCTGGACCTATGCCGAACTCAATCAGTGGCTCTCCAACCCCCGCTCGGTCGTCGAGGGGACGCGCATGTCCTATGCCGGCATCGACAGTGCCAAGACCCGTGCCGATGTCATCGCCTATCTGCGCACCCTCTCGCCCAATCCCGAGCCCTTGCCGAAAGGCTGACTGAGCGTCAGCACCGGTCCCTGGCACGGTGTCGGGGCAAAATCGGGGTATCGGCATGACGATCGAGGCAACGCTCATTCCCGGTGATGGCATCGGCCCGGAAATCATCGATGCCACCACCCGGGTGCTCGCGGCACTCGGCGCCCCGTTCACGTGGGACGTGCAGCAGGCCGGCATCGCCGGCATCGCGGCGCATGGCAGCCCGCTGCCCAACGAAACCCTGGACAGCATCCGCCGCACCCGCCTCGCCCTCAAGGGCCCGCTCACCACCCCGGTCGGCGGCGGCTTCAAATCGGTCAATGTGGCGCTGCGACAGGAATTCAGCCTGTTCGCCAATGTCCGCCCGGCCCGCACCCTCATTCCCGGCGGCCGCTTCGACGATATCGACATCGTGCTGGTGCGCGAAAATCTCGAGGGCTTCTACGCGGCCCTCGAGCATTACATCCCGGTCGGCGACGATGCCCAGGCCATCGCCATGTCGGCCGGCTTCAATTCCCGCGCCGAGTGCCGGCGCATCATCACCTTCGCCTTCGAGTACGCGCTCGCCAATGGCCGCCGCAAGGTCACCATCGTGCACAAGGCGAACATCCTGAAAATTCTCACCGGCCTGTTCCTGCAGGTCGGGCGCGATGTCGCGCAGGACTATGCCGGCCGCGTGGAAATGGATGAACGCATCGTCGATGCCTGCGCGATGCAACTGGTCATGAACCCGTGGCAGTTCGATGTCATCGTCACCACCAATTTGTTCGGCGATATTCTGTCCGATCTGCTCGCGGGTCTGGTCGGCGGCCTCGGCCTCGCCCCTGGCGCCAATATCGGCGAGCATGCCGCCATCTTCGAGGCCGTGCACGGTTCCGCGCCCGATATCGCCGGCCAAGGCAGCGCCAACCCGCTCGCTGTCATCGGTGCCGCCGCCATGATGCTCGACCATGTCGGCTGCATCGATCTCGCCGCCCGCCTGCGTGAGGCGGTGCGCCTCACCTTGTGTGTCGATGCCGTCCGCACCCGAGACCTGAACGGTGAGGCCACCACCGAGGCCTTCACCAACGCCCTGCTGCGCCGGATCGAGGCCTGATACCAGGGGGGTCGAGGCTGATCGTTGCGGCCTTGGTGCTGGCTGGTTAGGGCCGGGTATTCTCGCTATGGCGCAGGCCGGCGCAATGCCGCGCCCGATCTGGTGCCTTCCCGGCACGCGTCCGAGCAATAGCGCACATTTTCCCAGTCACGGGCCCATTTCCGCCGCCACGTGAACGGCCGCTGGCAAACCGGGCATAGTTTGGTCGGCAGCGCGCTCTTTGGTTTACGCCGCGGCATCCGTCCGTCTCATGCGACCATACCCGCGCCACCCCTGCCGAACATCATGGAGCGGGCGAAGGGAATCGAACCCTCGTATGCAGCTTGGAAGGCTGCCGTTCTACCATTGAACTACGCCCGCATACCCGAGGCCGAGCTTACCGACGGGCCGGCCGTAATGCCAGCCTTTGCCCCGCGGCGGCAAGCCTATCGCCGCGCGGCATGCTCGGTCTGCCCGCCGCGCTTACGGCGCAGCAACACCAGCACCGACCCCGCATTCGTCGGGCTCGGGTGACTGGCCGCCAGAATATGCCGTCGCACCAGCCCGTTATTGACCCAGTGCGGAAATTCATGGCGTATCGCGCCGCCGGAATTCATCCCCCGCCCGGTGATCACCTCGATGCACCGC
>DAIDIQ010000076.1 GCA_027459285.1 Acetobacteraceae bacterium
CCCGCCCCCCCACCCGGCCACCCACGAGCGTAAACTGCCATGGGTGGCCGGGTGGGGGTGCGGGCCGGTGCCGGACTGCGCGCCGGCAGGCGCGTCCAACAAAAAGCTTCCGGTGCCGGACTGCGCGCCGGCAGGCGCGTCCCATCAAGCTTCCGGTGCCGGACTTCCTTCCATCAAACCGTGCGCTAAATTCCGTTTCATGCGCCAAACCACACCGTCTGGTTCGCCTCCCGGCCGGCCCGTCGGCCGCCCGCTTTATGCCGCCCCCGGGCCCACCAACATCCCCGAGGCGGTCATGCAGGCCATCGCCCGCCCGGTCGAGGATTTCGCCGCCGCCGAGTTCCAGTCGGTCTACGAACGCTGCGTGCACGGCCTGCGCGCCGTGGTCGGCAGCGAAAACGAGATTTTCTTCTACGCCGCCGCCGGCCACGCCACCTGGGAAGCGACCTTCGCCAACCTGTTCTCGCCCGGCGATACCATCCTGATGCTGGAATCCGGCATTTTCTCCGGCTTCTGGACCGGCATCGGCCGCGCGCTCGGGCTGACCATCGTCACCCTGCCGGCCGATTGGCGCCGCGGCGTCGATGTCGAGCGTCTCGACGAGGCGCTGCGACAGGATACCACGCACCGCATCAGCGCCGTCGCCGTGGTGCATAACGACACCGCCTCCGGCGTCACCCTGCCCGCCGCCGAGGTCCGCGCCCGGCTCGACGCGGCCGGTCACCCGGCCCTGTTGCTGCTCGACATCGTGTCCTCGGCCGGGTCACTGCCCCTGGCGCTCGACGCCTGGGGTGTGGATGCCGCCATGGGCAGCAGCCAGAAAGGGCTCATGACCCTGCCCGGCATCGGCTTCACCATCGCCGGCCCGCGGGCGCTGGCCCGCCACCAACAGGCCCGCCTGCCACGCGCCTATTTCGACTGGTCACGCATGCTCAACCGGCCGCTGCGCCACAGCCTCGGCACGGTGCCCGCCAATCTGTTCCGCGGCCTCGCCGCCGGGCTTGACCTGATCGCGGCGGAAGGCCTGCCCGCCGTGCTCGCCCGTCATCAGCGCCTGGCCCACGCCACCCGGGCTGCCATCGCCGCCTGGGGCGGCGCCGGGCAAGGGCCCATGCTCTACTGCCAGCACCCGGCCCGCCAGAGCGATTCCGTCAGCACCATCCTGCTGCCGCCCGGCCACACCGCCACCCCCCTGCGCGATGTCGCGCGCGCGCGGCTCAACGTGTGCTTCGGTGGGGATCTGGGGCTGATGCGGGACCGGATTTTCCGCATCGGCCATATGGGCGACCTGAACGAGGCCATGCTGCTCGGCATGCTCGGCGCGGCCGAACTGGCCATGCACCAGGCCGGCATTCCGCATGCCCCGGGCCTCGCCGCCGCGGTGCAGGCGCTGTGCGCCCCGGCGTCACGCTAGGGCGGCGGGCCCGCGCAACGCCGCATCACCCCGGCCCATCCGGCGTGCCCAGATCGAGAAACCGGTTCATCAGCCAGTCGCCGTCGATTTTCTCCTCGGTCAGCACCATCGCCAGGGCCTCGCCGCCGAACACCGGCGGCGCCACCACCATGTCGGGCCCGACGCGGCGCACGCGTTCCAGGTTCTTCCGCGAACTGACCGCGGCCACCTTGCGCACCTTGGCGCTGAGTTCCCGCGCCGCCAGCACGACGAAGGCGTTTTCCGAATCATCGTCCGACAGGGCCAGAATCGCGCGCGCCTTCTCGCCTCCGGCGCCGCGCAGCACATCCAGTTCGGTCGGGTCGCCAATGACGATCTCGGCGTCGCCGAAGCCGCTATCGGCCTCCTCGATGATGACCAGCACCGGCTCGCCGCGGCGGCGCAATTCACGCACCGTGTTGCGCGCCAGCGCGCCATCTCCGGCAATGATGAAATGATCGACGCGCGCCATCTTTTTTCTCCGCGTGCCCAAAGTATTGTTGATCCGGCTTTGCACCACCGGCCCGATCACCGCCGTGATGGCGGTGGCGAACACCGTGAGCCCGAGCAGAATCAACGAGACCACGAACAGTCGCGCCTCGTTGGTCTTCGGCAATATGTCGCCATACCCCACCGTCGACATGGTGACGATGACAAAATAGAACGCGCCCGGCAGGTTGGTGATCGGCGGCGTGAAGCCGGCGCCAAGCAGAAACGTGCCGACCACCCCATACAGCATCAGCACCAGAATCGAGGCGACCGCGAACAGCGTGCCCGCGGCCAGGGACGAGCGCGAGAAATTGTTCCGCGCCAGCAGCAGCGCCCCCAGCAGGGCCGCCAGGTAGATCGTCGTATCATCGACAATGACCGGCAGGCTGAGACGAATCGTCAGAACAAGCTGCGCGATGGTGATGCCGATGGCCGACAGCCAGGCGATGCGCGAGCGGCCCAACAGGCCGATGCCGATCAGCAATTGCAACGCGCCGACCGCGACCGTCGGCACCCCGGTCAGTATCAGGGCGGGAATACGCCCCGACAGCGGGTGTATGGCACTGAGCAGCAGGCCCAGATGCAAATGCAGATACTGCGCCGCATACTGGCGAATGGTCGGCAGAATGGCGATGCCGCCGGCCAGCACCAGGGCCATCGCCAGCGGCACGTGCGGAAACCACACCTGCATGCGCAAGCGCTGGTGCCAGTGGCGATAAACCCGGCCGACCGCGCGCATCTCGCGGCGGGTTCCGCGCCAGGCCCGGCCTGCTGGCTGGGGCGCCGTCATTCAGCCGTCAGCAACGCCATCAACTCCCGCCATTCCCGCGCCGAAAGGCCGCTCTCGGCCTCGCTCACCGCCTCGCCGCGCAGCTTGCGCCGCACCACGGCAAGCGCCGGGGCCGACAGCAGGGCGCCACCCAGCCGATAGTCGCGAAAGGCGCGGGCAACCATCGGCACCCAGGCGTCCAGCGTCGCCAGCATCGCCTCGGCATAGACGCGAATCTCATGCTGCGCGTGCGCATCGGCGCGCAGCGACAAAAAGTGCAACAGATTATGCAGGTCGCACTTCCAGTACCACTGCGTATAGGTGTTCAGCGTCAGGTTCATGCGGGCCAACTCGCGCGCCAGGCCCTGCCGGTCGGGGTCGGCATCGTTCTCGTTCAGCATTTCCGCGTAATGATCATAGCATTGGGTCGCATCGCCGCGCAGCAACCGCAAAACCCGGGCCGCTTCCTCGCCCGCCAGCACCGCGCCGCGGCCCTGGCGGTTGCTGGCCGATTGCGCGGCCAGATGCTCGGGCGCCGGCAGATAAAACTCGCGGTCCAGAATCGAATAGCGGGCCGAATATTCGTTCACATTGGCGGTGCGGTGCCGGATCCATTGCCGGGCCACGAAAATCGGCAGTTTGACGTGGTATTTGATCTCGCACATCTCGAACGGGGTCGAGTGCCGATGCCGCATCAGGTAGCGGATCAGCCCCTCATCCTCCGAGGTTTTGCGGGTGCCGCGGCCATAGGAGACGCGAGCCGCCTGCACCACCGCCGCATCGTCGCCCATATAGTCGATCACGCGGATGAAGCCGTGGTCCAGCACCGGCATGGCGTTGAAAAGCATGGCTTCCAGCGCGGCCACGGTCGGGCGTCGGGTCTCGGCGCGGGCGGCGCGCGCCGCCGCGATCGCCTCGGTCTGTTCCTGATTGAGCATCCCGCACCATACCCCGGGCACGCTCTGTTTCAAGTCCGGCACCGGCCCGCACCCCCACCCGGCCACCCACGAGCGTACACTGCCATGGGTGGCCGGGTGGGGGTGCGGGCCGGTGCCGGACTGCGCGCCGGCAGGCGCGTCCAACAAAAAACCTCCGGTGCCGGACTTCGCGCCGGCAGGCGCGTCCAACAAAAACCTTCCGGTGCCGGACCTCAGGCTGAGACACGACCCCGTTCGCCCCACCCTTTCATCCCCGGCCCGGATCGCCTATATTCGTCATGCCGGCTTGCCGGCTATGGCGATAAACGATGCGTGGAATAAACGTTGTGGACCCGGGGGCAGTGCCCGGCGCCTCCACCATCCCCCGGTCTGCCGGGGCTCATGGGGGCGAAACAGGCTCGACACGCGTGGTAAAGGCGTCTCTTTTGCCCGGCATGGTTCCGCCGTTATCGGGCCGTATGACAAATGCCAATGATAACCATGAGGCATTCGCTCTCGCTGCGTAAGCAGCGTTAGCGCGGTTCGGGGGGTACCGGGCAACAGAAACCCCCCACTTTCGCCGGCAGGCGGCGCCGGCCTTTGTTTCCCGCCGCGTTCGCTGCTATCTGGCCCGCGTGATGGAAGACAACCCACAGACCCCGCCCGACAGCCTGTTGCCCTACGATGCCTGGACCGAGCAGGCGTTGCGCGCCGTGGTGGTGCAGGCGCTGCGCCACGCGGTCGAACACGGCCTGCCCGGCGAGCATCATTTCTACATCACCTTCCGCACCGATTACCCCGGGGTGGCCGTGCCGGCCCGCCTGCTCGCCAAATACCCCGAGGAAATGACCATCGTGCTCCAGCACCAGTTCTGGGACCTCGCGATCGCGCCCGACGAAAGCGGCTTCCGCGTCGGCCTGTCCTTCGGCGGCGTGCCGGCAACGCTCGTGGTGCCGTTTGCCGCCCTGGTCGGATTCGCCGACCCGTTCGTGCGCTTCGGCCTGCGCTTCACCCCCCCGCCGCCCGACCAGGCCACCCCCGAGCCCGAGCCCGAGGCCGAGCCTGAGCCACCCCGCCTCACCCCCGAGGAGCAGGGGCCGGGTGCCGTGGTCAGCCTGGACAAGTTCCGGCGCCGGAAGGACTGACGGCGCGTGCCCGCGCCCGCCGCCCGCCGGGGCGCCGCCTACACGCCCATGTTTCCGCTGGGCCCGGCCGAGACCCCCTGGCGCAAGCTCGACCTGGACGGGCTTGCCCTCGAGCCCGCGGCCGGCACCCGCATCCTCACCATCGCGCCACAAACCCTGAGCGCCCTCGCCTTCCAGGCCTTTCGCGATGTCTCGCACCTGCTGCGGCCCGGGCACCTCGCACAGTTGCGCGCCATTCTCGACGACCCCGAAGCCTCCGATAACGACCGGTTCGTCGCCCTCGACCTGCTGAAAAACGCCGCCATCGCCTCGGCCCGGGTGCTGCCGATGTGTCAGGATACCGGCACCGCGATCATTCACGGCCACAAGGGCCAGCGCGTCTGGGTGCTGGGCAACGAGGCGGAGGCACTGTCGGCCGGTGTCGCGCGCACCTATACCGAAACCAATCTGCGCTACTCGCAAATGGCGCCGCTCAGCATGTTCGAGGAAGTGAACACCGGCAATAATCTGCCCGTGCAACTCGACCTCCTTGCCGCGCCCGGCGGCGCGCACGAGGAGGAATATAGCTTCGAATTCATCGCCAAGGGTGGCGGATCGGCCAATAAAAGCTTTCTCTACCAGGAAACCCGCGCCATCCTCACCCCCGAACGCTTCCTCGCCTGGCTGCGCGCCAGGCTGCTGACGCTCGGCACCTCGGCCTGCCCGCCATATCATCTCGCGGTCGTGGTCGGCGGCACTTCCGCGGAACTGACCATGCAAACCGTCAAGGCCGCCTCGACCCGCTCCCTCGATACCCTGCCGACCAGCGGCAGCCCCGACGGCCACGCCTTCCGCGATGTCGCGATGGAGCGGCAAATTCTCGATCTGACACGCCAGATCGGCATCGGCGCGCAGTTCGGCGGCAAATATTTCTGCCACGATGTGCGCGTCATCCGCCTGCCCCGGCACGGCGCCAGCCTGCCCATCGGCATCGGCGTCTCCTGCAGCGCGGACCGGCAGATTCTCGGCAAGATCACGCCCGAGGGCGTCTATCTCGAACAGTTGGAGACAGACCCTGCGCGCTTCCTGCCCGAGGCGACGGACGAAACCCTGGGCGGCGAGGTCGTCGCGGTCGATCTCGACCGGCCGATGCCGGAAATTCTCGCGCAACTCGCCGCCTATCCGGTCAAAACCCGCCTCGCCCTCACCGGCACCCTGGTCGTCGCGCGCGACATCGCCCACGCCAGGCTCAAGGAACGGCTCGATGCCGGCGGCGACCTGCCGGATTATCTGCGCAACCACCCGGTCTATTACGCGGGCCCGGCCAAAACTCCGGCCGGCTACGCCACCGGCAGCTTCGGCCCCACCACCGCCGGCCGCATGGACAGCTATGTCGAGGCGTTCCAGGCGCGTGGCGCGTCCCTCATCATGCTGGCCAAGGGCAACCGCTCCCCCGCCGTGCGGGACGCCTGCCGGCGCTTCGGCGGCTTCTATCTCGGCAGCGTCGGCGGGCCGGCCGCCCGCCTCGCGCAGGATTGCATCCGCCATGTCGAGGTGCTCGAATTCCCCGAGCTCGGCATGGAAGCGGTATGGCGCATCGAGGTCGAGAATTTTCCCGCCTTCATCGTCATCGACGATAAAGGCAATGATTTCTTCGATGGGTTGTCCTGATGCGCTTCACCGTCGACCGGCTCGACCACGTCGTGCTGAATTGCGCCGACGTCGAAATCATCGCCGCCTGGTACCAGCGCGTGCTCGGCATGGAACGTGAGGATTTCGCCGAGGGCCGGCGCATTTCGCTGAAATTCGGCGGCCAGAACCTCAACCTCCGCCCGCATGACGCAATCGACGCCGACTGGCTGACCGGCCGCGCCGCAAGCCCGGGCGGCGCCGCCATGTGCTTCATCACCGCCGTCCGCCCCGACGACATCATCGGCCACCTGCACGATTGTTTCGTCACCATCGAGGACGGGCCGGTCCCGCGCGAGGGCGCGCTGGGGGCAATGGTCTCGGTCTATTGCCGGGACCCGGAGGGGAACCTGGTCGAGATTGCCAGCTATTTCGGTGATTAGGGCGGGAGGGTTCTTTTTTGAAAAAAAGAACCAAAAAACTTTTGTAACTGGTTCTTGGCGTGGTGGGCGGCTTGCGCCTGCCTGGGTAATTCCGGGGCGCGTCAATACAAATAATTTCTTTTTTCATGCTTGAGCCGTTCGATTTTGCCCTGCCCGAGCAATCCATCGCCCAGCATCCGGTCCAGCCGCGCGACGCGGCACGCCTGCTGGTGGTCGATGGCCCCACCCGGCACGACCACCTCGTGCGCGATCTGCCGCGCCTGCTGCGCCCCGGCGATCTGATGGTGGTCAACGATACCCGCGTCATTCCCGCACAACTCACCGGCCGGCGCGGCGCCGCCCGCGTCCCCGTCACCCTCAACCGCCCCCTGCCAGATGGCACCTGGCACGCGCTCGCGCGCAACACCCGCCGCATCCGCGCCGGCGACCGGCTGGAATTCCCCCCCGCTCTATCCGCGACCGTCATGGCCCCCCCCCGCGATGGCTGCCTCATTCTCCGCTTCGACCAGCAGGCCGAGGCATTTTCCGCGGGCCTGCGGCAATCCGGCGCGCTCGCGCTGCCGCCCTACATCAAACGCCCCGATGGCCCCTCCGCGCAGGATGCCGAGGATTACCAGACCCTGTTCGCCGCGCGTGAAGGCGCGGTCGCGGCCCCCACTGCCGGGCTGCATTTCACGCCCGATCTGCTGGCCGCCCTCGAAGCCCGCGGCGTGCAACGCGGCACCGTCACACTGCATGTCGGCGCCGGCACATTCCTGCCGCTGCGCCAGGAAAATCTCACCACCCACCGGCTCCACCCGGAATATGGCGAGGTCTCGCCGGACCTGGTCGCACAGGTCGCGGCAACCCGAAAGGCGGGCGGCCGTATTCTCGCCATCGGCACCACCAGCCTGCGCGTGCTCGAAGCCGCATCGCAATCCGGCACGCTGCTTCCCTTCGCCGGCGAAACCGATCTGTTCATCCAGCCCGGCCATGTCTTTCACACCGCCGATCTGCTGTTCACCAATTTTCATCTGCCCCGCTCCAGCCTGCTCATGCTGGTGGCGGCCTTCGCCGGGCTCGCCGCCATCCAGGCGGCCTACGCGCACGCCATCGCCACCGGCTATCGGTTCTATTCCTATGGCGACGCCAGTCTGCTGACCCGCGCATGAGCTTCACCCTGCACGCAAGCTGCGGCGCCGCCCGCGCCGGCACGCTCGCAACCGCGCACGGGGAAATCGCGACCCCCGTGTTCATGCCGGTCGGCACCGCCGGCACCGTGAAAGCCATGACGGCCGATGCGGTGCGCGCCACCGGCGCTGGCATCGTGCTCGGCAACACCTACCATCTCATGCTCCGCCCCGGCGCCGATCGGGTGGCGGCACTCGGCGGCCTGCACCGCTTCATGGACTGGCCGGGACCCATCCTGACCGATTCCGGCGGGTTTCAGGTCATGTCGCTCGCCAAGCTGCGCACGCTCGACGATGACGGTGTCACCTTCCAGTCGCATATCGACGGCGCCACGCACCGCCTCACGCCCGAGAATTCCACGCAAATCCAGCACAAGCTCGATGCCACCATCACCATGGCCTTCGATGAATGCACGCCCTTCCCCGCGACCGAGGACGTGGCCGCGGCCTCGATGCGCCTCTCCATGCGCTGGGCGGCGCGGTCGCGCCAGGCCTTCGTGGCGCGCCCGGGTTATCTTCAGTTCGGCATCGTGCAGGGCTCGGTCTTTCCGGCGCTGCGCGCGGAATCGGCCGCCGCCCTGCAAGCCATCGGCTTCGAGGGCTATGCCATCGGCGGCCTCGCCGTGGGGGAAGGGCAGGGGGCGATGTTCGCCACCCTCGATGTCACCACGCCCCTGTTGCCGCAGACCGCGCCGCGCTATCTGATGGGTGTCGGCACACCCGCCGATATTCTCGGCGCGGTCGAGCGCGGGGTCGATATGTTCGATTGTGTCATGCCCACCCGGGCCGGCCGCACGGCGCGCGCCTATGTGCCCGAAGGCCATCTTAATCTGCGCAACGCGGTGCATGCCGCCGATGCCCGCCCCCTGCAACAGGGCTGCGCCTGCCCCGCCTGCGCCCGGCACAGCCGCGCCTATCTGCACCATCTGTTCCGCGCCGGGGAAATGCTCGGCCCGATGCTGCTGACCTGGCATAATCTGACCTATTACCAGTCCCTGCTGCGCGGCCTGCGCGCCGCCATCCTCGACCAGACCCTGCCCACCCACGCCGCCAATTTGCGCGCCGCCTGGAATTCATCCCATGACCCAGCCACCTGAACCACTGACCCAGCTTGGCCACCCGGTCGCAACCCCAACCGACCCCGACGCGGCAATGCTGGAACGCGCCCCCAACCCGCACCCCGGCGCGCTCTATCTGGTGCGGCTCACCTGCCCGGAATTCACCTCGCTCTGCCCCATCACCGGCCAGCCGGATTTCGCCCATCTGGTGCTCGATTACGTGCCCGATGGCTGGATCGTCGAAAGCAAATCCTTCAAGCTGTTCCTGCAATCCTTCCGCAATCACGGCGCCTTCCACGAGGCCTGCACGCTGCTCGTGGCCAACCGCGTGATCGCCGCCATCGCGCCGCGCTACCTCCGCATCGGCGGCTACTGGTATCCGCGCGGCGGCATACCCATCGACATATTCTGGCAAACCGGCACCCCGCCCGATGGCCTCTGGCTCCCCCCGCAGGACGTGCCGGCCTATCGCGG
>DAIDIQ010000103.1 GCA_027459285.1 Acetobacteraceae bacterium
GGGAACTGGATGGTGACGCGGAGGCCCGGGTGGGTGTTGTGCAGGGCGATGCCCGCGTCGTGCAGATGGACGATGGCGCGGACGAGGGAGAGGCCGAAGCCGCCGCCCGAGCCGGGCGCGGGCGGCGGGGTGGGGTGCCCCTGTTGGCTGGCGGGCAGGCCCGGGCCGGTATCCTGGACGGTGAGGGTGATGGCGTGGCCGAGACGGGCGGTGCCGAGGGTTGTGGTGGTGCCGGGCGGGCAGTGGCGGATGGCGTTTTCGATGAGGTTGGCGAGCAATTGGGTGAGGAGGGCTTGATCGCCGCTGATGCGACAGGCCGGGGTGTGCGGGGCGATGCGCAGGGATTGCCCGGCGGATTCGGCGACGGGCTGATAGGTTTCGGCGAGTTGGGTGACGAGGGCGGTGAGATCGACCTCACGGAAGCCGGCGCGGCGGCTGCCGGAGGCGATCTGGCCGATGCGCAGCATGGCGGTGAAGGTGGCGAGGATGGCGTCGATATTCTCGATGGATTGACCGAGGGCGGCGCGCAGATCGGGGATGGTATCGGCGTCGAGCGCGAGTTCGAGGCGCTGGCGCATGCGGGTGAGGGGGGTTCGCAGGTCGTGGGCGATGCCGGCGGAGACGCGCTGGACGTCGGCCATCAGGGACTCGATGCGGTCGAGCATCTGGTTGAGGACCTGGCCCAACTGGTCGAATTCATCGTTGGTGCCGCCGATGGGAACGCGGCGGGAGAAATCACCGTCCATGATGGCGCGGCTGGTGCGGCTGACGGTTTCGAGGCGGTGGAGAATGCCGAGGCTGATGAGGAAGCCGCCACCGAAAGCGAGCGTGAGGGCGAGGCCGAGGGTGAGGAGGAAGGAGTTGCGCAGCGCGGTGCGCAGGCGCGGCGCCTCGAACTCATCGGCGCCGATGAAGAGGTAGCCATCGGGCAGTTTCATGCCGCGGCCGCGGACCGGCCAGGTGAGGCGGGCGATGCGCAGGGTGAAAGGCCCGATGCGGGGGGGCATGGCGGGAAGATCACCGACTTCGACGCCGCCGCTTGCGTTTTGCAGCAGGTAGTGCATGCGGTCATCGGGTCGGGAGGAATATTCGAGGATGGTGCGGCGGAGCGCGGACAGGCTGAGGTTGCCGGCGGCGGTGGTGATTTCGCCGAATTCCTCGGCGACATCGGCATCGACCTGGCGGCGGGTGTCGGCGCCGACGGCGAGGGAGACGGCGATGAAGAGGATGGTGACGGAGAGGGTGAATAACAGGACGTAGGAGACCATCAGGCGGAAGCTGGTGGTGCGGACGAGACGCGCCACGTCGAACCGGGGGCGCTTTTGGCTGGCGGCGGCGCCTGGGGGCGCGCGGTCAGGAATTGTTGGGAGGACCGAGCCTGTATCCGGCATGGCGAATTGTGTGGATGATGGGGTCACAGCCGGCTTCGGTGAGTTTGGCGCGCAGCCGGCTGATGTGGCTTTCGACGATGTTGGTTTTCGGATCGAAATGAAAATCCCACACTTGTTCGAGCAGCATCTGGCGGGTGAGGACCTGACCGGCGTGCAGGGCCATGAAGTCGAGCAACTGATATTCCCTGGGTTGTAGGGTTATGGCGGTGCCCTCGCAGCTGACGGTGCGGGTGAGGCGGTCGATTTCGAGGTTGGCGATGCGGTGCGTGGTGGTTTTGACGGAGAGGGGCGGGCGGCGGCCGAGGGCGGCGACGCGGGCGGCGAGTTCGGCGAAGCTGAAGGGTTTGGTGAGGTAGTCATCGCCGCCGGCGGTGAGGCCGTCGACGCGATCATCGATGCCGCCGAGGGCGGTGAGGAACAAGGCGGGGGTTTGCACGCCGACGGCGCGCGCGGCCTTGAGCATGGAGAGGCCATCGACGCCGGGCAGCATGCGGTCGATGATGAGGAGGTCCCAGGCTTCGGCGATGGCGCGGGCGAGGCCGGCCCGGCCGTCCGGCGCGTGTTCGATGACGTGGTTGGCGGCTTGCAGGCCGCGCGCGACATAGGATGCCGCCTCGGCATCGTCCTCGATCAGCAGGATGCGCATATGGGCCACGCAAGCATGATACACAAGAAATGGGGATGGCGCACGGAAATGACGGGCGTGGGCGGGGCGAGGGTCAGGTTGGGCGGCGGGCGCGGTGATAGGGGTGGCCCTGGCGGATGGTCTGGGCGCGGTAGAGCTGTTCGACCAGCAGGACGCGGGCGAGCAGATGCGGCCAGGTGAGATTGCCGAGGCTGAGCGTGGCGTTGGCGCGGGCGAGGGTGGCGGCGTCCAGCCCGTCGGCGCCGCCGATGACGAAATAAAGCGGGGCCTGACGGGCGCACCAGGCGGCGAGTTGGCTGGCGAAGGCGGCGCTGTCCGGGGCGTGGCCGGCGAGATCGAGGGCGACGACGAAGGCGTGGGCGGGCAGGGCGGCGCGCAGGGCGAGATTTTCACGCCGGTGCATGTCGGCGGGGGGGCCGTTCTGCTCGGGGATTTCGGTGAGGGTCAGTGGCGTGGCGAGGCGGGCGCGGTAACGGGCGAACAACTCGGCTTCCGGCCCTGAGCGCATGCGGCCGACGGCGAGGATGTGCAATCAGCCAGGTCCCGCCGCGTCGTCGAAATCAGCGCCCCACATGCGCTCGAGCGCATAGAGGGTGCGGGCATCCGGCTTGAACAGGTGCACGACGATGTCTCCGGCGTCGATCAAGACCCAGTCCGAGCCGCCGGCGCCTTCGATTTCGATGCGGCGGAGGCCGGCTTCATGCAGTTTCTGCTCGAGATGCTGGGCCATGGCGGTGATTTGCCGGTCGGCGAGGCCGGTGGCGATGACCATGCGGTCGGCGAAGCTGGCACGGCCGGCGAGGTCCAACGCCACGATCTGCTCGGCTTTGTCGGCGTCGAGGCTGTCGACGATGATTTTTTGCAGGCGGTCGAGCGCCTCGGTGGGGCCGCGGGCAGGGTCGGCCGGGGATTGGGCGCGGGGGCCGGCGGCGGCGGCTTTTTTTCGCGGGGTGCCGGGGGTGGCGGCGATGGGGAGCTTGGGCGCGGCGACGCGACGCCGCTTTTTGGCGGCCTGGTCCTGCGGATCGGCTGGCGGCTTGCGGGCTATGGCCAGGCTCCTGTGTGTGCGGGCCGATCAGGCGCGCGGTGGTGAGACCGGTTGTAGCCCAAGCCCGGCGGCGCGCAATGCGGTGGCTGAGATGGCAGATGGCGGCAGGTCGAGAAAAGCCCAGGCGGGAGGGGCGGCGGTGGGCAGGCGGGTGGCGGCGCGCGCGGGCAGACGGGCGGCGCGCAGGGTTTGGCTGGCGGCGCCGGCGCGGGCGGCGCGGTTGGCGCCGGGGCGGGCGTGGATGGCGATGGGCAGGGTGGCGGCGAAGCGGCGCCAGCGCCGCCAGCGTGGCAGTTCGGCCCAGACATCGGCGCCCATCAGCCAGACGAAATGGGCGCGGGGGAAACGCTGGCGCAGGCGGCGGGCGGTATCGACGCTGAAGCGGGTGCCGAGGGCGGATTCGAGGTTTGTGGCGATGATGGCGGGAGGGGTGGCGATGGCGCGGGCGGAGGCGAGGCGCTGAGCGAAGGGGGCCATGCCGCGCGCGGGCTTCAGGGGATTGCCGGGGGAGACGAGCAGCCAGACCTGATGCAGGCGGAGCCGGGCGCGCAGGGCCTGGGCGATGTGGGCATGGCCCTGGTGGGCGGGATTGAAAGAGCCGCCGAGCAAGCCGACCCGGATGGCGCGGCGATGGCCGAACCGGGAGGGGGTGCCGGGATCAGTAGGAATGGTTGCCCTTGTAGCTGCCGAAGAAGCGCAGCGTGCAGAGCGGTGTGACCACGTTGAAGCTGAGCCGGCCGTGCTGGACCTTACCCCAGAGGGTGGATTCGCCGATTTGCTGGTAGAGCGAGCCGTCCGGCCCGACCGTGGGCGAGAAAATCAGGTTGGGGTTGAAGGCATAGGTGAGGATGCCGCCATCGATCTCGACCACGCCGGTGGTGGTGCGGGGACAGATTTCCGATGAGATCAACGGCCTGTGCCAGTAGGTGTTGACGGTGAGGTTGGGGGCCGAGGTGAGATAGGCGGTGCCCTGATAGGAACCGTCGATCAGATCGGGCTTGTAGATGCCGCCTTGGCCGTTGGGCATGCTGATGGGCGCGGGATGATAGGGGCCGCGTTGCCAATAGGTGTAGGCTGGCCGATTGGGATCGACGCAGGCGGAAAGGGTGAGCAGGCACAGGGCGGCGGCGAGGGTGCGCAAGGGATGCGGGCTCCGGGTATGCGGGCGGACAGTAAGGCAGGCTGACGGTTGACGGAAGCGGTGCCGCGACAAGGGATTGCGGCTGTGGCAGCGTTGCCAGCGTAGAGCCTGATCGCTTCAGGTCGAATCGCTTCGCGGTTCGACCTGAAGCGTGAATCAGTCTCTAAACTTATATTTTTGAGGGCGATTCACGTTTCAGATTGACCCGGTATCCAGGTCAACCTGAAACGATCGCGCTCCAAGGCGCGGACAGGGGCTGCGGTGGCGATAGAGGCGTATTGGCACGGCTCGGCGGCGCGGTTTCTGGCGAGCGAGGCGGATGCGCTGTTGCAGCGGTTGGCGCTCGAGGCGGGGCGACGCCACCGGGTGAACGAGATGCAGCAGATGCGGGCATGGCGGGAAAGCTGCGCGCTGCTGCGGCAGGCGATGGCGGCGGGCGGGGCCGGCGCGGATTGGTACGTTCTGCTGGAAGTGATGCTGCCGCGCACCGACCGGCGGGCGGATGCGGTGGTGCTGGCGGGTGGGCGGGTTGTGGTGTTGGAATTCAAGGTGGGGGCAAGCCGCGCGGAGGCTGGCGCGCTGCGGCAGGCGGAGGATTTCGCGCTCGATTTGCAGGATTTTCATGCCGGATCACGCGGGCGGGAGATCTGGCCGGTGGTGGTGCCGACCGCGGCGGAGCGCGTGCCGGCGGGGCAGGGATTTCTGGCGATTGCCGGCGTTGCGCCGAGTGCCGTGGCGACGCCGGGCGTGCTTGGCGCGTTGTTGCGGCGGGCCGCGACCGATGGGTCGGCCATCGATCCGGCCGGCTGGATGGCAGCACCTTATCGGCCGGTGCCGCCGATCATCGAGGCGGCGCGGAACTTATATGCGCGGCATTCGGTCGAGGAAATTCTGGATGCGCGGGCGGGGGCGGCGAGCCTTGCGCGCACGAGCGATGCGATTCGCGCGGTGTTGGCGCGGGCGCGCGACGGGCGGCGGCATGTGGTGGTTTTTGTGACGGGCGTGCCCGGCGCGGGGAAAACCCTATGCGGGCTGAATGCCTGCTTTGGTGTTGCGGAGGATGAATTGCGGGCGACCTTTCTGACCGGCAACCCGACCCTGGTGCATGTGCTGCGTGAGGCGCTGGTGCGTGACACGGTGGCGCAGGGCGGCCGCCGGCAGGCGGCGGCGCAGCGCATGGAGGGGATTATTCAGGCGCTGCCGGCATTCAGGGATCGACACGTGACGCATGGCGACGCGCCGGCTGAGCATGTTGTGGTGATCGATGAGGCGCAAAGAAGTTGGTCACGCGAGCACGCGATCCGGAAATCGCGGGATAGGGCGGTGCAGCTTGCGGATTCGGAACCGGCGGTCCTGCTGGCGGCGATGGGGCGGCACAGGGATTGGGCGGCGGTGATTTGCCTGATTGGCGGGGGGCAGGAAATACATGACGGCGAGGGCGGGCTGGCCGAGTGGGGGCGGGCCTTGTCAGCGGCGGGACCGCGCTGGCAGGTGGTGGCGGCGCCGGATTGCCTGACGGCGGCGGATGCGCGAAGGCGGTTGCCGGATCTGCCCGGGCTTGTGCGGGATGCGCGGCTGCACTTGCGGGTGCCGACCCGACAAATTGCCTGTGAAAGCGCGGCTTCGTGGGTGGACGCCGTGCTGGATGGCGATGCGGCGCGGGCGCAGGCGATTGCGCGGGCGGCGGATGGCAGCTTGCCGTTCAAGCTGACGCGCGATTTGCCGCTGATGCGCGACCGGTTGCGGCAGGTTGCACGTGGCAGCCGGCGGGCGGGCCTCGTGTGTAGTTCTGGCGGGCGGCGGCTGCGCGCCGTGGGGCTGGGCGCGGAATTGCCGCATATGGACGCAAGGGCGGTGGCGCGGTGGTTTCTGGACCGATGGCCGGAGGATGTTCGGGCGTCCGGCGCGCTGGAGGTGATGGCGACCGAATTTTCGATACAGGGGCTGGAGTTGGACGCGGTGGGGCTGTGCTGGGACGCGGATTTGGCCCGGGTGGGTAATGGCTGGGCGGC
>DAIDIQ010000171.1 GCA_027459285.1 Acetobacteraceae bacterium
TTAGGGATTTTCGGTCAAACTTTGCCTGTTCCGGCAAAAAGCCGGGCTGGGATCAAACGAGTTTTCAGGCCTTGGGCGCCGAGCGCCCGGCTGAACGCTTTCTTAAAGACACAGGTAAGACACCATGAGCACCGTAGGCTCGATCAATACCAACAACGCGGCGATGATTGCGCTCGAGAGCCTTAATACGACGGCCTATCAGATTCAGCAGACCGAAAGCCAGATCTCGACCGGCTATCGGGTCTCGAATGCGCAGCAGGATGGTGCCGCCTTCGCGGTGGCGCAGCGTGTGCGATCCGACGTGGGTGCGTTGACCACCGCCAATCAGCAATTGGGTAATGTGCAGGGTCTGCTCGACACGACCGTGAACAGCCTGACGGAAGTTTCCAACACGGTGAATACGCTGCGATCGACGCTGACCAACATCGCGGACTCGAGCGGGACGCAGAAAACCCAGTATCTGGCGCAATATAACTCTGAACTGTCGCAGCTGAAGACCTATTTCCAGGACGGCACCTATAACGGGCAGACCCTGGTGGGTAATATCGGCGGTACGGCGGGCTTTGGCAACGTGACCGTGGTCCGCAATGAGGTGGGCAGCACGTATAGCGTCGGCACGTTCAGCGGCTCAGCCTTCGCCGCCTCGCTGGCCTTGAGCGCCACAACCGCCACCGCGGCGCAGGCGCTGCTGACCTCGGGTGGGTTGTTCATTCAGAAGCTGAACCTGATCAACACTGAATTGAACAGCTACGGTGCCGCGCAGAACTACGTGGACAACCAGATCACCTTCAACAACAACAAGATCGATTCCTTGAATTCCGGCCTGGGGGCGTTGATCGATGCCAACCTGGCACAGGAATCGGCACAGCTGACAGCGTTGCAGACCAAGCAGCAGCTTGGCGTGCAAGCGCTGTCGCTGGCCAATCAGGGCCCATCGACGCTGCTTTCACTGTTCCGCTGATGTCTGGACCGGCGTGGGCAGGCGCCCACGCCGCGACCGGGGCAGAACGACAAGGCGGACAAAAACAGTGAGGGTGGCATGTCGACGCTGGTTCTGGAATTGCGCCAGGGCGAGGTTATGATCGTGAATGGCGCGCCGATGCGCTTTCGTACCAAGACGCGGGTGGAATTGACCGCGAAGGCGCGTTTTCTGTTCGGCAAGCAGATCATGCCGCCGGACCAGGTTTCCACGCCGGCACGGCGGATCTATTTCGCCTTGCAGGCGGCCTATATCGGCTCCGACGAGGAACGGGCGCGTGGCATGGTGGCGGCGCGGGAATTGGTGGCGGCGTTCAAGGAAGCCACGACATCGGCGCTGGCGCGGGAAATTCTTGACCGCGCGCTGGACGCGGCCGAGCAGGATGATTGCTACAAAGCATTGAAACTGGTGCGGCGGGTGATAAGGCACGAGGATTCCGTATTGCATCTGGCGCCGTCGATAAGTCCGGATCCGTCTGGCTTGCAGGTGACCGCGGTGCAGGCCCTGGCCGCCATGCCGGCGGAGGTATGCGCGTGAGGGCGGATGTGCGGGTAGCGAAAGCGTATCAACAGGCGGCGAGCTATCGCAGCACGCGCGAGCAGGAGGCGGATGTCTTCCGCCACGCGAATTTCCTGCTGCGGCGGGCACTTTCCGCCAACCGCATCGAGCGAAGCCGGGCCGTGGCTGATAATCGGCGGCTTTGGCTGACCGTCGCCGATTTGATGACCGACCCGGCCAATGCCCTGCCCATGGAGACGCGGGCCGGGTTGATTTCACTCAGCCTTTCTGTGCGGCGGGAAATGGCGAAGGACGAGCCGGATATTCCGTTTCTGATCGGCATAAACGAGACCATCATTGCCGGTCTGGCCGGCGAGGGTTGAACCGGGCGGACAGCGGCACGGAAAAGACGAGGATACGACGAGGACAAAATGTCCACCGGCATTGACTATGCACTTTTGTTTACCAGCAGTGACGCGAGCGGCGCGAGCCCGCTGTTGCAGGCCCTTTACGGCGATGTGAGCCAGCCAGCCGGGCCCGGCGCGGCATTGAGCGCATTACAGAACGCCGAGCGTAACCAGACCAAGGACGTGGCCACCGAGGCGGCGCAGCCGCAGGTGGCGCGTGATATCGCCGCTTTCACGAAGGCGGTAGAGACCGCCACCAGCCCGCGGCAGTTGCTGAACAACCCCGCGGTGATGAAAGTTCTGCTGACCGCAAGCGGGCTTGCCAGCCAGATCGGCTTTACGGCGCTCGCGCAGAAGGCTCTGTTATCCAACCCATTCGACCAGAATTCCCTGGTGAACAAATTGCCGGACCAGGCCTGGTCAACCATGGCGCAAACCTATCAGTTCGCGACCATGGGACTAGCGGTCATTCAGCAGCCCTCAGTGATCTCGACCGTGACCAATGCCTATGCCGAGGCGCTGTGGCAGCAATCCTTGAACGCGAGCTATCCTGGGCTGGCTAATGCACTCGCGTTTCGGCAGCAGGCATCCAGCATCACCAACGTGCAGCAAGTTTTAGGGGATGCGATGATGTTTGATGTGGTGACCACGGCGTTGGGCATTCCGGAAGGTATTGTGGTGCAATCCACACAGGCGCAAGCGCAAACCATCAGCGCGCAACTGGACGTGGCGAATTTCCAGAAGCCGAAATTCGTCGAGCAGTTCGTCCAGCGCTATATGGTGAATATGGCGATGAGCGCGAGCGCGAGCAGCCAGCCGAGCCTGACGCAACTGGCGATTACGGCGCAAGGCCTGGTGGCATGAGCGCCGATGTGACGGACGCGGTGGAGGCGGCGCTGAAGGCAGGCCGGGCACTGGCGGCAGCACGGCTGCTGCACGCGGCGGCTGATGCCGAATGGGAGGAAACGGGCAATGTGGCCCCGCGCTTGTGGCTGCTGGCGGCGGAAGCGGCGCTCGACCTCGATGAGGCGGCCCGGGCCGCCTCGTGCGCGACGCGGGCGGAATTAGCCGAAGCTATGGATGCGCGCGCGGCGGCGCGCTTTGCCCGCGCGCGGGCATTGGCAAAGGCGGGTGCCCATGCGGCCGCTGTGGCGCAATGCCGGCTTGTGCTGGACGAAACGCCAGATCATGCGCGCGCCGCCGGCCTGGCCGGGACGCTGTTGCTGGGCCAGGGAGAGGCGCGGGCGGCGCGGGCGTTGGTGGCCGGTGCCATGGCGGCGGGCGCCGCGGACCCTGCCTTGGCGACGCTGCGGCGCCTGGCCGAGGTTGCAACGGCATGAACGCGCTGGCGGCAGCGCAGGCCGCGCGCGGGGCGGGGAATTATCAGGCGGCCGCGATCGGATTTGCCGCGGTGCTGCACGACGCGCCGGAGTGTCTGCCGGCACTGTTGAGCCTGGGCGCGATGCGGCTTGGCGAGGGTGATGGCGCGGCGGCGCTGCCGATGCTGCGGCAGGCTGTGGCGCTGGACCCCGCGCATGCCGAAGTGCTGCACAGCCTGGGCCTGGCCTTGCTGCTGACGGGCGCGGCCGAGGCCGCGCTTTCGCCGCTGCTGCGCGCCCATGCGTTGATGCCAGATTCCGCCCTGTGCGCGCGCCACCTGGCGGAAGCGGCGCTTACGGCCGGGCAGGCGACACCGATATTGGCGCTGCTGCAGGCGGAAGCGGAGAAATTCCCGCGCCGGGCGTCGGCATTGACCGGAATTTTCGTGCTGCACATGGCGACGGGTAGCCGGGTGGCGGCTATGGCCGCGTTGCAGGCGGCGGCATGGCTTGCGCCGGATGATGTGACGGTGGCCCGGCTGTGGGCCGATGCGCTGGCGCACACTACCCGCCAGCATGAAGCCGAGGCGGCGTTGCGCGCGGTGCTGCGGCTGTGCCCGGACGATGAGGACGCGACCATGGCGCTTTCCGTGGTGCTGCTGCGGGCACATCGCTATGCCGAGTCGGTGAGCCTGCTGGAGGCATTGCTGGCGCGCACCGATTTTCGGGTGGGGCCGCTGTGCAACCTGGCTACCGCGCGCACCGCGCTGGGCGAAGCGGCGGCGGCGGCTGAGTTGGCGCGCGAGGCGATAAGCCTGGCGCCCCGGCACCCCGCGCCGCGGCGCACGCTGTGCAACACGCTGCCCTATGTGCCGGGCATTGACGGGGCGACATTGCTGGCGGCGGCGCGGGAAGCGGCGGATCTGCACGCGCCGGCACGGCCCGCGGTGCTGGCGGCACGGCCGTGCGCGCGGCGGCTACGTCTTGGATTGGTCAGCGGCACATTGCGGGCGCACCCGGTGGGGTGGTTCACGCTGGCCGGGTTCGAACAGCTAGACCGGGCACGGTTCGATATCGTGTGCCTGAGCCCGAATGCGGCCGAGGACGCGATGGGGCGGCGCTTTGCCGCGCGTGCCAGCGATTGGGTGGACATTGCCGGGCTGGACGACGCGGCGCTGGCCGCGCAGGGACGGGAATTGGCGTTGGATATCGCGATCGATCTAGGCGGCTACGGGGATTTCGGCCGGCTGCCGGCATTCGCGCACCGCCTGGCGCCGGTCCAGGTGAAATGGGTCGGCATGCAGAACCATTCCACCGGCATGACCGCCATAGACTGGATGATAAGCGACCGCTGGCAAACGCCGGACGCAATGGCCGGGCTGTATTCGGAAAGCCTGCTTGTGATGCCGGACGGCTATGTGTGCTATACACCACCGGCCGCGCCGGACGTGACGCCGCCGCCGGCGCTGACACGCGGCATTGTTACCTTCGGTTGCTTCAATAATCTGGCGAAAATCAATGAACGTGTGATTGCGCTGTGGGCGCGGGTGTTGCGCGCGGTGCCGGACAGCCGCCTGCTGCTGAAGGCGCACCAATTCAACAACGCCGATACGAGGGCCCGGATCACGGCCTTGTTCGAGGCGTGCGGCATCACGGCCTCGCGGCTGGAGTGTCGGGGCAGTTCGCCACATGCGGAATTGCTGCGGCAATATTCGGATGTGGATTTTGTGCTGGATCCGATGCCCTATTCCGGCGGGCTGACCACGGTGGAGGCCCTGTGGATGGGCGTGCCGACACTGACACTGCCAGGCGAGATGTTTGCCAGCCGGCATAGTTGTTCGCACATGAGCAATGTCGGGCTGAGCGATTGGGTGGTGACGAATGAGGACGAATATATAGACCAGGCCGTCGCCCGGGCGCACGCAATTTCTGATTTGGCGGCGTTGCGCGCGGGGCTGCGCGCACGGATACAGGCAAGCCCGCTTTGCGATGGCGCACGCTTTGGCCGCGCGCTTGGGGCGGCGCTGGACGCGGCGTGGGATTGTGCCGTGAGCGGCCGGACGCCGAAAATTCTTCACGTTTCGTTATAGTTTACCGGCGATATTTGGCTGGTGCAAAATGCCGGCCGCCGTCGCGGCCCGCGAAAAGAGCGTGGATGCTGCGCAATGTCGGCGACGCTGGATATCAACCTGTTCGTCCATGACGGCGCGGCCACGGTGGGCGCGGCAATAGAGAGCGTGTTGGCGCAAAGCTGGACCGATTGGCGGCTGACGCTGATCGATGACGGCTCATCTGACGGAACCGCCTCTGTCCTGCATGACTACGCGGCGCGCAACCCCAAAATCCGCGTCAAGCACAACCGCAGCAATGCGGGCGCGGTGGGGGCGTTTCAGCGCGGCTTCTGGTTCGGTGATGCCGATTTCGTGATGCTGAAATCCGCCGATGACCTGATCGCGCCGGAATTCATCGAGCGATTGATGGCGGTTCTGCTGGCACACCAGCATTGCGCGATGGCGCATGCCGGCGGGTTGAGTTTCTCTGGCCCCGGTATGGTCGATTTTGTCTACCCCGAGGCGCACAGGCTACATGCTGTCGGGCCTGACCCAATTGCGCGCGCGGCAAGCGTGATGCTGCATTATACGAGCAGCCCGAGCTTCTGGGGAATTTACCGGCGCGCGGCGGTGGATCGGCTGGCGCCGATCGCGTATCGACCTGGATGGGACCATGTGGTGCTGGCGGAACTGGCGCTATACGGGGAAATTCGACACGACCCGGGGGTGATGTATTGGCGCCGCGGCACCGGCCGGCCAGTGCGGGTGCTGGCACGGGCGGCGATGGCGGAGGCGGCGCGCGGGGTGGACCCGGCCTTGCCGTTCGCGGAAGCGCTGTGGCGCGCTCCCTGTCTGGCCACGGCCTACGCGCATATCGAGGCGTTTCTCCTCGCCCGCGTAACCGAGGTGGAGCGCGCTGCCTTGATTGACGCGACCAGGCAGTGTTTCACCCGGCGCTGGACGCCGTTGCTGGCGCGGGAGGCCGAAGCCCTGCGCGCCTATGTGCCTGAAGCCGTGGACGCCGCGCGACGGTTGGACGCGCCCATGCGCGCGCTGGCCGCGCTGCCACTGACCCGATTGTTGAGCGCGGTTGCGGTGATTTTGCCGGCATTCGACTTTTCTGACGCGCGTGCGGCAGTGGCGCGGCTGCTGGATAGGGAGCCCATGACATGTCCGATGTGAGCGATATTGTCGCGACACGATCCGCCGATGGGGCAATAAAGCTGCATATTGGCTGTGGCGCGCGCATACTGCCTGGTTGGGTGAATATTGATGCCGTGCCGCGGCCAGGCACGGGTGCGGTCCGCATGGATATCGGCGCGCTGCCCTATGGTGATGGCACGGTGGACGCTGTTCTGGCCGAACATGTGCTGGAGCATCTCGATTTCGCCGAGGAGGCGCGGGTTTGGCCGGAGCTTGCGCGGGTGCTGCGGCCAGGCGGCATTCTGACGCTCGAGGTACCTGACTTCGCTTGGGTGTGCGCGACGTTCCTGGCCGCGCGGGATGAATGGCGGGAATTCTATGTGGTGGGCCACCCCGATCATTATGCCGGTTGTGGGCGCGATTTACACCAGCGTTGGGGCATTCTGCAAACCATGGTCTTCGGCAACCAGAATGGCGCCGGGCAGTATCATCGAACTGCCTATACCGAGGGCAAGCTGCGGGCGTTGGCGCGCAACCAGGGCTTTGCCGCGATCCATGTCGGGTCTGTATTCAATAAAGGCGGGCAGGCGTTGCGCGCCGAGCTTATTCGATAAGGCGGGAGGTTGGGCATGAAGTTCCTGGTCACCGGTATAGCGGGGTTTCTCGGCAGCCACCTGGCGGAACGCCTGTTGGGCATGGGGCATACGGTGGTTGGCTGCGACAGCCTGATCGGCGGTGAGTTGATCAATGTGCCGCCGGAGGCCGAGTTTCACCAATATGATTGCCGTGACTTCAACGCCATGCTGAAAATCAGCCGTGGAGTGGACGTGGTGTTTCATTGCGCGGCGACCGCGTATGAGGGTCTGTCAGTTTTTTCCCCCGCCTTGGTGATGGACAATATCGTTACCGGGTCAGTGGCGGTATTCTCGGCGGCTATCGCCAACGGTGCGCGCCGGATTGTATTTTGCAGCTCGATGGCGCGCTATGGCCGCAACCAGACGCCGTTTCTTGAGACCTATGCGCCGGCGCCGCAGGACCCGTATGGCATTGCCAAAGTGGCGGCGGAGCAGGCGCTGATAAACCTGGCGACCACGCATGACGTTGAATTCGCGATTGCGGTGCCGCACAACATCATAGGCGCGCGGCAGAAGTTCGATGACCCGTATCGAAACGTCGCGAGCATCATGGCGAATTTGATGCTCCAGGGCCGGTCGCCGTTCATTTACGGTGATGGCGAGCAACTGCGGTGCTTTAGCCATGTCGAGGATTGCCTGACGTGTTTGTTGAGTCTTGGCTTGACGGATCGGGGGCTGTCACAAATCATCAATATCGGGCCGGATGAAGGCGCGATCAGCATCAATCATCTTTTCCGCTCACTCAAGGCAATTACCGGGTTTGAGGGACAGGCGATACATCTGGCGGACCGGCCGCGTGAGGTGAAGCATGCGGTATGCAGCAGCGAGAAGGCCAGACATTTGCTGAATTACCGAACGACGCGTGAGCTGGATGACGGGTTGCGGGACGTGGTGGAGTATATCAGGCGGGTGGGACCACGGAAATTCCGCTATCACCTGGATGTGGAGATCCATAATGACCGTACGCCACGAACCTGGACCGAGCGCATGATGTGATTGGGGTGGGCGATCAGACTTGGATGTCTGTTTTCTGGCTCGGGAAGTCGGCGCTGGCGCTACCTGGAATGAACGAAATGCTGCGCGTGGCGGCGTTGTAATATTCCAGGACTGTGCGGTGACTTTTGGGGTCAAGCACAAGCCTGGGGTCCGGCACTAGACTGTTGGTCGCGGAAGCGGACGGCGTTGCCGGCGCACGCGATGGGGCGGAAGCCGGAATGGCTTGCGCGATGGGGCCGAGTTGGACGGGGTCCGACATGGTCAAACCCGAAAAGCTGAGAAGAACCGGGCATGCGCCTTTTTGACGCGATACGATTATCGGGTGGCCGCATTGCGGAATGGTTAATGCCAGAAACGGCACGATAGGTGGAGACAGCAGACAAAAGGCAACGTTTTTGAAAAGGCTCTAGACCATGAATAGCGTGGTATCATGGTCGAATGCTGAACCAAAAGAACGGGTTATCGCCTTATAGGCAGAAAAAATTGATGTGGGCCTTTGCGGTGGATCTCACGGCCACGCAAGCCGCCCAGCTGCTTGGC
>DAIDIQ010000122.1 GCA_027459285.1 Acetobacteraceae bacterium
GGCGCGCCTGACCGGCGCGCAGTCCGGCGGGTTTGATGGACGCAAGTCCGGCACCGGCCCGCACCCCCGCCCGGCCACCCATGGCAGTGTACGCTCGTGGGTGGCCGGGCGGGGGTGCGGGCCGGTGCCGGACTTAAAACAAAACATGCCGGTGCCGGACTTTCCATGAGTCCTGCCGGACTTTCCATGAGATCTGCCGGACTTTGAAATTCGCGATTCCCGTCGCCATCACGCTTGCTTTTGCGCTCGATCAAGCACACTTTTGGGCCGGTGGTCGGTCCTAAGGCGCCCGTCTGGGGCGTGCCCGGCGAAAGCCGCTGCCGTTTGGGAAGTCGCGCATCCCCCGGCCACCGCATTCACTTTTCCCATATCCGCTTATAGCCGCTGGATCGCCCGATGTCCGTGTCTCGCGCGATCCCCGCCTTTTTCAAACCAACCATGACACTTCCGTGGCGCCGCCCGCGCCCGGTTGCCACCAGCGGGAATCGGATGCCATAAAGACCGCGAACTCGATGGCGACCCAACCGATAGCGGTCCAACGAGCCTGGGATCGCATCATTTGGGGTCACCCGAAGGAGATGCGTTTGCTCGACGGCGGTCAGCATTATCCGGCCCTGGTTCTCAACGCCGATTTCCGGCCGCTATCCTACTTTCCCCTGTCGCTCTGGTCCTGGCAGGATTCGGTCAAGGCGGTGTTTCTCGACCGTGTCTCGGTCCTCAACGAATACGATGCCGAGGTCCGCTCGCCGCGCCTCGCCTTCCGTCTGCCCAGTGTCATCGCGCTCAAGGACTATGTGCCCGCCGCGCGCCGCCCCGCCTTCACCCGCTTCAACGTGTTCCTGCGTGATGCGTTCAGTTGCCAATATTGCGGCGAGCGCCAGCCCACCCACGACCTCACCTTCGATCATGTCATTCCCCGCAGCCGCGGCGGCCGCACCACCTGGACCAACGTCGTCGCCGCCTGCGGCGCCTGCAATTTGCGCAAGGGGTCGCGCCTGCCGCGCGAATGCCGCATGTTTCCCCGCGTCACCCCCGTGCAGCCCAGCACCTGGGAGCTTCAGGAAAGCGGCCGCGCCTTTCCACCCAATTACCTGCACGAATCCTGGCGGGACTATCTCTATTGGGATTCCGAGCTCGAAAGCTGACCGCCCGTCCGGCGACAAGCCGCCTAGACAACCTCACTGAGCGCGATCGCCACCTTGCAGGCGGATTTGATCGCCCGCGCCATCAGCCCGTAAAGCGGCGCCTGTTCGGCGCCATGCGCCAACCCGGCATCGCGGTGTTCCAGTTCCTCGGCGCGAAAGGTCTCGATGGTCTCGGCCAGCGCCGCCTCGGTCTCGGGCAGCGCCTCGCTCTGCGCGCGGTAATGCGCGTCGATCGCCTCCTCCACCGCCACGGTGCAGGCCATGGCGGCCTTGGTGCCCATGGCGGCGGTCGCCGCGCCCAGCACATAGCCGGCCACATGCCAGAACGGCAGCAGCGCGGTCGGGCGCACGCCGCGCTCGGCCACCA
>DAIDIQ010000126.1 GCA_027459285.1 Acetobacteraceae bacterium
TCAGGACCAGGTCGCCCTCGCCTTCCTCGACCCAGCGCCACAGCGTGGCGGCACTGCCGGTGCTGCGCACCTGGTAGCCGGCGCGGCCCAGCGCCTGGGTCAGCACGGTGCGGATGGAGCGGTCGTCATCGGCGACCAGGATGGTGGGAGGGGGCATGGGAATTTCCGATCTCAGCCCGGATCGTCGTCGGGACAATCCGGCTGCCTGGGCAGGCGGAGGCGGAATTCGGTGCGACCGGGACGGCTTTCGACCTCGATCAGCCCGCCATGGTCACCGATGATCTTGGCGACCAGTGACAGGCCGAGCCCCGAGCCGGTGCGCCGTGTGGTGATGAAGGGTTCGAACAGATGCGGGCGGATATCGTCGCTGATGCCGGGGCCGTTGTCGCGGACCGCAACCACCAGCGGCAGCGCCACCGGCTGGCCGGCGCCCGCGACCATCAGCCGGGGGCCATGATCGAAGCGGGTGATGAGGGTGATTTCGCCGTCGATGACGTCGCCCTCGGTCAGCGCCTCGGCCGCGTTCTTGACCAGGTTCAGCAGCACCTGGACCAGTTGGTCGCGGTTGCCGCTGACCGCCGGCAGGGAGGGATCGTATTGCTCGACGATACGCAGATGGGCGGCAAAACCGGTTTCGGCGATACGGCGGACATGGCCGAGCACGCGATGGATATTGACCGGTCCGCGCACGATCGGCTTGTCGCCGAATTCCTCCATCCGATCGACCAGGTCGCGGATCCGGTCGGCCTCGTCACGGATCAGCACCGCAAGTTCGCGGTCACGCGGCGGCAGGGTGGGCTCCAGCAACTGGGCGGCGCCGCGAATGCCGGATAACGGGTTTTTCACCTCGTGGGCCAGGATCGCGGCCATGCCGGCCACGCTGCGCGCGGCGCCGCGATAGGCCAGTTGCCGGTCGAGCGCGCGGGCGCCGGAGGAATCGTGAAAGGTCAGCAGCACCGAGCCCGTCGATTCGGCCAGCAGCGCCGCCTGGACGGCGATGCAGGTGCGCTCCAGCCTCGGGCCGCTGAGCGTCAGGTCATGGTCGGAGACGGTGATACCGGAAGCGCGCACCTGGGCGATGAGGAGAAATAACGGGCAGTCGGCGGCCAAGACATCGGTCAGGGCGAGATGACGCAACTGGCCGAGCGAGTGGCCGAAAAAATGCTCGGCGGCGGTGTTGGCGCAGGTGAAGCGGTTGGCCGCGTCGATGACCGCCAGGGGCAGCGGTAACGCGGCGATCAGGGCGGCGGGGTCCGGCAGGTCATCCTGGGTGGCGGAGCGGGGCGGCGGGCGGACGGCGGCAAGGCCACCGCGAATGACCATCCGGCTCATGCGGCGAGGTCCGCCGCCTCGGGCTCGGCCGGGGCAAGCTCGGTGGCGGTGGGCTCGGGCGGCGCGACGCCGCGTTCGATCAGCGGATCGTAGAAGCGGTCGATCCGGGCGAGCACGGCGGGAACGTCCGCGACGCGGGTGATGGTTGCGCGGAATTCCGCCGAGCCAGGCAGGCCGCGCGTATACCAGGCGATGTGCTTGCGCGCGACCCGCAGGCCGGGCTCGGTGCCGTAATGGGCCAGCATGGCGTGGTAATGTTCGAGCAGTATCGCTTTCTGCGCGGCAAGGCCGGGCGGCGGCGGCGCGACCCCCGCCGCCAGCGCGGCGGCGATGCGCGCCGGCTGCCAGGGGCGGCCATAGCAACCGCGCCCGATCATCACGCCATCCGCGCCGGAAAGCCGCAAGGCGCGGGCGGCATCGTGCTCGGTCAGGATATCGCCGTTGGCGATGACCGGAAGGGTGACCGCCTGCTTGACCCGGGCGATAAACCCCCAGTCGGCCTGGCCGGTGTAGAATTGCTGGCGGGTGCGGCCATGGACGGTGACCATGGCGATGCCGCACTCCTGCGCGATACGGGCGAGGCGCGGGGCGTTGAGATGGGCATGGTCCCAGCCCATGCGCATTTTCAGCGTGACCGGCACCGCGACCGCGCGGGCGGTGGCGGCGAGCAGACGGGCGGCGGTCAGTTCGTCGCGCATGAGCGCGGACCCCGCGGCCTGGCCGAGTGCCACTTTTTTGACCGGGCAGCCGAAATTGATGTCGATCAGGTCGGCGCCTCCGGCCTCGGCGCGGCGGGCGGCCTCGGCCATGGCATCGGGGTCGCAGCCGGCAAGCTGGACCGAGTTGACGCCGCCGGGCGCGGTTTCGGCCATGCGCGCGGTGGTTGGGTTTTCGCGCAACATCGCCCAGGAGGCGATCATTTCGCTGATCAGCAGACCCGCGCCAAGACGGCGGGCGAGGGCACGGAACGGCAGATCGGTGACACCGGACATCGGCGCCAGGATGACCGGCACCGCGATCGTGACGCGGCCCAACGAGATCGGCGCGAGCGGATACAGGGGCGGTTCCGGTGTGGCTTTGCTGCTGCCCATGATTTGGGCATGTGTAGGGCCAGCGCCACTCTGGTGCAATCGGCCCGATTGTTACCGCGCGCCACGCTGTCGACATCGGCGACCCGCCCCCATATGCACCGCGTGCCGGCGCCGGCCGGCGGGATGGATAATCACAGGAGAGACCGTTTGTTCACGCATCTGATGGTCGGCAGCAACGACATTGCCCGGTCCAAGACGTTCTACGACGCGGTGTTCGGCGCGCTGGGCGGCGCCCCGGGCAGCTACGATGCCAAGGGCCGGGTGGTTTATGTGCACCGCGGCAGCTTTTTCATCGTCACCAAGCCGATCAATGGCGAAGCGGCGACCCCGGGTAACGGCATGACGATCGGGTTTACGATGAACAATCCGGCGGAAGCCGATGCGTGGCACGCGGCGGGCGTGGCGCATGGCGGCACCGCGATCGAGGACCCGCCGGGGGTGCGCGTGGGCGGGCTGGGCAAGCTGTATCTGGCCTATTTGCGCGACCCGGATGGGAATAAATTGTGCGCGTTGCACGCGATGAAGGATTGAACAGGGACAGGGCGACTTTTTTGAAAAAAAGTCGCGCAAAAAACTTTTATTCCTGGTGTCTGAGATGACGGGCCGACGTTCCACAAGGCACGACTATTTCCGCCCGCACGGACCCAAGGTCATAAAAGTTTTTTGGTTCTTTTTTTCAAAAAAGAACATCCTTTCCTAGCTCCCTGACCATCTCCCCCTCCAGCCGCCGCCTTGGCACCTTCCCGCCGGCTTCGGTCTGTGTCACCAACCTGGCATGCGCATGGCCTGTATTCTGGTGGCGGCTGGCAGTGGCAGCCGGTTTGGCGGTGAGACGGCGAAGCAGTTTCTGCCGTTGGCTGGGGTGCCGGTGATACGGCGGGCGGCGGCGCGGTTTGTGGCCCGCGGCATTGATGTTCAGCCGGTGGGTGAGGCGGCGCCGATCATGGCGGCGCTGGCGGGGCTCGCGCATTTGCCGGTTGTGCCGGGTGGGGCGACGCGGCAGGCGAGCGTGCGGGCCGGGCTTGAGGCGCTGGCGGCGCGGGCGCCCGATGTGGTTCTGGTGCATGACGCGGCGCGGCCATGCGTGCCGGACGCGGTGATTGACGCGGTGCTGGGGGCGCTTGCGGCGCATGACGGCGCGATTCCGGCGCTGGCGGTTTCCGATACATTGAAGCGGGCTGATGCCACGGGGCGAATTCTTGCCACCGTGCCGCGGCAGGATTTGTTTCGGGCGCAGACGCCGCAGGGGTTTCGTTTCGCGCCGTTTCTGGCGGCGCACCGGGCGGCAGATGCGCTGGATGCGACCGATGACGCGGCGCTGATGGAGGCGGCGGGGCATGCGGTGGTGCTGGTGGCAGGATCGGAGGCGAATGTGAAAATCACCGTCAGGGACGATCTGGCGCGGCTGGAACGGTCATTATTGAGCCCGCGCGTAGGCAGCGGGTACGATGTGCATGCGTTTGCGCCGGACCGGGCGTTGCTGTTGTGCGGGGTGCGGGTGCCGCATGCGCTGGGCCTGGCCGGGCATTCCGACGCCGATGTGGGGCTGCATGCGCTGTGCGACGCGATTTATGGGGCCTTGGCGGAAGGCGATATCGGCCGGCATTTTCCGCCGAGCGAGGCGGCGTGGCGGGACGCGGACAGCGCCGCCTTCGTGCGCCACGCGGCGGGGCGGGTGGCGGCGCGCGGCGGGGTGGTGGCGAACGCGGATGTGACGCTGATTTGCGAGCAGCCGAAAATAACCCCGCACGCGCCGGCCATGATTGCCCGGGTGGCGGAATTGCTGGGGGTGGATGCGGGCCTGGTTTCCGTGAAGGCGACGACGAGCGAGCGGCTGGGCTTTACCGGCCGCGGCGAGGGCATTGCGGCGCAGGCGAGCGTGCTGTTGCTGTTGCCGTGAGCGACACCCCTGATTTTCGGCTGCCACGCGGGCCCGACGGCGACCCGGAATTGCGCCGCATTGGCATTCCCCGCGATGGCTGGCGGGATATTTATTATTTCGTGCTGGTGCAGAACTGGGTGGTTTTCTATGCCTTGATCGTCGCCTTCTATGTGCTGGTGAACTGCGGTTTTGCCACGCTGTACTGGCTGCAGCCCGGGTGTATCGGCGAGGCCCACCCGGGCAACTGGCTGGAGGACTTTTTTTTCAGCTTCGAGACCCTGGCGACGGTTGGCTATGGCGCGCAGCACCCGCAGACCCTTTATGCCCACTGGGTGGTGGTCATTGAGATCACGGCCGCGGTGCTGACCGTGCCGTTTGCGACCGGCCTGGTCATTCTCAAATTCGCCCGCCCGTATGCGCGCGTGACATTCAGCCGCAACGCCGTGATCGCGCCGTTCGATGGGGTGCCGACGCTGATATTCCGGCTGGCCAATCTGCGCGACAACCAGATTTTCCAGGCGCATATCAATTTAACCCTGGTGCGTGCCGAGATCACGCGGGAGGGGCGGATGATCCGCCGCCTGATCAAGCTGGAGCCGCTGCGGGAGATGCACCCGATGTTCATTTTGAGCTGGACCGTGATGCACCGGATTGACGCGGCAAGCCCGCTGTACGGGCTGGACTGGTCGGCATTGCAGCCGGGCGAGCTCAATATCACCGCGGTGATGACCGGGTTGGACGCCACGACCTCGGCCACCATTCACGCCCGGCATTTTTACGAGAGCGACGACATACTGTTCGACCATATGTTCGACGATATCATTTTCACGGACGCCAAGGGGCAGATCACGATCGATTACCGACGGCTGAACGCTGTGAGCAAATTGGGCCCGGCCTGAATGCGGCGGGGGCTTGGCTGGCTGTGCGGCGCCTTGGCGCTCAGCGGATGCGCGAGCCAGGCCCCGCCCGCCCCACCAGCGGCGCCACCGGGCGCGCAGGCGGCGAAGGTGGCGCGGGTGGCGAAGCTCGCCGATGCCGATATCGGCACGATGCCAGCCCTGGGCAGCACGGTTTCCGGCACGGTGCGGGCGCTGGGGCGCGATCTGGTGTTGCCCGACGGTGACTGGCTGGTGGTGGCCGAGGACAAGGCGTTGGCGCCTGGCCTGCCGCCGCTGGCGCGGCTGGTTTTGCTGCGACTGCTGGGCGGGCATTTTGCCGCCCTGCTGGAAATTGCCGGCAATGCGCTGGGCCACCCGGCGCGGCAGGGCTGGCCGACCAACCCGGTATGCGCGGTGGGGCTGAAACGCGGCCGCAATGAACAGGTTCTGGCCGCGAACCACGAGGCGTTCATGCCGCATGGCGACCAGGATTGCCTGGCCGTGGTGTTTTTGCCCGGCACGTCCTGGTGGGACGCGGAGAATGGCCTGAGTGCCACCGCCAAGATGCTGGCGGCGGCGAAGGTGGCCCTGCCGGCGACGACGATCGGGTTGAGCCTGGGCGAGGATGACGCGCAGTACCGGCTGATTGAACGGGTATGGCTGAACCCGGAACTGTCCGGGATTGCGCCCGACCGGTCATCCGACCCGGCGCGCAGCGACTGGCGGGCGAGCCATGTGCGGCACGACCGGGCAAGACGGGATTATCTGGCCAGGGTGATGCGGTTTGCCGCCGCCTGGCGCCAGCAGATACGCCGTGCCCTGACCGCGGCGGACCCGCCCGGCATGTCGCTGCCACCCCTGCCGTGACGCCCGATTGTCAAGCGGCGCGGCTTTACGCCGGGGCGGCGCGCATGGCAGGAAGAGCCGGCGTTTCCCGCAACCGGGGCGTGCGTCGGGCATGTCGGCCAGGGCCATGACGCCTGGTTGCGTTGCCCGCCACGCGCCCAAGCAAGGACAGGATCTTGGCAGTCAAACCGCTTCGCAAGGCCGTGCTTCCCGTCGCCGGATTGGGCACGCGCTTCATTCCGGCAACCAAGGCGATGGCCAAGGAAATGCTGCCGGTGGTGGACAAGCCGCTCATTCAATACGCGGTGGAGGAGGCGCGGGCGGCGGGCATCGAGCAGTTCTGCATGATCACGGGGCGGGGCAAGACCGCGCTGGTGGAACATTTCGACGTGGCGTACGAGTTGGAGCAGGTGCTGCGCGAGCGTGGCAAGACGCGTGAGCTGGACATGCTGCGCGCCATCAGCGTGGCGCCTGGCAACATGAATACGGTGCGCCAGCAGGAGCCGCTGGGGCTGGGCCATGCCATCTGGTGTGCCCGCGCCTTTATCGGCGAGGATCCGTTCGCGATTTTGCTGCCGGATGATCTGGTGCTGGCCGACACGCCATGCACGCGGCAACTGGCCGAGGTTTATGCTGAGACCGGGGGCTGTGTGCTGGCGGTGACCGAGGTGCCGCGGGAACAGACCAGCCGATACGGGATTTTGAAGACCGGCCAGGATGATGGGCGGCTGGTCGAGGTGACCGGGCTGGTGGAAAAGCCGAAGCCCGAGGACGCGCCGAGCAATTTGTCGATCATCGGACGCTATGTGTTGACCGCCGATGTGATGAAATATCTGGCCCGGCACGAACGCGGCGCCGGCAACGAGGTGCAACTGACCGACGCGATGGCGAAAACTATCGGCGAGGTGCCGTTTCATGGGCTGCGATACGAGGGAAGGCGCTTTGATTGCGGCGACAAGGCCGGGTTCCTGGAGGCGCAGATAGCCTTTGCCCTGAAGCGGCCGGATCTGGCACCCGCGGTGCGGCAATTTCTGCGCAACTATACGGACGTATCGGAAACCGCATGAGCGCGTCCGAGGCCGTGGCGGGGTTTACGCACCGGTTCGACCCGACCAGCCTGCGGGAATATGATATTCGCGGCATCGTCGGCGAAACCCTGCATGCCGCCGATGCCTATGCGATTGGCCGCACCTTTGCGACGATGGTGGCCGAGGCGTGCGGCGCGGCGCCGAAAGTGGCGGTGGGGTATGATGGGCGCCTGACCTCGCCCGAACTGGCAGATGCGCTGGTGGATGGGCTGATGGCGGGCGGGGCGACGGTGTTGCTGGTGGGGCGCGGGCCGACGCCGCTGCTGTATTTCGCGGCGACGACGCTTGCCACCGATGGCGCGGTGATGGTGACCGGCAGCCACAACCCGCCCGCGTATAACGGCTTCAAGATGATGCTGGGGAAGAAGCCGTTCTTTGGCGCGGCAATTCAGGAGTTGGGGCGGCGCGCGGCGGGCGGGGTGGCGGCGGCAGGCGCCGGAACGAGCCGGCCGGTGGATGTGGCGGACGCCTATGTGGCACGGCTGGCGCGGGACTGGGATGGCGGGGCGCGGGCGCTGAAGATCGTCTGGGACAATGGCAACGGTGCCGCGGGCGACGTGCTGGCCAAGCTTATCACACGGCTGCCGGGTGAGCACACGGTGCTGTTCGGCGACATAGACGGGCGGTTTTTGAACCATCACCCGGACCCGACCGTGCCGAGGAATTTGGCGGCCCTGGTGGCCGAGGTGGCGGCGCGCGGCGCGGATATCGGCATCGCATTCGATGGTGACGCCGACCGGATTGGCGTGGTGGATGACAGCGGGCGGATTTTGTTCGGCGACCAGATATTGACAATTCTGGCGCGGGACGTGCTGCGCGCGCATCCGGGATCGACGATCATTGCCGATGTGAAGGCAAGCCAGGTGCTGTTCGACCAGATCGAGCAGGCGGGCGGCACGGCGTTGATGTGGAAGACCGGGCATAGCCTGATCAAGGCGAAGATGGCCGAGACTGGCGCGAAGCTGGCGGCAGAAATGTCCGGCCATGTCTTTTTCGCTGATAAATGGTATGGTTTCGATGACGCGCTGTATGCCGCGGTGCGCATGCTGGGGGTGGTTGCCCGCATGCAGGAAAAACTCTCGTCGGCGATGGCGCGCATGCCACGCGTGGTGAACACGCCGGAACTGCGCTTCGATTGCGCGGATACGCGGAAATTCGCGGTGATCGATGAGGTGGCGGCACGGCTGCGGGAGGCCGGAGCGACTGTTTCGGCGATCGATGGCGTGCGGGTTTCGACCGCCGATGGGTGGTGGCTGCTGCGCGCATCGAACACCCAGGCGGTGCTGGTGGCGCGCGCCGAGGCATATGACGAGGCGGGGCTGACGCGCCTGAAGGCGGCGCTGGTGGCGCAACTGGCGGCATCCGGCCTGCCCGCGCCGGATTTTTCCGGCGAGAATGCCGGACACTGAGCGGAGGAAGCGATGGCGCGCACCCTGTCGAACATGCTGCCGCTGGGAACCTTGGCCCCGGATTTTGCGTTGCCGGATCCGGCCGGGCAGGTCTGGACGCTGAAAGATTTCGGCCCGGCCAAGGGGCTGCTGGTGGCGTTCATATGCAACCATTGCCCCTATGTGGTGCACGTGATCGACGGCTTCGTGAGCCTGACACGCGAATACGGGCAGCGCGGCGTGCGGGTGGTGGCGATTTCGGCCAACGACGTGGCGAATTACCCGGCCGACGCGCCGGACAAGATGGCGCTGTTCGCCGAGGCGCACGGGTTTGATTTTCCCTATCTGTATGACGAAAGCCAAAGCGTGGCACGCGCCTATGACGCGGCCTGCACGCCGGATTTCTATCTGTTCGGCGCGGATATGCGGCTGGTGTATCGGGGGCGCATGGACGCCAGCACACCCGGCAACGGTGTCGCGGTGACGGGCACCGATTTGCGCGCGGCACTGGATGCGCTGCTGGCGGGCGCGGCACCGGCGGCCGAGCAGGTGCCCAGCATGGGGTGCAACATCAAGTGGAAGGCGTAGGGTGGTTCCGGCCGAGGCACTATCCGGGGCGACTTTTTTGAAGAAGACGTCGCGCAGGAAAACCTTTTGATTTTCGGGGATGGGAATGGCGGGGCTGTGGTTCGAGGAATTCGAGGTGGGGCAGATTTTTCAGCACCCGATCCGGCGCACGGTGACGGAGACCGATAATGTGTTGGTCTCGGCGCTGACGCACAACCCGGCGCAATTGCACTGGGACGAGGAGGCGATGCGCGGCACCGAATTCGGCCAGCGCCTGGTGAATTCGGTGTTCACGCTGGGCCTGATGGTGGGAATTTCGGTTGGAGAGACGACGCTGGGCACGGCGGTGGCGAATCTGGGCTGGGACGAGGTGCGCTTTCCGCGCCCGGTGTTTCATGGCGATACGCTGCGGGTCGAGACCGAGGTGCTGGAGGTGCGGCCCTCACGGTCCCGGCCGGACCAGGGAATTGTGATTTTCGCGCATCGCGCCTTCAACCAGCGCGAGGAATTGGTCGGGCAGTGCAAGCGCGCATCCTTGCAGCGCAGACGCCCGCAATGACCCGCCCGGCACGGTCGTGGCTGTTCGTGCCGGCCGACAGCGAACGTAAGCTCGCGCGCGCGGCGGAGGCGGGGGCGGACGCGATTATACTTGACCTTGAGGATTCCGTGGCGCCGGCGCGCAAGGCGGCGGCACGCGCGATGGCGGCGGAATTTCTGCGCGCCCCGCGCGGGCCGGGCGGTGGCCAGATCTGGTTGCGGGTGAACACGCTCGACAGCGATTTGTGCCTGGGCGACCTCGCCGCGGTGGTGGAGACGGGGCCGGACGGGATTGTGCTGCCGAAAGCGGCCGGACCGCGCGCGGTGCGGCAGCTGGGGTTCTATCTTGACGCGCTGGAGGCGCGGGCCGGGTTGGCGGTGGGCGCGATCGGCGTGATGCCGGTGGCCACCGAAACCGCGGCGGCACCGTTCCGGCTGGGTGACTATGCGCGCGCGCCCCTGCCCCGGTTGCGCGCACTGACCTGGGGCGGAGAGGATTTGGCGACCGATTTGCGGGCAAGCACGAACCGCGACGAAAGCGGGGAATGGGCCTTCACCTATAGGATGGTGCGGTCCTTGACGTTGCTGGCGGCGCGCGCGGCCGGGGTGCAGCCGGTTGATACGCTGCACGCCGATTTCAGGGACGAGGCGGGGTTGGCGCGCGGTTCGGCCCTGTCTCGCGCGGAAGGGTTTACCGGCCGGTTGGCGATACACCCCGCGCAAATACCGGTGATCAACGCGGCCTATCTGCCTTCAGCCGAGGAGGTGGCGGCGGCTGAACGGGTGGTCGCGGCATTCGCCGCGCAACCGGGTGCGGCGACAGTGGGGCTGGATGGGCGGATGCTGGATTTGCCGCATTTGAAGCAGGCAGAGTCAATTCTGGCTTCGGCGAAGGCGGTGTAGCGGGCGGGACGCGGCCGGGGGCGCGCAAGGCCGCGTGAGCGAGCCGCGCCGTGCCGTGATGTCAGGCGCAACTGCGGATGGCGGGCGCCAGGGCGGCGGATTTGGCGGCCTTGTGCGAGGGGTTGCGGAACCGCAACTCGCCTTCGGGCGCGCTGTCGGCCGCCGTGGGGTCGAGCATTTCGATGCGGGTGGCGGCGGTGAC
>DAIDIQ010000129.1 GCA_027459285.1 Acetobacteraceae bacterium
CGCCCATTGCCGCCGTCCCCACTTTGCGCGAGACCTGCCGCCACCCGCCGCCGTGACGATCGGATTCCCGTAATGAACACGCTGCAAGCCCTGTTCCTGTCCATCCTGCAAGGGGCCAGCGAATTGTTCCCGGTCAGCAGCCTCGGCCATGCCGTGGTCTGGCCCGCCCTGCTGCACTGGCACGTCCACGAAAACGGGCCGGGCTTCCTGCCCTTCCTGGTCATGCTCCATCTCGGCACCGCCACCGCCCTGCTGACCTATTTCTGGCGAGACTGGTGGGAACTCGCCCAGGGCGTGCTCGGCCTCGGCACCGCCCACGCTATCGCCGAAAGCCGGCGCGTGTTCTGGCTCATCGTCATCGCCACCCTGCCCGCCGTGCTGGTCGGCTTCGTGTTCGAGCATGTCCTCCGCCGCCTGTTCGGCGCGCCCATGCTTGTCGCCCTCATGCTGGTCGGCAACGGCATCCTGCTCGCTTTGGTCGAAAAGCTCCGCGGCCACACCCCGCGCAAAAGCCTCGCCGCCCTCAACCAGACAGACGCGCTTCTCATCGGCTGCTGGCAGTGCCTCGCCCTCATCCCCGGCTTTTCCCGCTCCGGCGCCACCATCGCCGGCGGATTGATGCGCGGCATCGACCATGAAGGCGCGGCGCATTTCTCCTTCCTCATCGCCACCCCCATCATCCTCGGCGCCACCGTGCTCGAGGTGCCGAAACTGCGCCATCACGACATCGCCCCCGGCCTCTGGCACCTCTCCATCCTCGGTGCCGTCGTCGCCGGCCTGGTCGCCTGGGCCAGCACCGCCTTCCTCATGCGCTGGTTCAAACAGGACGACTCGACCCGCCTCACCCCCTTCGCCGCCTATTGCGTCATTTTCGGCATCGCCGCCTTCGGCTTCCTCGCCCTCACCTGAAGAAAGCACGCCCCATGCGCCGCCTCGGCCTCAGCGCCACTTGCCTGCTCGCCCTCACCGCAACCGCCTTCGCCGCCCACACCATCCTCGCCGCCATCCCCATCGGCCGGATGGACCTGCCCTGGTGGCGCGCCCGCTTCCACGAAAAACAACACGAAATCGCCACCGGCCATTTCGGCCTGGTCTATTACGGCGACTCGATCACCCAGAATTTCGAGCGCGTCGGCAAAACGCCCGATTCCAACTGGCCCGCCGTCTGGCAGCGTTTCTACGGCCGCTACCACCCCATCAATCTCGGCTTCAAGGGCGATACCACGGCAAGCCTGCTCTGGCGCCTAGCCCACGGCGAGGGCGAAGTCCACGGCATCAACGGCCCGCCCCGCGCCGCCATCCTGCTCATCGGCGCCAATAATCTCGGCCGCCCGCATTGGGGTGCCACGGAAACGCTCGCCGGCATCACCGCGGATATCGACTCCATCCACGCCCACCTGCCCCACACCCACATCGTCCTGCTCAGCGTCCTGCCAGCAGACCGCGGCCCCTGGGTCGCCGCCAACACCCGCGAAATCAACCAGGGCCTCGCCCGCCGCTACGCCAACAACGCCACCCCCTACGTCACCTATGTCGACGTCACCCCGGTCTTCATCCACAACGGCCACCTCGACGATAACCTCTTCATAGACCGCCACCTCACCCCACCAGACCCCCCCCTGCACCCCACCGCCACCGCCGCCGCCGAAGTGGCAGCTCACATCGCACCAGCCGTGTCACAAGCCATGACAGGGAAATAACCCGGGCTTATTTCGGAAACAAAAGAAAATCACTATTCCCTTTTTACAAAAAGAAACCAAAAACTCCTACCACTCCCTGTCCGTGCCGCGGCTTCGGGGGCAAAGCCCGACCCTCTGCATTCGCAACCCCGTCCTCTATCCGGATCTCCAGGAAGCGAAAGTCTTTGCGCGACTTTTTCAAAAAGGTCGCGCCTTCCCTTCGCCTCGCATCCGAACAGGGTCCCCAACACGTCGCCGCCCGCCGCGTTCACACACGGCGGGGCAGTGTGCCGGGTGGTGGCGCATACCACCCCGGGTCTCGGGAAAAATCGGTCAACCCATCGCGTACTTTCAGCAGCGTGAACATCCCCCCCATGCCCACGGGGCCATACGGGCCACGCCCCGCCATCATCGGCGCGGTATTGACCGGGCCCGGCCCCATCTCCATGCCCGCCATGCCGTGCCCGCCCATGGGCATATAGCCCGGCACCAGTGCGGCAATCTCGGCGCCCGCCGCCCGCTCATCCACCCCAACCAGGTTCGGCACGGTATGGCTCATCGCATTCATCGTGTGGTGCGACCGGTGGCAATGATACGCCCAGTCACCCGGATTATCGGCCACGAAATCCACATCCCGCGTTGTCCCCACCGCGACATTGACCGTCGCCGCCGACCAGCGCCGCTCCGGCGGAATCCGCCCGCCATCGGTGCCCGATATCCAGAAATGATGCCCGTGCAAATGCATCGGGTGCGACAGCATCGATAAATTACCAACCCTTATGCGCACGCGCTGCCCGGTCGCGGCCAACATCGGCGCCGTGCCCGGATAAACCCGCCCGTTCAGGGTCCAGATATTGAAGTCGGTCATCGTCGCCGGGTTCGGCCGATACGTGCCGGGCGGAATATTCCACGCATGCGTCATCCACACATAATCCCGGTCCACCGCGTCCGCCCCCGGCTCACGCGGATGAATAATGAACATCCCCATCATCCCCATGGCAAGCTGCTTCATCTCGTCATCGTGCGGATGATACATCTGGCTACCATGCTGGCGCAGCGTAAACTCATAGGCGAAAGTCTGCCCCGGCGGAATAGACGGTCCGGAAATTCCCGCCACCCCATCCATGCCAGAAGGCACCAGCATGCCATGCCAGTGCACGGTGGTCGCCTCCGTCAAACGGTTGGTCACCAGAATCCGCACCCTGTCACCCTCCACCGCCTCGATCGTCGGCCCGGGTGATGACCCGTTATAGCCCCAGATCCGCACATGAAAGCCAGGAGAGAATTCCTGATTGAATTCCCCGGCAATCAGATGAAACTGCTTGACGCCATCGATCATCTCGAAAGGCAGGTTTCCAACATGCGGGGTAATCACGCCCGCGCTGGCCAAGGCTTGTGGCGCGCCGCCACCGGCTTTGCTGCCTCCTGCCTCGCTTTCCCTGGCGCTAGCGCGCCCGGCTGCCAGGCTTCCGGCGGCCAGGCCCGCGGCCGAGCCAAGCAGCGTGCGGCGATTGACACTCATGGCATGACCTCATGTGAAATGGGCGTGGCGGTCGGGGGGGCCTTCAGCGGGTTGTCACCACCCAAGGCGCGGCCAAGCTCGGCCCGCGCAGTCCAATATTCCAAATTTGCGCTAATTAGGCCTTCTTGCGCGGTCAGTTCGTCCTGCTTCAAGCGCAGCAAATCATACGGCCCCAGCAGCATATACCCATATTGCCGCATCGCCAGCGCCAGCGCCCGCCCGCGCTCCGGCACCACCCGGTCCCGATAAAACGCGGCCAGCGCAGCCGCGCGAAACAGCCGCTCGCGCACCAACCGGGTGCGGGACCGCAGGTCGATCGCGGCATCGATCAACCGGTCGGTATCCGCGGCCAGGCGGCTGGCTGCCGCCAGGCGCGCCGCCTGCCCATGGTCGAACAACGGCAGTGGCGCCGCCAGCTCCGGCCCGGTCACCCGATAATTCTCCGGGTTCTGCTCGCTGCTCACACCAGCTTGAATATCGGTCAACCAGCCAAACCGCCGTGCCAAACCCAGCATTTGCGCCCGCGCCAGCACCGCCGCGCGCAGTGCCGCCAGATGAAAATTATCGGTAACCGCAATCCGCTCCCATCGTGTCGTATCCGGCATCGCCGCTGGCGGGTCGGGCAGCGCCGCCGGCAAGTGCCAGCCCACCTCCGGGCCGGAAAGCCCCATCAGCCGCGTCAGCGCCTCACGCGTGCTCGCCACCGCCAGCAGTGCCACCTGCAACCGGCCGGCCATCTCATCCGCGCGGCCTCGCGCCCGCGCCCGGTCCAGCGCATCGATATTCCCGGCCTTGTACTGCGCGTCGGCCAGGGTCGCGGCCGCTTGGGCCGCCGCAAGCCGGGCACGCGCCACCCCCGCCCGCTGTTTCGCCGCAAGCGCCTCGTAATAGGCCAGCTGCGTATCCGCGATCAGCCCCACCGCGTCGTCCGCCGCCTCGGCCTCGGCTTGCCGATACCGTGTACCGGCAATCCGCAGCCGCGACGGGCGCAAAATCAGCCCGGTCACGTCCTGCATCAGCCCAAGCCCGACATCCGTCAGCCCGAACAATCGGTCGGGAAAGCGCACAGCCCCGGCAAACACCGGGTTGCCCAGCAATCCCGCCTGCACCAGCTCGGCCCGCGCCAGGCCAAGCGCCGCCAAGCGTGCCTGCAAGCCGGCATTGCGCAGCAGCGCCACCCCCACCGCCGCTTCAACCGAAAGCGGATGCGCCAACAACCCGGCCACCCGGGCGTTCACCGCCGGCGCATTACGCACCGCGATCACCGCCACAACCTGCCCGGTCCGCGCCGAAACCGTTGCCGCGACCGGCGCGAACGAATCGCCCGGCATCGAACTGGCACAGCCCGCCAGCAGCAACACCAGGCCAAATGCCACCCGGCTCACGGCGCCATTCCCGGCATCACCATGCCCGACATCACCGGCTGCCTCGGTGCCACGGCCGCCTTCTGCCCCGGCAACACCCCCCTCGGCGCCACGAAAGGCGCCATCGGCGCGGCCGGGTTGGCCGGGTCATCAGCCCCCAGCACCACCGTCGCGGGCAGCGGCGCACACCGCGCGCAGGCAAGCAACAACCCCAACGGCCAAAAATACCACATCATGATCAAACTCCGGTCCGGATTGCACAAAGGCCGCGCGCGAGCACGGCCTCACGTCAAACCAGACGCGATCGCGGTGGCGGAAACGCCGGCAGCGGAGGCGGATTGATCAGAAAGCTTTCGGGCACCCATGCCAGCGCAACCGCCGCCAGGCGCCGGTCCGGCAATATTACAGTCATGTCCGGCAACACGATATGCGCCAGCATCGCACAGCACGGGCAAACACCGGCTTGCATCCGCGCATGACCCCGGTTGAGCTTGGGGCAGTTCGCGGCTTTCGCCACACCAGCGGCCAATGGCGCGGGGTTCCCGCCCATCACCATCACCCCGGGCCGCATACCCAACCCCATGGCCGCGCGCGCGTCCACCACGCCAACATGCAACATCAGCGAAAGCGCCACCAGACACCCCGCCAGGCGGCGCAGCGTATGTGTCCCGCAAATCATGAACCATGAAGTGGAGCACCCGCCGGCACTCGTCAAGGCCGCGTGGCGCCCGAAATAAACAGGCTGGTGCTGCTGGACAGGATTGAACTGTCGACCTCTCCCTTACCAAGGGAGTGCTCTACCACTGAGCTACAGCAGCGCGCGGCAGGCAATAGACGCAGCCGATGCCCGGTGCAAGATACAGCTCAGGAGGACCTGACGATGACCCTGGGCAGCTTTCCCACCACCCGCCCTCGCCGCAACCGCCGCGACCCCTGGCGCCGTCGCCTCGTCGCCGAGCACCACCTCACCGTGCACGACCTCATCTGGCCCATCTTCATCGTCGACGGCGAAAACCAGGCCATCCCCGTCACCGCCATGCCCGGCGTCACCCGCCTCAGCCTCGACCGCCTGGTCGACGCCGTGGGCGAAGCCGCCACCCTCGGCATCCCCGCGATCGCCCTCTTCCCCGTAACCCCGATGGAAAAACGAGACCCGGACGGCACCGAGGCCCTCAACCCCGAAAACCTCATGTGCCGCGCCGCCCGCCGCCTCAAATCCGCCTTCCCCGCGGTCGGCCTGATCGGCGACGTGGCGCTAGACCCCTACACGCTGCACGGCCACGACGGCCTCGTCCGCAACAATTACGTCGTCAACGACGAAACCGTCGCCATCCTCACCCGCCAGGCCCTCAACCAGGCCGAAGCCGGCATCGATATCGTCGCCCCGTCCGACATGATGGACGGCCGCATCGGCGCCGTCCGCGCCGCCCTCGATGCCGCCGGCAAAATCGACACCGCCATCATGGCCTACTCGGCCAAATACGCCTCCGCCTTCTACGGCCCGTTCCGAGACGCACTCGGCACCGGCGGCCTGCTCTCCGGCGACAAAAAAACCTACCAGATGGACCCCGCCAACACCGACGAAGCCCTCCGCGAAGTCGAGCTCGATCTCGCCGAAGGCGCCGACATGGTCATGGTCAAACCCGGCCTGCCCTATCTCGACATCGTGACCCGCGTAAAAACCAGGTTCGGCGTGCCCACCTACGCCTACCAGGTCAGCGGCGAATACGCGATGATCCAGGCCGCCGCCCAAAACGGCTGGCTCGACGGCAAAGCCGCCATGCTGGAAAGCCTGCTCTGCTTCAAACGCGCCGGCGCCGACGGAATTCTCACCTACTTCGCGCTCGATGCCGCTAGGGCGCTCGAGGAACGCTAAGTGCTTAATCCGAAAGCCTTCTGCAACGGGTTTCAGGTTCATCGATCTGGATGGCTTATCGAGCATCTACAGATGAGATCGTGTTAGGCCCTCGAGAATCGTGAGCCTGCGCCCGAAATCTTCAGGCTGCGACGACGTGGTTGAGGTGCCACCGGTGTTGCTCCGGCCTTGCGGCTGAACGCTGAGGTCATCCCTGCCCCGCGAGGCAGGGCCTGGCGGACGAAAACCATAAGAGGAAGTCGCAAGCCTGGGACCGGCATGCTGAACAACGAGCGTTATACAAGCCGCAGTCTGAAATCGAAAGATTTTCGGTAAGGACCGTGATAACGGCTGGCGTTGTGTTCGTGCCCGTCCAGACCAAGCCAGGACATGATCCCTATCGAACGGCAAGAATAGCGGACTTTGGATGATGCGCTTTGGCATGGGACAAAAGCTAGACAATCGGCACTGAGGGCTTCCGGTAAGGGCACAGATACGAGCCAGGTAGGCCTATCATCCGAAAAGCAGATCTGTTGTCGGGACCGATGCGCTGTGAGGCTTGTGGCAGTGGGCTTTTCAAGATTTACGCGGAGCATTTCGCCGGCGCGGATCGAGGGCGATGGTTTGCACAGTTAGCCGCACGATCGAGCGATCTCTGAGAGGTTCACCGCCGAATGGAACCGGTTGTACGCCCGATCCGCGAGCACAGTCGAGTTGTATCGAGCAAGGCTCCAGCGTGTGAATGGTCAGATCGACCGCCTCATCGATGCCTTAGTCGATTGAACGCGGGCGGCTTCAATTCGAGCGCAGCCAGCTAGGTTGGAACGGCAACGCGGGACGCTGGCAAATGAGGTCGCTTGAGACTGGGAGCGGGCGCAACGCATACACCCACGCCAGGGCGACATCTACCGCGACAGCATCGCAAAGCTTCTGCAGTGCCTCGAGCGCCGGCATGACAGAAATCCGCAAAGCGATCCGGAACTTTGTGCAGCGGGTTGTGAAATGGCCAATAGGAACGGGACGGCGTATGGCGACTGACGGTGGACTGACGCCCTCGGGACCTGCGCGGGCTGCCTTGGATTTAGAGATGGCGTTGGTTGCGGGGGCAGGATTTGAACCTGCGGCCTTCAGGTTATGAGCCTGACGAGCTACCGGGCTGCTCCACCCCGCGGTGGTGTTGTGTGTGTTTGTGTGGGTGAGGGTGTGTATTTGGGACGGATTGGAAGA
>DAIDIQ010000142.1 GCA_027459285.1 Acetobacteraceae bacterium
CGATCCGGCCGATGATAAGGCGGCGTTGCTGGCGCCGTATCAGGTGAACGAGGCGCTGATGGGCGAGGCGGCGACGGACGCGATTTTCATGCACTGCCTGCCGGCGCATCGCGGCGAGGAAGTGACCGAGGCGGTGATAGACGGGCCGCAATCGGTGGTGTTCGACGAGGCGGAGAACCGGCTGCACGTGCAGAAAAGCATTCTGGCCTGGGCGATCGATTGAACGGTGGCAGGCAAGTCGTGACTTTTTTTTGGAGAAACGTCGCGCAAGAGACATTCGACTCGCGCCGGACGCGAAGGACGGACGCGCCGGACGGACCGCCACGGAAGTGACGCTTGCCGCAGGTTCCTGATTCATGCTGTCTAGATTGTGGTGGTAGCGCTGGCAAAAGCCGGGCCGGAGCATGCGGCCTGGCCTTTACCCCGGCCTGTCACCGCTGATCAGGGTTCGAGGTGACAAATATGGCTGACAGCGAGACACTTGCCTTGTCGGATGACGCACCAGCCACCAGCGCCGTCCCTGCCGAGCCAGTCCGCCTCGTGGTCTGGGACCTCGATGAAACCTTCTGGCGCGGCACCCTCACCGAGGGCGGGATCACCGAATATGTGCAGGCGCACCACGATATCATCATCGAACTCGCCAATCGCGGCATCATGAGTTCGATCTGCTCGAAGAACAATCACGACGAGGTCACGGAAATCCTGCGTGAGAGGGGAATCCTCGATTATATCATCTTCCCTTCCATCTCCTGGGAGCCGAAAGGCATGCGTCTCGCCCGCCTGATCGAGACGATCGGCCTGCGGCCGCCCACGGTCATGTTCATCGACGACAACCCCAACAATTTGGCCGAAGCCCGCGCCGTGGTGCCGGGAATACAGCTCGAAAACGAGGGCTTTATTCCCCAGATATTGGATGATTGGCGCTTCAAGGGCAAGGATGACCGCGGCCACACGCGCCTCAGGCAGTATAAAACGCTGGAACAGCGCAAACGTGATGAGATAAGCGCGAGCCAGGGTGGTGATAACGCCGCCTTCCTGCGTGGCTGTGACATCCGTCTTTACGTCGAATCCGATATCGAGAAATATGCCGATCGCGCGGTGGAATTGATCAATCGCACCAACCAGTTGAACTTCACCAAAAAGCGTCTGTCCGAGGACCCCGAAACGGCACGCGCCCAACTGATCGAGCAATGCGCGCACGCCACCGTCCAGGCCGGGCTTATTCGTGTCGTCGATAAATACGGCGATTATGGCTTCGTCGGCTTCTTCATGCTGCGCAACCGCCGCACCGACCCGACACCCGGTCTGGCGAACCAGACCCTGGTCCATTATTGCTGGAGTTGCCGGACCCTCGGCATGCTCGTCGAGCACTGGTTCTACACCTATTTGCGCAAACCCGAACTCACCGTCGTGGGCGAGGTGCTGACTGACCTGACCGTCGAACGCGACATCGATTGGGTCCGTCGCGTAACATCCCTCGATGAAACCGCGACCGCCGAAGCCGCGATCGCCCCGGAGATCCGCGTATTGGGCGGCTGCGAGGCCAACTCAGTCGGGCATTTTCTCGGCGCCTATAGCGGTTCTGTCCGGGTCACCGGCAATTTCGCCGCCTCCGGCCTGTTCATTCGGGTGAACAGCGCAGCCCTGCTGCTGTCCGCCATCAACCATGCCGGCCCCGAATTCGATGCCGAAATGGAAACCATCGGCCTTTCCCCGGCCCTGCTCGGGGGCGACTATTTCAAGGATGCCGCGCCGGGCACGCTCTTCGTCTTCAGCGGCGCGTTCGACGGCGCGCCGCTGTCGCAGCAGCGCTATGTTCATCGCGAAAAAGGCTGGGAGATCAAGGTCGGACTGCTGTTCAACCCCTTCGATTTCGTCAATGTCAAAGAGTCCGAAATCATCAAGATGGAAAGCCGCGGCACGGAGCAACAGAACCTCGCCAAGATCGTGCGCCATGTCCGCGCCCATTACCGCTCCGTGCCGGCAGCCCTCAGCGCCAGCCTCGAGCCCGTCATGACGGCGCTGGTCGAAATGCTGCCACCCGCGTGCAAGCTCGTTCTCCTCCTCGATGATGAGCGTTCCCGCACCCGCCGCGGCGATCTGCAGCCAATGCCGCAAACCAGCCGATACAATGCGCGCATCCGGCAATTCGCCGCGCGTTATCCATTCGTGGGCGTGGTCTCGTTCACCGACTGCATCGAAAACGAGGATGAAATTCAAAGCGGCGGCAACCACTACGACCGGACGGTCTATTGGCGCGCCGCCGAGAAAATCAGCGCGGTCGCCCGCACCCTGCCCGTCAAGCCAGGCTGACTTCCCACCCTTCCATCGCGTGCCGTGCCGGCGCGGGTATCGCCGGCCGGTCAGGCCAAAGCCCGAATCAGGCGCAACGGCGGGGCAAGCGCCCTCGCTGATGTCAACGCGACTGTCATTGCCCCTCGATCCTTGACATCGAACGGCCGCCGCCGCGGGACGTCATTCTTTCCCGCCGCGCCCGGCCTTGCCTCACCCGCCTTGCATCGGGCACACTTCCCTCATGCAGCCCGCGACGGCCCCTCTCTCGGCCCTTGGCACGAAGCGTCTGCTCACTTTCGTGCTGCGCCGATTCCTGCTCGACGGCAGCCTGACCGTGATCTGGCCAGACCGTTCCACCACCACCCTCGGCAATGGCGGGCCGCATGCCGGCTTCCGCCTCGCCACCTGGCATGCCGCCCGCCGAATGATCACCGATCCCGGCCTCGCGCTCGGCGAATGCTACATGGACGGCACCCTCACCCCCCAAGCCTGCACGCTGCCCGAACTGCTCGATCTCATCGGCCTCAACCTGCCCCGCGCCATCAACCGCGTGCCCGGCATCGCCCTATCCAATGCCATCGGCCATCTCCGCCGCCGCCTCGACCAATGGAACCCCGCCCGCCGCGCCGCCCGCAACGTCGCCCATCATTACGATATCGATTGCGCCATCTATCAAACCTTCCTTGATGCCGACATGCAGTATTCCTGCGCCTATTTCGCCACCGGCCAGGAAAGCCTCGACGCCGCCCAGGACGCCAAAAAGCGCCTCATCGCCACCAAGCTATGCCTCACCCGGCCCGGTCTCTCGGTGCTCGATATCGGCTGCGGCTGGGGCGGCCTCGCCCTCACCCTCGCGCGGCATTATGGCGCCCGCGTCACCGGCATCACCCTCTCGCGCGAACAATGCGCCCACGCCATGCGCCGGGCCGAGGCAGCCGGCCTCACCGACCGGGTCCGCTTCGAACTGCGCGATTATCGCGCCATCGCCGGTCAATTCGACCGCGTCGTTTCGGTCGGCATGTTCGAGCATGTCGGCGTCACCCAATACCCCGCCTTCTTCCGCGCCGCCGCTTCCGCCCTCGCGCCGGATGGTGTCGGCCTGCTCCACACCATCGGCCGGCTCGATGGTCCGGCCCACACCAATCGCTGGCTCACCCGCTATATCTTCCCCGGCGGTTATGCCCCGGCGCTCAGTGAAATCATGCCGCCTTTCGAGCAATCCGGCCTCGTTCTCACCGATCTCGAGGTTTTGCGCGGCCATTACGCCGAAACCCTCCGCCACTGGCAGCGCCGCTTCGCCGCCCACCGCGCCGAGGTCGCGGCCCGGAAGGACGAACGCTTCTGCCGCATGTGGGAATTCTACCTCGCCTTGTCAGAACTCGCCTTCACCCGCCTCGGCAGCGCCGTCTTTCACGTGCAATTCGCCCACGCCCCCGATGCGGTGCCGCCCACCCGCGCCTATCTTCTCCAGGCTCTGGCCTAACCCCGGTTCACGCAGGCTTTTGTCCCGTCCAACCACCCCTCCCGGCCCCGACCTGTTCGGTCCGCCGCCCACCGCCAGCCTGCCCGCCGGCAGCCACCAGCCGCTGGCCGATCGTCTGCGCCCGCAATCGCTCGCCGACATTGTCGGCCAGCCCGATCTCGTCGGCCCCGAGGGCGCCCTCACCCGCCTGCTCGCCGGTGGCAAGCTGCCCTCGCTCATCCTCTGGGGTCCGCCCGGCGTCGGCAAAACCACCCTCGCCCGCCTGCTGGCCGATGCAGCGGGCCTCGATTTCATGCAGCTTTCCGCCATCTTCTCCGGCGTCGCCGATCTTCGCCGCGCCTTCGACCATGCCGCTTCCCTGGCCGCCCAGGGCCGCGCCACCCTGCTCTTCGTCGATGAAATCCACCGCTTCAACCGCGCCCAGCAGGATGGTTTCCTGCCCGTGGTCGAGCGTGGCATCGTCACCCTGATCGGCGCCACCACCGAAAACCCCTCCTTCGCCCTCAACGGCGCCCTACTCTCGCGCTGCCAGGTGCTGGTCCTGCGCCGGCTCGATGATGCCGCCCTCGAGGCCCTGCTCACCCGCGCCGAGGCGCATCTCGCCCGCCCCCTGCCACTGACCGCCCAGGGCCGCGCCACCCTGCGGGCCATGGCCGATGGCGATGGCCGCGCCCTGCTCAACCTGGTCGAACGCCTCACCGTGCTCGACCCTCCGGCTCAGCCCCTCGGCCCGGATGCCCTGGCCGAGCGTCTCTCCCGCCGCGCCCCCCTCTATGACCGTGACCGGGAGGAGCATTTCAACCTCATCTCGGCGCTGCACAAATCGCTCCGCGGCTCAGACCCCGATGCCGCCCTCTATTGGCTCGCCCGCATGCTCGAGGGCGGTGAGGACCCGCGCTACCTGCTCCGCCGCCTCACCCGCTTCGCCTCCGAGGATATCGGCCTCGCCGACCCCACGGCGCTTCCCGCCGCCATCGCCGCCTGGACCGCCTATGAAAGGCTCGGCTCCCCGGAAGGCGATCTCGCCGTCGCCCAACTCACCCTGCATCTCGCCTGCGCCCCCAAATCCAACGCCACATACCGGGCCTTCGGCGCCGCCCGCGCCGCGGCGCGCGCCAGCGGCAGCCTGATGCCGCCCGCGCACAGCCTCAACGCCCCCACCAGGCTGATGAAATCCCTCGGCTACGGCGCCGATTACGCCTATGACCACGACCAGCCCGATGCGTTTTCCGGCCAGAATTACTTCCCGGACGGCATGCCCCGCGCCCAGTTCTACACCCCCACGGATCGCGGCGCCGAACGCCGCATCGCCGAACGCCTGGCCGATTGGGCCAGCCGGCGCCAGGGCCAGTTGTAATGCCGGTCGCACACCATATCGTCGCCGCCGACGAATCCGACCTCCGGCTCGACCGCTGGTTCCGCCGGCATTTTCCCGCCCTGCCGCAAAGTGCCGTGCAAAAGCTCTGCCGCACCGGCCAGATCCGGCTCGATGGCAAGCGCGCCCAGACCTCTGACCGCGTGACCCCGGGCCAATCCATCCGCGTGCCGCCATTGCCGACGGAACCGCCAGCCCCCGGGCCGGCCGCCCCCCCGCCCGACCCCGCGGAAATCGCCCGCGCCCAATCCCTGATCCTTTATCGCGACGATGCGCTGCTGGTGCTCAACAAGCCGTTCGGCCTGCCCAGCCAGGGTGGCCCCGGCATCACCCATCATCTCGATCGCCTGCTCACCCATCTCCGCTTCGACCGGCCCGACAAGCCCCGCCTCGTGCATCGCCTCGATCGGGAAACCACCGGCGCCATCGTCGTCGCCCGCACCGCCAGCATCGCGGCCAGGCTCGCCGCCGCCTTTCGCGGCCGCGATGTCGAGAAAACCTACTGGGCCCTGGTCGCCGGCCGCCCCGTCCCGGTCGAGGGCCGCATCGACCTCGCGCTCGTTCGCCATGGCAATGCCAGCGGCGCCCACGTCTTCGCCGCCACCGCCGACGATTCCGACGAGGCCGCCCACGCCATCACCGATTACCGCACGCTCGACCATGCCGGCCGCCGCCTCGCCTGGCTCGAACTCCGCCCGCTCACCGGCCGCACCCACCAGCTTCGCGTGCATTGCGCGAGCCTCGATGCGCCCATCCTCGGTGACGTGAAATACGGCACGCTGCGCAACACCGATGATCGCGGCCTGCGCAATACCGCGATCGTGCAGGGTGACGGCCTGTCGGTCGGGCTGCATCTGCATGCCCGCCGCATCAATCTGCCTCACCCCGAGGGCGGCCGATTGGTGGTCGAGGCGCCCCTGCCGCCGCATATGCGGCAAAGCTTCGCCTCGCTCGGCTTCACCGCCCCGCCGCCCGCCCCGCCACAGCGCACATGACCGCGGGGCCGGCGCGCCCGTGGCGTGGCATGGCGCGCCGCGCCGCGCGCCTGCTGGTGCCCCTGCTGCTCATGCCGGCGCTGCTCGGCCTCGGCACCTGGCTCTATCTCCGCCACGAAATCGACCCGAGCCTGGTGCGCGGCCGCATCATCCAGGAAGCGAGGCGCGCCACCGGCCGGCAGATCGCCGCCCGCAACCTGCGCATCAGCCTGTTCCCTGATCTCACCATCACCGCCGATGACGTGGCGCTGGCCAATCCGCGCGGCTTTTCCCGCCCCGCCATGCTCACCGCCAAACACCTCGTGCTGCGCATCGCGCTCATTCCGCTGCTCACGCACCAGGTCATCGTCCGCGAAATCCGCCTCACCGGCGCCTCGCTCTGGCTCGACCAGAAACCCGACGGCCGCGCGAACTGGATGTTCGACCACGCCCGCCCCTCCGCCACATTGCCCGGCGCCATCGCATCGCCAGGCGTCCCCGCCATGCCCATGCGCGCGGTCACCGTGCTCGCCGTCAATGCCAGCGGCAGCGTCTCCTGGCACACCAAACTCGCCACCGGCCAGGCCACGCTCCGCCAGGTGAAACTGGTCGAGGTCAATGCCAGCTCCACCATCGCCCTGCTGCTGCGCGCCGCGCGCGGCGCCGATACGCTCACCCTCACCGGCCGGTTCGGCGCGCAGACTCACCTCTGGAACGCGGCCGATACATCGCCCTGGCCGGTCGATCTCACCCTCACCGATGCCAATGGCACCGCCCACCTGCTCGGCAGCTTCACCAACCCGCGCGCCCTTGCCGGCTACACCCTCGCCGTCACCGCGCATGGACCGCGGCTCTGGCAACTCGTCCACGCCTGGACCGGCCTCTATCTGCCCCCGCTGGCTGATGTCTCGCTCGATACGCGGTTGATCGACCAGGCCGGCCGGCTCGACATACCGCGCCTCTCGCTCACCGCCGGCCCGTCCAATCTCGCCACCCTCGTCCCGGGTCTCACCGTGTCCCGGGTCGCCATTCAGGCGCCCAATCTCGACGGTTTTTCCGGCACCGAGACCAACCATCTTCAGCTCACCGGCACCTATGCCGGCCAGAAGCTGGGTATCGATGCCGTGGTCGGCCCGATCGGCCGGCTGTTCGGCCGCGGCCGCCTGCTCTCCCGCCTGCCAATCCCGCTCACCATCGCCGCCAACCTTGCCGGCGCCAGCCTGCAAACCCAGGGCGCCGTGCAGCCCGGCGGCAATCTCACCGGCACCAATCTCACCCTCGCCGCCGATATTCCCAACCTGCCGGCGCTGGCGCCGCTATTCGGCATCAGCCTTCCCAATCCCGGACCGCTGCGCGTCGGCTTTCGCCTGCGCGGCAGCGGCGGCACCCTGCGGCTGGAGGCCGCGCATATCGCGCTCCCCGCCGTGCAAGCCGCGCTCACCGCCACATACACGCAGTCCAAGTCCCCACGCCTCGATGCCGCCGTGCATATCGCCCGGCTCGATCTCGATGCCCTGCCCGCGCTCTGGCCCGCCGCGCCCGCCCGCCTCAGCATCATCGCCCGGTCTTATCTGCCGTTCCTGTCCACTCTCGATGGCAGCCTCAGCCTCGATGCCACACAGTCGCTCTGGCGCGGTGTCGCCATCAACGATGTCTCCGCCCGGCTTCAGTTCGCGCATGGGCGCTTCGATCTCGATCCGGCCGATTTCCGCCTCGGCCCGCGCGGCCCCGCCAATGATGGCGCCGTCGCCCTCACCGCCACCGCCATCGTCCCCGCCCGCGGCACCGCCCCCGACAGCGCCAATCAAGCCCGCGCGAGCCCAGCGGCGCCGACGGCGGCAATGGCCGTCACCCTGCGCGGCGACGGGGTCTCCCTGGCCGCGCTCGCCGCCCTCGCCGGCCATCCGCGCGTCGCCACCGGCCGGCTCGGTCTGCGCCTCGCGCTCGCCAGCCGCGGTCACTCAATTTCCGCCATCCTGGCCAGCCTCTCCGGTCAGGTTGGCCTGGGCCTCACCCACGCCACGCTCAGCCCGGCCACGCTCGACGCGCTGCTGCCCCACCTCACCCCGCTCGCCGCCCTGCACCCGCTCGGCCAGGGCATCGGCACCCCGGCCATGGTGCCGCTCGACTGCCTCGCCACCCGGTTCGATCTGCGCCAGGGCACCGCCCGGATCGGGCAATTTCTGCTCGCCGGCAGCCAGTTCCGGTTGCGTGCCGCCGGCACCGCCAGCCTCGCGCGTGACCAGCTTGCGGTCTCGCTCGTCCCGCGCTTCGGTTTTGGTGACCTCGGCTTCACGATCGCGCAAACCATTCACGGCTCATTCAGCAACCCGGTCTTCGCCGCCGCCAGCCCCCCCGCCGCATCACCAGCCGGCGATGCGTGCGCCAGCACGCTCGACGCCGCCCTCGCCCCCATCGACATGACACCCGCCCTGCCGCTCGGCCAGCCAACCCCGACCCGCCCCACGCCACCGGAGCCCATCAATGCCGCCGCCCTGCTGCGTCGCCTGTTCGGACTGAAACACCCATGAGCCGCCGCTTCTGGCAATCCGCCACCGCCGACGGCCTCGGCATTCTGCTTGATGGCAAGCCGCTCCGCCTGCCCTCGGGCGCAAGGCTGCGCGCCACCACGCCAGCCCTTGCGCACGCCCTGGCGCGGGAATGGCAGGCCGCCCCCACCGAGTACGGGCCACATCATCTGCCGCTCACCGGCCTGGCCGGCGCCACGCAGGAGCGTGTGGGTCCCAACCCGGCCGCCATGGCCGCCACTTTGTCCGGCTACGCCGCGGCGGATCTGCTGTGCTATCTCGCGCCCGAGCCACCCGCCCTGCTCGCCGCCCAGCAAGCCACCTGGCTACCCTGGCTCGACTGGGCCGAGCAGCGTCATGGCGCGCGCCTGCTCACTACCCAGGGCCTCACGCATATCGCCCAGCCGCCGCGTTCGCTCGCGGCACTCGAGGCTGCCTTTCACCAGCTACCGGCACCCACCCTCGCCGCCCTCGGCCTCGCCATCCCCATACTCGGCAGTGCCGTGCTCGGCCTCGCCTTGGCCGAGCGCGCCGCCTCCAGCGCCGTCCTGTTCGCCGCCGCCAGCCTCGAGGAAAGCTTCCAGGCGAGCCGATGGGGCGAGGATGCGTCGGCCCTGGCCGCGCGCGAAAATCGCGCAAACGAGGTTGCGCTCGCCGCCCGCTTCATGGACCTTGCGGCAACGGGAGAAACACCATGAGCACAAAGCGCCTCATCATCACCGGCAGCGTCCACGGCGTCGGCTTCCGTGATTGGGTGGTGGAAACCGCGACCTCGCTCGGTCTCGCGGGGTGGGTGCGCAATCGTGCCGATTGCACGGTTGAAATTCTGGTGCATGGCGATAGCGACGCGGTTGAGGAAATGCAGCGCGCCTGCCGCCGCGGCCCTCGCCATGCCGAAGTGCAGGATCTCACCGAATATCCGGCCGAACCGCCCGACCATGAAGGGTTTCAGCGTCTGCCGACGGTTTGACCGCGAAACGAAGCCGGACGGCGTCACCCGAAAGCGACAGGTCGGCGAATGCCACCCCGCGAACCCTTGCCCGATCCGGTTCGGCGCGAGACAAGGCGGGCAGATAATCTGGGAATTGATCGAGTGATGATATCGCGCCGCCTGCTCCCCCTGGCTTTTGCCATAGGCTTCGCCGTTCCGGCCGCGGCGCATGACGCGCAGCGCGTCAAACTCGTGCTCTCGGTGCCCATCGACGCGCCGGCGGCAAAAATCTGGTCGGTCATCGGCAATTTCCAGGACCTGTCATGGGACTGCCAGGTTGTCCGCACCACCGGCACGGGTGGCAACACCCCGAACGTCGCCACCCGCTCGGTAACCCTCAAATCCGGTGGCGTGCTGCCGAACGAGGAATTGGAGCGCTACGAGCCACAGAATTTCACCTATGCCACCTTTCTGCCGCATGTCGATGTGCACGTGCTGCCGGTCACCAACTATTCCTCGATCATAGATATCGTGCCCAATCCGGCCGGCGGTTCCATCGTTGAATGGCGCAGCGCCTTCTATCGCGGCTATCCGAATTTCGGGCCTCCGCCTGAACTGAACGAAGCCGCGGCCATCAAGGCGGTCACCGCCATGGTCAAGCCCGCCCTGGCCTGCCTCAAATCCCGTTTCGACCGTCACGGCTGAACCATACCGGAGCGTCGCCATGAAATTCCCTTACACTCTGCTCGCCATCGGCGCGCTCTGCATGCCCGCCACCGCCCTTGCCCACGGTCCCACCCGGGTCAAGCTCGATCTCTCGGTCGATGTCGCCGCCCCGCCGGCCAAGGTCTGGGCCACCATCGGCAATTTCCAGGACCTGTCCTGGGCACCGACCGTCGCCAAGGTCACCGGCACCGATGGCAACTCCGCCAACCAGGCGCACCGCACCATCACCCTGAAGGACGGCGCGGTGCTGCCGAACGAGGAGCTTGACGACTACAACGCGAGCAAAATGGAATATGTCACCTTCCTGCCGCACGTGGATCCGAAGGTCTTTCCCGTGGCCGATTATTCCACCCATGTCACGGTCACGCCGCTGCCCGGCGGCGGCTCGCATGTGGAAATCCTCGCCGCCTTCTATCGCGGCTACATGAACAACAACCCGCCCGCCAACTTGAACGAGGAGGCGGCCAAAAAGGCGGTCTCCGCCCTCTGGCAGCCCGCGCTCGACGCGCTCAAGGCCCGCTTCGGCGCCGCCCACTGAGACCCCTCCCCGCTCTCCTCCTGGTTCTGGCACTCGCCGGCTGCGGCCGGCGCCCCCCCGCGCGCGGCCAGGCCTTCATCACCGACCAGGATGGCAACGCCGTCACCGTGGTCGATCTCGTCCACCATCGCGTGCTGGCCACCATCCCGGTCGGCGGCAAACCGGCCGGCATCGCCATGTCGCGGGATGGCACGCGCGCCTATGTCACCAGCCCCTCCACCCAATATGTCAGCGTCATCGACACAAGGGCGCGCACGGTGCTGCGCACCCTGCCGGCACCCGGCGGTCCGCTCGGCATCGCCGTCTCGCCCGACGGCGCGCATGTCTTCGTCGCCGACTGGTATGCGTCCCGCGTCCTCGATCTCAACCCGATCACCGGCGCCACCACCCGCATCCTGGCGGTGGGTCAATCCCCCAGCGGCATGGCCGTCACGCCTGACGGCAGGCGGCTGATCGTCGCCGACCGTTTGTCGGA
>DAIDIQ010000173.1 GCA_027459285.1 Acetobacteraceae bacterium
GACGGGCCGATTATCGGCCAGGCGGCGGTGCCGGTGCTGGCGAGCGACACCCCGGATTGCCTTGCCGCGCGGGTACTGGCACAGGAACATGTGCTGTATCCGGCATCGCTCGCGGCGGTGGCAGGCGGTATTGTGCCAAACGCCACATCCGGGGCGGCACTTTGGCACGTGCGCAGGGGCGGGAATTAGTCAGGCGGCGGCGGGCACATAGGTTATGCCGATATCGTTTAAGAGAGCCAGAGTGGAGCTCGCGGCGCGCCTCGGCATCAGTCCCAAGACGGTCGCCAAGTGAAAGTAGCACGGCACTGTCGATGGTCTGTAGACCGTCCCCAGAAAACCGAAATCCAAATCACTCGGTGAAGCATGAGGCCACGATCATGGCCTTTCGCAAGCGTACGCTGTTGCCGCTGGACCATTGCCTTTACGCCCCAAAGCTCATCGTTTTGCATCACAGCGCGAACAATTCATCCTAAATCCGTTCCAGCAAATGCCGCGTTAAGGTTTTTAGGGCATTCAAAAAAGTCGTCCTTCCACCAGCCCCCTCACCTTTGCCGCATCCGCCTCGCTCGCCGGGTTATAGATCACCAGCGTCAAATCCGGCCGCCCATCCACCGCAAACCCCGAAAACTCCATCGCCAACGCACCCACCACCGGATGGTGCAGCACCTTCACCCCATCGCCGTGCCCCTGCACATCATTCTCACGCCACATCTCAGCAAATTCCGCGCTGGTCGCGCATAATTCATCCACCAGGGATTGCACCTCCCGCGCCGCCCCCGCCCGCGCCACATCCGCCCGGAACGACGCCACCACATACCGCGCCACACTGTGCCAATCCGCCTGCGCCGCCCGCACCCGCGCGTCCCCGAACATCACCCGCAGCACATTGCGCCGCCCCTCCGGCAACGCCGCATATCCCGGCATCACCAAAGCCGCCGCCCGGTTCCACGCAATCACGTCCCAGGTCGCGGTGCGAATGAACGCCGGGCAGAACCGCAGCACGTCCAGCACCCGTTGCAACCGTGGGGAAATACCATCCGGCGCGCGGTACCGCGCCTCCGGCGCCCGCCCCAACCCCAGCAGAAACAAATGCTCGCGCTCCACATCGGTCAGCATCATCGCCCGCGCAATCCGCTCCAGCGCATCGGCCGATGGCGCGCCCCCACGCCCCTGCTCCAGCCAGGTATACCAGGTCGCACTCACCCCCGCCCGCTGCGCCACCTCCTCGCGCCGCAGCCCCGGCGTGCGCCGGCGCGCAAGCGACAGCCCGAACGATGCCGGATCCAGCTTCGCCCGCCGGTCCCGCAAATACGCCCCCAACGCCCCGCAATCCGCCATCCTGTTAGCCATTATACCCGTATAATCTCACAACTTTACCCGCATCCCAACCCTACCATATCCCGCCCGCCACAACCAGAAAGGCCCTCGTCATGCGCGTCTTCATCACCGGCGCCGCCGGCTTCATCGGCACCGCCACCACGCGGGAATTGCTCGCCCACGGTCACCAGGTGCTCGGCCTCGCCCGCTCCGACGCCAATGCCGCAACCCTCAAATCCCTCGGCGCCGACATCCACCCGGGCTCGCTCGAAAATCTCGACAGCCTGCGCGAGGGCGCCCGCCTCACCGACGCCACCATCCACCTCGCCTTCATCCACGATTTCGCGAAATTCGCCGAAAACAGCAAAATCGACCACGCCGCGATCGAGGCGATGGGCGACGCGCTCGCCGGCACCAACAAGCCCTTCCTGGTCACCTCCGGCACCGGCCTCGTCGCCCCCGGCCAACTCGCGACCGAATCCATCCGTCCCCCCGCAAGCCCGCATATTCCCCGCGTCTCGGAACAAACCTGCCTCGCCTACGCCACGCGCGGCGTCCGCGCCATCGCCATCCGCCTGCCCCAGGTCCACGGCGCCCCCGGCCGCGCCGGCCTCATCTCCTATCTCGTCAATAGCGCCCGCGACCACCGCGTCATCGCCTATGTGACTGACGGCAGCCAACGCTGGCCCGCCGCCCACGTGCGGGACGTCGCCCGCCTCTACCGCGCAGCCCTCGAAGCCGGCGCAACCAACGCCATCTACCACGCCGTCGCTGAACCCGGCATTCCCATGCGCGAAATCGCTGAAACCCTCTCCCGTTCCCTCGAACTTCCCATCCGCGCCATCCCCGCCACCGAAGCCCCCCACTATTACGGCCCCCTCGCCCTCTTCGCCGGCCTCGACATGCCCGCCTCCAGCGAAAAAACCCAATCCGACCTGAACTGGATCCCCACCGAAATCGGCCTGATCCAAGACATCGCCCAACCCGGCTACTTCACCCCCTGACCAACCACCCACCGGGGGCAATAGAAGACTCAAAGGCAAGCACGTTCTTTTTTGCAAAAAAGAACCAAAAAACTCTCGTAACAGGAATCTCCCTCCCCAACCACAAGCACCCGGGATCAAACGTTTTTTGCGCGACTTTTTTGTCAAAAAAGTCGCTACTTTTCTCCCCCATACCCCTCCGCCACCGCCTGCAATCGCCCATGCGTCTCGGCGTCCACCACCCCGTTCACGCACCCCGCCCGGAACCGTCGCTGAAACGCCGCAACGCACCCCGCCCGCCGCGTGTCATAGCCAATCGCCGCCAGCAGCGCCGCCGCCTCCGCCCGTGGCGCGCGCACCCCTTCCGGAAAAACCCCGATCCCCGCCGCCGCCAGCCTTCTCCAGTCGAATAATTCCCCAGGGTCCTGCTTGCGGTCGGGGGCAATGTCGCTATGCCCCACCACCCACAGCGGGTCGATCGGCCAGCGCCCGATAATTTCCCGGCACAGGCCAATCACCGCCACCATCTGCGCCTCGCCGAACGGCACATACCCGTGCGCGTGCCCCGGATTGACGATCTCTATCCCGATCGAGCGTCCGTTCAGGCCCTCGGCCCCGCGCCAGGCCGAATCCCCGGCGTGCCAGGCGCGCAAAGTCTCTGGCACAAGAGCCCACACCGCGCCGTCCTCGCACACCACGTAATGCGCCGAAACCGCCGCCGCCGGGTCGCACAACCGATCGATCGCCGCTGCCGCGCTCTCCATCCCGGTATAATGCAGCACCAGCGTATCCACCCGCGCGCCATCCGGCCGCGCATCCGCGTTCGGGCTCGCCCGTCGCCTCAGCTCAACCCCCGCTCGCGCTTGATCCGGTCCCACGCGGCATTGATCCGCGCCACCCGGTCCGAGGCGCGCGCCACCAAATCAGCCGGCACGCCCCGGCTCATCAAGCTGTCGGGGTGGTTCTCCCGCACCAGCCGCTTCCACGCCTGGCGCAACACCTCGTCAGAGGCCGCCCGCGTCTGGCCCAACAGCGCATACGGGTCGGCCTCGTCGCGGCTGCTGGCCGCATTGCCCGCGGCCCGGTCATAGGCCGCATGTGAAATGCCCAAGGCCGCATGCACCCGCACCAGAAAATCATGCTCGGAACGGGTCAACGGGCCATCGGCCCGCGCCACCGCGAACAAGGCTGCCAGCACATCCTCCAACGTGTTCGGCGCATCGGCAAACAGCCGGCCAAGCTCGCGCGCATACGGCTCATACGGCTCACGCCCATCGCGCGCGGCATCGAATAATTTGCCCACCGTCTGTTCCTGCCCCGGCTGAATCCGGAAATGCGCCTTGAACGCGGCAATCTCGGCGCGGCTCACCACCCCGTCTATTTTCGCCAAACGCGCCGCCAGCACCGTCACCCCCAGCGCGAATGCCTTGTCCTGCTGGCCCAGCATGGCCAACAGGCGTATCTGCCGCAGCCGGGCATCGCCATGGCTCAGCGTCGGGTGGTCAATCCCCGGCGCCGGCGCCGCCGCGCGCTTCGCCCCGGGCGCCACCGCGTTGGTAAAGCCCGAGCTGTCCGCCACATGGCCCAGCGCCGCCCCCACCACCGCGCCCAACGGGCCGCCGGCGGCAAGCCCGGCAATACCGCCGATCAATTTGCCAAGCATATCAGCCTGCCCGGCCCCGCGGCCGCGTGCCGCGCGGCGGCCGGCTATGACTCTCGCGTTTGCTGCGCATGGTGCGGGCTGTTCTATACCATCGTCCCTGGGTAAAGCCTAAATGCGCGCCGGGCTGGCGCGTCCAACCCCTGAGCCTTGCGGGAACACGAACACTGCGCGGACGCCACCATAGCGGTTCCTATCGGGCACGGCCCGCATCAGCCAATACCCCGCTCGGCATGCGTCTGCTCGCCTGGGCATTGCTCGGCGCCACCCTGCTGCTCGCCCTGCTCTGGGTCGTGCCGCCCGCCCTGAACTGGAACGCGCACCGTAACCTCATCGCCCGCTTCGCCTCGGCCGAACTCGGCCGCCAGGTCGAAATCGACGGTCCGGTCGCGCTCAGCCTGCTGCCCCACCCGGTGTTCAGCGCCCAGACGGTGCGCATGAACGACCGGGGCGACGGCGTCTCGGTGGTGGCGCCGGCGCTGCGCATGCAACTGGCGCCCTGGCCCCTGCTGGTCGGCCACATCGTCCCGCGCAGCCTGACCCTGACCGGCGCCAGAATCGCCCTGCCCTGGCCGCTGCCGCCAGCCGCCTTCGCGCTCAGCCAGGCAGCGCTCGACGGCGTGCGCTCCGCCCGGCTGGAAAACGCCACCCTCTCCGCCGGCCGCCTGACCCTGACCGGCGTCAACGCCACCCTCTCCGCCAATATCGACGCCCCCGGCCAACTGAACGTCGCCGGCACCGCCCGCGCGCTCGGCCACGGTTTCCACTTCGCCATCCGCCTGGACCCGCCGGACAATGCCGGAAACACCCCGATCACTCTCGCCGCCGCCGCCCTGCCGGTCACGGAAGCCACCAGACACGCCGAGGATTTCGGCCTGCACTGGCAAGGCGTATGGCACCATGACGGGCAAATCGGCGGCCATGTCACCGCGCACGCCGCCTCCCTCGCGGGCAAGCAATGGGCCGGGCTGTTGCCCGCCACCCTGGACGGCACCATGGCCCTCGCCGGCGCCCGCGCCACCGGCACCATGCAACTCAGCCTCGGCCAGGCCAGGGCCACGCTCGCGCTCACCCCCACGCCCGACGGCGCCCAAGGCATCGCCATCACCGCGCCCGCGCTCGATCTGCGCCCCTTGCTCGCGGTCCTGCGCCCAACCCGGCCTGGCCTGCCCTGGTCCGTCCCGGATGTCGGCCTGAGGCTAGACCTCGCGCTCGACACCACGGCCCTGCGCCTGCCCGGGGCCACGCTCGGCGATGTGCATGCCGCGGGCCGGCTCTCGCCAGGCGGCCAACCCGTGCTCGACCAGTTTTCCGCCCTGCTGCCGGGCCAGGCCCGCCTCACCCTGTCCGGCAAGCTGGCGCATGACCCGATGCTGAGCTTCGCCGGCCCGTTCCAACTCGACGCGCCGGATCTGCGCCAGACCCTGGCCTGGCTCGCGCAAACGGGGCTCGGCCTGAAAGCCGATTGGCCGGCCGGCGTGCTGCGCGAGGCCCGGCTCGCCGGCACGGTGCGCGCCACCAAGCTCGCGGTGCAGCTCGATGGGCTGACCGGCACGATCGATGCGAGCCAGGTCTCCGGCCAGCTCGGCGTCGATCCGGCCAGCGGCGCCCTCACCGCGGCGCTCACCACCCCCAGCCTCGCGGCCGATGACTGGCTGCCGCCCGCCGGCCTGCCCGCCTGGCCAGACATCAGCAAGGCACTCTCCGGCCTTGATCTCAGCCTCAAACTCACCGCCGACCAGGTAACCCTGCGCGGCCGCACCCTGACCGGTGTTACGCTCGACGCCGCCACCAACAAGGGTGGCCTGTCGGTCAACCAATTCGCCGCGCGGCTGAACGGCCTGACGCTGACCGGCGCCGGCACGCTGGCGGCCGATGGCACCGTCAGCGGCACCAGCATAGACCTGGCCGCGGACCATGCCGGCGCGCTATCCGCCGTGTTCGCCCATTTGCCGCGCTTCACGCCCACCTTCTGGGCAACGCCCCTCAACGTGCATATCGACGCCACCGGGCCCCGCGCCGCCGTTCTGGCCGGCATCGGCGTCGCCTTCGGTGATGCCCGACTCGAGGCGCACCCGACCATCAATCTCACCAATCGCACCTGGTCCACCCAACTCACGCTCCGCCACCCGGGTGCCGCGCGCCTGCTGCAAATGCTCGGCTGGGCCAGCGCGCCCACGTGGCTCGGCGATGGCTCGCTGTCGCTGCTGGCCCAACTCTCCGGCACCCCGGACGGGCTCGCGGCACAAAGCTACGACCTGACCGCGGCATCCCTGCACGCAACCGGCAGCGCGCATCTGGCACTGCCGCCGCGCGGCCCGCCAAGCCTCACCGGCACCATGCAGGCCGACACGCTGCCCCTGCCCGGCTTCGCCGCCCGCGCCACCTCGCCGCTACCGCTCGACTGGACCAGCGCGCTCGATGGCGCCCTCAGCCTCACCGCCAAACAGGTCACGTTCGGCGGCAGCCCCTGGCTCGCCGATGTCACCGGCAATGCCAGCGTGCACAAAGGCAAGCTCGCCATCGCCGTCGCCTCGGCCAGGCTGGACGGCGGCGCCCTCGCCGGTCAGGTCACGATCGATCCAACCAAAACCCCCGCCATGCTCAGCGCCTCGGTCAAGCTCGACGGCGTGACCCTGCCCGGCCCCTTGTTCGGCACCAGGCTCGATCTGGTCGGCGGCAAGCTGGACGCAGTGCTCAACCTGACCGCGCAAGGCAACAGCCCAAACACCTGGCTCGCCAGCCTGTCCGGCTCATTGTCCGGCAGCGCCGCCAACGGCGCCCTGGGTGGGGTCGATTTGTCCGCCGCCCCCGATGCGCCGCTGGGCTCGGGCGCCACCTCGTTCAGCACCCTCACCGCCAAAGCCGCCATCGCCAACGGCGTCATCACCCTGTCCGACGTCACACTCACCGACCCGGCCGGACCCGTGCAAATGACCGGCATGATCGACCTGCCAGATGCCAGATTGAGCGTGCTGGCAACCATGGCCGACGGCCATGCAACCCGCCTGCTGGGCCCCTTCAACGCCCCCACGCGGCGTTAGCTGGCTGTGGGAGAACCCTCCGTTAGACCTTCGCCAATGATTCCCTTCAGAGTATGATTGACGGGGGGATAGTCTTTTTACGTGAGTTGCGAAGCGTTTGTCCTGACTGATGACCCGCTTTGCCCGCTCCGGGCGATCTGCGACGAGGTGCAGGATGTTCTGCCGTCGACGCTCTGGGGGCCGCGCGGCCTGCTTTCGGACAACCATTTTACGAGAGATGGTAGGCCTTTCCCGCAGCCTGTTAACTTTCGAATCCAGGGCCTCGGTTTAGTTTGGCAAAGGGCCTGACGCCGTGAGGTGATTTGATGGTAATTGGCACATGGCCGTTGATCAGGTTCACCGGCGCCCGACTACTGGGCGCCTCGTGATGCTGTCTTAGGGCCCTGGACCTATCATCAAACAAGCGATTGACGTCAGGCGTGGTCCTTGCCGATGCCGTGCAACTCGGCCTGAAGCGCGCCGGGGCCGGGAATGCCGTCCACGTCGCGCTGCCCGAGCCCCTGGGCAAGGCGTGAGTGGCGCAGCCCGTAGCCGATATAGATCACCGCGCCGATCGCGATATAGCTGCCGAGAATGCTGGCGGGAATGACATCGCCATGAACCGCCGAGAGAATGATATCGGCTAGCAAGGGTGCTGCCATCACCAATGAGCCGATGATGCCGAGGATCGGCGTCCAAATGCCGCCGGGGGCGGTATAGGGGCGGTGCATGTCCGGCGCCTTGGCGCGCAGCCACAGCACGCTGATGCACACGATGGCGAAGGCAACCGCGGTGCCAAGGCTGACCAGATTGCCGAGAATGTCGATCGGCAGCAGGGCGGTGGCAACCGCGATGGCGCTTCCGAGCAGAAGCGTGCCGATCCAGGGGGTGCGGAAACGCGGATGCAGCGTCGAGAACATCTTGGGCAGCAGCCCGTCGCGCGCCATCGAAAAGAAAATGCGGGTCTGGCCATACGTCAGAATCAGCATCACCGAGGTAAGGCCGGCGACCGCGCCGATTTTTATGCAGACCGCGAACCAGTCGTACGCCGGGCCCATGTAATTGACCGCGAGCGCGATCGGCGCCGGGCCGCCGAGCTTGCGGAACGGCACCATGCCGGTCAGCACGGCCGCCACCACGATATACAGCAGGGTGCAGACGAACAGCGAGCCGAGAATGCCGATCGGCATGTCCCGCGCCGGGTTCTTGGCCTCGGCCGCGGCGGTCGAGACCGCCTCGAACCCGACATAGGCGAAAAAGATGGTCGAGGCGGCGCGGAAAATACCGGCGGTGCCGTATTTCAGCCCGCCTTCGCTTTTCGGAATGAAGGGGTGCCAGTTGGCCGGGTGGATGAAGAAAATGCCGACCGCGATGAACGCCAGCAGCACCCCCACCTTCACCACGACGATGACATTATTGACCTTGGCCGATTCCGATACCCCCAGCACCAGCAGCAGGGTGATGGCCATGATGCCGGCCGCGCCGAGCAGATTGAGCCCGTGCCCGCCGGTGAACTCGGTAATGCCGTGCACCGAACTCGCCTGCAGGAAAGCGGTGGTGGTGAAGGCAGGCAGGTGCACGCCGAAATTGCCGAGCAGGCTGGTGACGTTACCCGACCAGCCGGCGGCCACGGTTGCCGCCGCCACCCCATACTCCAGCACCAGCAGCCAGCCCATGATCCACGCGAACACCTCGCCGAGCGTCGTATAGGAATAGGTATAGGCCGAGCCCGCGACCGGCATGCAGGACGCGAGTTCGGCGTAGCAGAATCCGGCGAAGGCGCAGGCGAGGCCGGCGATCACGAACGAAAGCATCACCGCCGGGCCGGCATAATCGGCTGCGGCATTGCCGGTCATGACATAGATGCCGGCGCCGATGATGCAGCCGATGCCGAAGAACACCAGATTGACCGGCCCGAGCGTGCGTTTCAGATGCTGGTTGCCGCACTCGAACTGCACCTGTTCGATGCTTTTGCGGATCAACAGGCGTGGGCCGCGCGGCCGCATGGCATCCATTCAGTTGGTTTCCCTCGTTGCGTGGTCGGGCCCGTCCCGGATCTGGGCTAACGCTTAGAGCCTGGGACGCAACGCTGCAACGCGACAGCCAACGCCAGGACCCTGTTTCAGCCGCGCCCCATGACCCGTGCCGCGGCGCATGCTATGCGCGGGTGGGCGTGAAGGGAATCCGATCACCATGAACGAGCAGACAGACTTGCTGACCCCATCCCGGTTCTTTGCCGCCCCCCTGGCCGAGACCGATCCGGCCCTGGCCGCGGCACTTCGCGCCGAACTGCACCGACAACAGGACGGCATCGAATTGATCGCCAGCGAAAATCTGGTGTCGGCCGCCGTGCTCGAGGCGCAAGGCTCGGTGCTGACCAACAAATACGCCGAGGGGCTGCCCGGCAAGCGCTATTACGGCGGCTGCCGCGAGGTCGACGTGGTCGAGACGCTGGCGATCGAGCGGGCCTGCCAGTTATTTGCCTGCGGCTTCGCCAATGTGCAGCCGCATAGCGGCGCGCAAGCCAATGGCGCGGTCTTCCTGGCGCTGCTGAAGCCGGGCGATACCGTGCTGGGCATGTCGCTCGCGGCTGGCGGGCACCTCTCGCACGGCGCCGCCCCCAACATGTCCGGCAAATGGTTCAACGCCGTGCAATATGGCGTGCGCGCCGAGGATGGGCTGCTCGACTATGACGAACTCGACCGTCTGGCCGACCAGCACAAACCGAAGCTGATCATCGCCGGCGGCTCGGCCTATCCGCGTCATATCGATTTCGCCCGCATCCGCGCCGCGGCCGATCGGACGGGGGCCATGTTCCTGGTCGACATGGCGCATTTCGCCGGCCTGGTGGCGGCGGGGCTCTACCCAAGCCCCTTCCCGCACGCGCACATCGCCACAACCACCACGCACAAAACCTTGCGCGGCCCACGCGGCGGCATGATCCTGACCAATGACCCGGAGCTTGCGAAGAAAATCAATGCCGCCGTCTTCCCCGGCCTGCAGGGCGGCCCGCTCATGCACGTCATCGCCGGCAAGGCGGTCGCCTTCCACGAGGCGTTGCGGCCGGAATTTCGCGCCTATCAGCGTGCCGTGGTGGATAATGCGGTGGTGCTCGCGGAAACACTCATCAGCCGCGGCCTCGCGGTGGTGACGGGCGGCACCGACAGCCATCTGCTGCTGGTCGATCTCAGGCCCAAGCGCGTGACCGGGCGGGCGGCCGAAGCCAGCCTCGAGCGCGCGCACATGACCGCCAACAAAAACGCCATTCCCTTCGACCCGGAAAAGCCGGCCATCACCTCCGGCATCCGGCTCGGCACGCCGGCGGCAACCACGCGCGGCTTCGGCCAGGCGGAATTCCGCCAGGTTGGCGAAATGATCGATGCCGTGATCGAGGGTCTGTCGCGCTCGAACGACGGCAGCAACGCCGCCGTCGAGGCCGAGATCGGCGCAAGGGTGCGGGAATTATGCGCCCGCTTCCCAATCTATCCCCAGTTGGCCTGAGGCAATAGCGTGAACTGCCCGTTCTGCGGCAATGCCGATACGCAGGTGAAGGACAGCCGGCCGACCGAGGACGGCTCGGCCATCCGCCGCCGACGTTTCTGCACCGCCTGTTCGCAACGCTTCACCACCGTCGAACGCGTGCAGTTGCGGGAATTGACGGTGCTGAAATCCGACGGACGTCGGCAATTATTCGACCGCGACAAACTCGCCCGCTCCATCCGCACCGCCCTGCGCAAGCGCCCGGTGCAGGAAGAACGCATCGAGCGTGTCGTCAACGGCATCGTGCGCCAACTGGAGGCAAGCGGTGACGCCGAGGTGGCGTCGAAGCAGATCGGTGAACTGGTGATGGAGACGCTGAAGGACGTGGACGCGGTGGCCTATGTCCGCTTCGCCAGCGTCTACCGGGATTTTCGTGAGGCGAGCGATTTCGGCGCCTTCATCGGCGGCCTCGCCGACCGCGATCCCTGAGCGCCGCATGACACGCTGCATGGGCGTCATGTGAGCAAGCGCCCCGGCCTCGCTTTGTGCGTGCTGGCGCTGCTGCTCGGGCTGGCCGCCCACAAGGCGCCGGCCCGCCCAATCCCGGCCAGGCCGGCAAACGATAAATGGCAGACCGTGGTCAACGAGGCGGCGCATACGGTGGCGCTGATGCACCATGCGCTGGGCAGACGTTTCGTAACCGTCATGAAAGCCGCGACCGCGGTGCTCATCGCGCCCAAAGGCGACAAGGGCGATGCGCTGCTGCTGATCCGCGACGGCACTGGCTGGAGCGAGCCGGCTTTTTTCGACGCCACCGCCTTCCCAAGCGCCGCGCCGAGCGTGCTGCTGATTTGCCGTGAACGGGCATTGAACGAAATCCTGCACCAGCGTGGCCTGACCCTGAGCGGCCCAGCCAAACTGGCCCTTGCCCGCGTAACCGGGCACGGGCCGGCCGATATGCTGCTCTGGCCAGGCCGCGCACTGAACCCGGATGGATTTCTCGAAGATGACGCCGCCAACGCATCCTGGTATGGCATGGCCCGCACCGCGCCCGAAATCGTCGGCGCGACACCGCCCGACCTGCGGACGTCAAAGCTGCGCGCGGAGTTGGAGAAGAAAGGAACACTTTGAAAAGCAGTTGCGAAAATTAAAGCCGTTGCGATATCGGGCCATGCGATGGGCGTAAACGGCGTTCCGTAGCCTGACCGCGTCGGGTCAAATCGCTGCGCGAAACGGTCCGACAGAGGACGCGACGCGTCGTCGTTCTCGACATGATGGCTGAAACGTCCAGGGCACCGCCCTGGACCCGCTGGGGCCGCGAGGCCCCAGACCCCATGATCGCTACCCGAGCTTTATCGGGCTGCCTTTGAGATCCTGGTTGGTCGATGTGTTGCGGATCACAATCTCATGCTCGCGCGCCCGGTCCAGTGCGGGTGAGAAACGATGAATGAAGCCAAGCCGGCCATCGCGGATGCCGGCACCCGCCACGTCACGCCGATATCGGTCCGCCAACACCTCCGCCACACACACACCATCAACTGTAATCGAAATTCGGGCCGGCCCATCCATCCCTTCGGCCCAACCCGCCACACCATCATGATCCGCCTTGTCCACAAAGCCACGCCGAGCCGGCGCCAGCACCAGGCCGCGCGCCGCCACAAAATCCGGTAGTCGCTGCCGAAACTCCGCGCTGCCCAGCATCGCGCCGATCAGCCCCTCCACCGACTGCTGTCCTGCCCGCAAGGCGGCCACCGCATCGGCGAATCCGCCCGGATCCGGCTCCCGCGCCAGCAACGTCCGATACAGCGCCCGGACCAACTCATCGAAAACAAACGCCTGGCTCGGCGCCGCCCCGGCCGCCTCGCCGGACCCGCCCATCACCTGCGCAACCGCAAACCGCAACTTACTCACGCGCGCGTCAAGATCGGTGTATTCGGCCCGCAAGACCTGCCGAATAAATCGCGCCCCATAATTGAAGACATTCGACTGGTCGAGGTGAACCCACCGTTCCGCGCCCGGCAGTGCCTGCAAAACCCGGTGCAACATCGCCTGGTCATCGGCAACCTGCCCCCAGGCCGCCTCGCCACACAAATCATCCTCGGCAATCTGGTCGAGCAATGCGTTCCAACCGGTAATGATCGCCCGCGCCCCCGGGTGCGCCAAATTGATCGCAAACACCCCGGCATTGACGTCCCACCAGCGTTGCGGCTGCACCCCACTGCCAGCGGCCACAAGCGCGGCCTGCGCATGCGCTGCCAGAAACTCCGCCAGATCGAACCCCAGATCGAAAACATAGGCATCCGCGTCGAGGTAAATCACCCAACCATCAAACCCGGTCGCCACAATCGATCGCAGCATCGGAATCCGGTTCAGCGATGCATGCCAGGGACGACTGCCCCTGATAATGCCGACGAAACAAGTATGAAAATACCCGTGCCGCCGGCAATATTCCTGCACCGTTCTCGAAGTCAGCGCCAGCATCGGCGCATATCGGTCAGGGTCCGATGATTGAAGAAACAAAATCCGCATCATCACCCCGGCGCGCGCCAATATTACGCATCCGGCCGCCCGACGGGTCAAGGACGCGGTTTGTCAGGGCTGGCTTTTCACCCGCCCGCGCGGGCAGTATGGGCCACGCCGCGCCCATGCGGCCCACGCAGAACGGCCCATACGCATGACGCTCAATGTCGCGCTCACTCATCGCACCTCCTACCGGTACGACCGTCCAGTGGCGCTTGGCCCGCAAACCATCCGGTTGCGGCCCGCGCCGCACACCCGCACGCCCATTCTGTCCTATGCGCTCACCGTCACGCCTACCCCGCATTTCCTCAACTGGCAGCAGGACCCGCAGGGCAATTATCTCGCCCGTGTCGTCTTCCCGGAGCGTGTCACCCGGTTCGATGTGGTGGTCGATCTGGTCGCCGACATGGCCACCATCAACCCGTTCGATTTCTTTCTCGAGCCCGAGGCCGAGACCTTTCCCTTCGCCTATGATCCCCTGCTCGAGCATGAGCTCGCGTCCTTCCGCGCAACGCCTGAGCCCGGGCCGCTGCTCTCCGCCCTGCTCGCGCAAATTCCGCGCGCCGACCAGCACACGATCTCGTTTCTGGTCGCCATAAACCGCATGCTGCATGACCGCATCGGCTACATCGTGCGGCTCGAACCCGGCGTCTACACCCCGGAACAGACATTGCAACGCGGCAAAGGCTCGTGCCGCGATTCCGCCTGGCTACAGGTGAATCTGCTACGCCATCTCGGCTTCGCCACACGCTTCGTCTCCGGCTACCTCATCCAACTGGTCGCGGACGTGAAGCCCCTCACCGGCGCGCCCGGCCCCGAGCAGGATTTCACGGATCTGCACGCCTGGACCGAGGTTTATCTTCCCGGTGCCGGCTGGATCGGGCTCGACGCCACCTCCGGCCTGCTCACCGGTGAAGGCCATATCCCGCTTGCCGCCAGCCCCGATCCCGCCAGCGCCGCGCCCATCAGTGGCGCGGTCGAGACATCCGAGGTCGATTTCACCTTCGCCATCCAGGCCCGCCGCATCGCCGAATCGCCCCGCACCACCAAGCCCTATCCAGATGCCACCTGGGCCGAAATACAGGCCGCCGGCACCGTGGTGGACCGCGCGCTCGCGGCCGGGCAGGTCCGCCTCACTTTCGGTGGTGAGCCCACTTTCGTCGCCGCCACCGACCAGGAGGCCGATGAGTGGAACGCCGATGCGCTCGGCCCCACCAAACGCGGCTTTGCCGGGCGGCTGATGCGCCGGCTCAATGCGCTCTGGGCGCCGGGCGCGGCCATCCAATACGCGCTCGGCAAGCATTACCCTGGCGAGCAATTGCCGCGTTGGGCGCTGCATGCGTTCTGGCGCGCCGATGGCGAGCCGGTTTGGCGCGACCCGGCCAAACTGGCCTCCGACGACACGCATGACACCGCCAGCACCGCGGACGCCGCCTTGTTCGCGCAACGCCTGGCCGAGCGGCTCCAGGTCAACCCGGGCCATGTGGCCGATGCGTTCGAGGACGCGCATTACTATCTTTGGCGGGAAAATCGTCTTCCCGTCAATGTGCTCCTCTCGGCCAACAAGCTCGATGATCCGCTGGAGCGTGAACGCCTTGTCCGCGTGTTCGCGCACGGCCTCGGCAAGCCAGTGGGCAGCGTGCTGCCGCTGCGCCGGATCGCCGAGGGCGGGGCGCGGCGTTGGCAATCCGGCCATTGGCTGCTCCGCGGCGAGCATATTTTTCTCATTCCCGGTGATTCCGCCATCGGCTTCCGCCTGCCGCTGAAATCCCTGCCTTGGGCGGATAGCACGACCCTCGCGCGGGAATTCGACTCACCCCAGGACCCGCTCGATTATCACGCCCCCTTGCCGCGCGCCGCCTTGTCCCACGCCGCCCGGCCGCAGGCCCGGCTCGCCACCGGCACCCTGCCCGAAGCCCCGCAAAGCTGGCCAGGCCCACAGCCGCAGCGCCTTGCCGCCGACCAGGAAGCGCCAGACATTGTCCGCACCGCGCTCACGATCGAACCCCGCAACGGCGTCCTGCATGTCTTTCTGCCGCCGCTCGCCCGCGCCGAGGACTGGCTCGATCTCGTGGCCGCGATCGAGGCAACCGCCGAGGAGGCCGGCCGCGCCATTATCCTCGAGGGCTATACCCCGCCGCACCACCCGGACCTGCGCACCTATTCCATCACCCCCGATCCGGGCGTGGTCGAGGTCAATATCGCCCCGGCCGATAGTTTCCCCGAAATCGTCGAACGCACCGAGCAACTCTATGCCGAGGCTCGTCAGGTCGGGCTCGCCGCCGAGAAATTCATGCTCGATGGCCGGCACGTCGGCACCGGCGGCGGCAATCATGTCGTCATGGGCGCGCATTCGGCCGCCGACAGTCCGTTCCTGCGTCGGCCGGACCTGCTGAAATCCCTCCTGGGCTTCTGGCATAACCACCCAAGCCTGTCCTATCTGTTCTCGGGCCTGTTCATCGGGCCGATGAGCCAGCATCCGCGCATCGACGAAGCACGAGAGGATGCGGTGCGTGAGCTCGAACTCGCCTTCACCCGCATCGACCGCACGCGCGAAATGCCGCCCTGGCTCACCGACCGGGTATTCCGCAACATCCTCGCCGACATGACCGGCAATACCCATCGCACGGAATTCTGCATCGATAAAATGTACGCGCCCGAACATGCCGGCGGCCGGCGCGGCCTGGTCGAATTCCGGGCCTTCGAAATGCCGCCGCATCCGCGCATGGCGGCGGCGCAAATGCTGCTCATGCGCGCCGCCATCGCCGCTTTCTGGCAAACCCCGTATGAACGGCGGCTGATCCGCTTCGGCACCACCTTGCATGATCAGTTCATGCTGCCGCATTACATCCAGCAGGATTTCGCCGACGCGCTCGATGATCTCGCCCAGTTCGGCTTTCGTCTGAAGCCCGAATGGTTCGCGCCCCACATGGCCTTCCGCTTCCCCACCATCGGTTCTGTCTCCGTCCGCGGCATGGAACTCACCCTCAATCATGCGCTCGAGCCCTGGCATGTATTGGGTGAGGAACCGGCCGCCGGCGGCACCGTGCGTTATGTCGATTCCAGCCTCGAACGCATCCAGGCCCGCGTCACCGGTTGGGTCGGGGATCGTTATCAGCTTGCCTGCAATGGGGCGCTCGTGCCGCTGCGCCAGACCGAACGTGAAGGGGAATATGTCGCCGGTGTCCGCTTCAAGGCCTGGCAGCCGGCCAACGCGCTGCATCCCACGCTGCCGGCGCAAACCCCGCTCATCTTCGACATACACGACACCTGGAATGGCCGCAGCATCGGCGGCCTCACCCACCATGTCGCGCATCCCGGTGGGCGAAATTACGAAACCTTCCCGGTGAACGCGAACGAGGCCGAGGCGCGGCGCCGCGCCCGTTTCTTTCCCATCGGTCACACGCCCGGCCCCATGCCGCCACCGCGCCCGATCGACAATGCCGAGCATCCCTTCACGCTCGACCTGCGACTGGCGGGCTGATCATCATGACCGCGCCCCCGATCGATGAAATGGTCGATGGTCGCGGTGGGTTGCGGCCGCATTGGCGCGCGCTGCTCGGCATTTTCTCCGCCATGGGAGACCGTGGCCTCGTCGACCGCATTGCCCGCATGGACGAAGCCTTCGAGCAGGAAGGCATCACCACCCTGCTGCCCGGCACCGACCAGGATTGCCTATGGCGTTGCGACCCCGTGCCCCTGCCACTCGCCGCCGCCGAGTTCGCAACGCTCGAAGCCGGCCTCAAGCAGCGCGCCCGCCTGCTCGAGGCGGTGTTACAGGATATCTATGGCAGCCAGAGCCTGCTCGCCGAAGGGCTGCTGCCGCCGGCGCTGGTATTCGCCAATCCCGCCTTTCTGCGCCCCTGCCGCATCCTGCCGGAGGCCGGCACGCCGCGCTTTCCCCTGCTGCATCATTACGCGGCTGACCTGCTGCGCGGCCCGGACGGCACCTGGCGCGTTCTGGCCGACCGCACCGCCGCGCCCTCGGGCATTGCCTATGCGCGGGAAAATCGCCGCGTGCTCGGCCGCGTCGTGCCCGAAGCCTTCCGGCCCCTGCAACTGCGTCGCCTGCAATCCTTCTTCGAAACCTGGCAGGATTCCCTCCAGCGTCTCGCCCCGCCTGGCCGCGCCAACCCCTCCATCGCGGTACTCACGCACGGGCCGGGTCATCCCGGCTGGTACGAGCAATTGCATCTCTCACGGGAACTCGCCTGCGCGCTGGTCGAACCCGGCGACCTCACGCTGCGCGGCGGCGCGCTATACCTCAAGACCCTGCGCGGTCTGCAGCCCATCCATACGCTGCTGCGCTATGTCGATGGACGCCTGATCGACCCGCTGGAATTCGAGGCGCATGGCGGCACCGGCATTGCCGGCCTGATGGATGCAATCCGCGCCCGCTCGGTCCGGGTATTGAACGATCCCGGCTCGGGCGCGGCCGAGGCACCGGCGCTGTCCGCCTTTCTGCCGCACATCGCGCTCCGCCTGCTCGGCGAAAAACTCGAACTCGCCTCGCTGCCTACCATGTGGCTCGGCACCGATCGTGCCCGTTCGATGCTCGAAGCCGAACCCGCCCGCTGGCTCGTCCGTCCCGCCACCGACGGCAAGGTTCCGGCCATCGCACCGGCCGATCTCGACGCCGCCGCCCTCGCCGACCTCACGCGCCGCATCGCCGCCCGCCCGTGGGATTTCGCGGCGACCGCCGCCATGCCGCCCAGCCAGGCCCCCTGCGCCACCGAATCCGGGCTGGCCCCCCGCCCCATCGTGCTACGCATGTTCCTCATCTTCGATGGCGGCCAGTGGCATGTGATGCCCGGCGGCCTCGCCCAGATCGTCGAGGAACAGGCCCGCCTCGCCGGCAGGCTGCCGCGCATGGGGCTTTCCAAGGATGTCTGGGTCATGGCCGAGGAAGGCGAGGATATCGTCGGCCCGGCCGCCCTCGCCGTGCCAAGCCTGCCCATTCGCCGCGCCGCCGCCGAACTGCCCAGCCGCATCGCCGATAATCTGTTCTGGTTCGGCCGCTATATGGAGCGGGTCGAGGATATTGCCCGATTGATCCGCGCGACTTTGCGCCGCATCGGCCGCGGCTCGCTCAGCCCGCGTGACCTGGTCGAACTGAAAACCCTGGCCCGCTGTCTGCACGGCGCCGGCCTGCTCGACCATGTGGCTGATCCGGGGGCCGCCGGGCTGCAACAGCTCGCCGCCGCCCTGCTCGGCGCCATGAAGGAAGGCGGCATGGTCGGCCGCCAGCTTTCCCGCGTCGCCCGCCTGCTCGAAACCGTGCGCGACCGGCTGACCGACGACATGTACGCAACCTTCGCCCACATGGAACGCGAGGCGCGTGCCGCCTGCCTCGCCGTCGGCCAAAGCCTCGACCGGCTCGATGAGGCCCTGCACGTCATTCTCCGCTTCGCCGCCGCGGTGGCGGGCGTTGCCGCTGAAAACATGGTGCGCGGCGGCGGCTGGCTGTTTCTCGATCTCGGCCGCCGGGTCGAGCGCGGGCTCGAAATCTGCGCCGAACTCGCTCTCGTGCTCGATCAGCCGGTGGCGAAAATGGAAAGCGGCCTGCGCCTCGCGCTCGAGCTGTGCGACAGCGTCATCACCTACCGCAACCGCTATCTCACCGTGCTGCAACCCGCCCCGGTGCTCGATCTGGTGCTGGCCGATCCCTCCAACCCGCGCGCCCTTGCCTTTCAACTGGCCGACATGGCCACCCGCCTGACCGACCTGACCGGCAGCGAACAGGACGATCTCGTCACCCTGGTCCGCGCCATGCAGGCGCAGGCCGCCACCCTGGTCGCTGACATCGAAGCCTCACCCGAACCGGCGCTGACCGCCTCGTCCCTGCTCGGCGTCCTGCACGCCTTGCACGACCAATTCACCAGCCTCGCCGAGCGGCTCAGCCGGCGCTATTTCACCCTGCTGCCCACCCCGCAAAGCCTCGGCCTGATGGAGGACGCGCAAGAAACGACAGCGGCCACGCCGCTGCGCGGTGTCGCATGAAATACGCGCTCCGCCACGTCACCCGCTACACCTACGAAAACAGCGTCGATCTCGCCAGCCACATGCTGCACCTGACCCCGCGCGTCACGCCGGGCCAGACGCTTCTGTCACACGCCATCACGTCCGATCCCGCCCCCTGTCGCACCGAATCCGGCCTCGATCATTTCGGCAACCAGGTGCGCTGGCTTTTTCTCGAGGCACCACACCAGCGCTTCGAGGTCACCGCCGAGGCGGTGGTCGAGGTGGATCGTCCAGCACCGCCGCCAGCAAGCGAAACCCCCGATTTTCAAGCCATCGCCCCCCTGGCACTCGATAGTGGCGCCGCGCCCGATGCCGCTGAATGCCTGTTCGACAGTCCCCTGGCCCCAGCCGACCCCGCGGCCGCCACCTTCGCCGCCCGCTTCTTCACGCCACAGACGCGCGTGCTCGACGGCGCACTGGCCATGATGCACGCCATTCATAAGGAATTCGCCTTCCGCGCCGGCGTCACCAGCCTCGCGACCACGGTTGCCCAGGTGCTCAAACTCCAGGCCGGCGTCTGCCAGGATTTCTCCCACCTGATGATCGCCGCCCTGCGCGCCGCCGGCGTGCCGGCCCGCTACGTCTCCGGCTATATCCGCACCCGCCCACCCCCCGGCGTGCGCAAACGCCTCGGCGCGGATCAAAGCCACGCCTGGGTCGCGGTCTGGCTCGGCCGCGAACATGGCTGGCTCGAGCTCGACCCCACCAACGGCCTGATCGTCAAGGACGAACACGTCGTGCTCGGCTGGGGCCGCGATTTCTCCGACGTCAGCCCACTCCGCGGCATAATCCTCGGCGGCGGCCGCCACCGCCTCAGCGTCGGCGTCGACCTGGAACCAGTCTGAGGGAGGATTCAAGGCTGGGGGCTTTGCCCCCAGGCCCCCACCAGGGCGAGCCGCCCTGGACCGCGATTTATGTGAAGACGTGGGAGGGGGGTTAGTCCCCCTCCCACGTCTTCACAAAGTGGGGCCCGGGGCCTCACGGCCCCGGCGGGGTCCAGGGGCAGAGCCCCTGGCCTTGAACCCTCTCGCTCAGAACCGGTCCCGCGCGGCGCGGCGTTCGGCGAAGCTGGCCGCGTCCGGGGCGGTCAGGAATGGGTTTTCTTGTTTTTCGTCACCCAGTTTGGCCGGCAATGTCGGCTGTCCTGCCGCGCGCAGCTGTCGCACTGTCTCCCGCCGCGCCAGCAGGCGTGGGTTATCCGGGTCCAGGCTCAGTGCGAAGGCCAGATTATGCTCGGTATATTCATGTCCGCAGCATAGCAGTGTTTCCGCCGGCAGGGAGGCGAGTTTGCCGAGGCTCTCGAACATCATTGCCGGCGTTCCCTCGAACAGCCGCCCGCAGCCTAGGCTGAACAGTGTATCGCCGCAGCACAGAATGGGGGTTTCCGGAAAAAAATAGCTCACATGTCCGATGGTGTGGCCGGGCGTGGCAATTACCGTGCCGGTATGCGCGCCAAGCCGGATCGTATCGCCATCCTTCACGGCGCAATCCAATGGCGGCAAACGGTGCGCATCGGCCGCCGCGCCGAGTATGACCGCATTGTAATGTTTCGCCAGCGCATCCGCGCCGCCGACATGGTCGTTGTGGTGGTGCGTGAGCAAAATGTAATCAAGCCGGTTTCCCAATTGCGCTAAAATAGCGTGTGCCGGCGCCGTTTCCGCCGGATCCACGATCGCTATCGTGCCTGTTTCCGGATCACGGAGCAGCCAGGCATAGTTGTCTGCCAGCATCGGTATCGGTGTCGCGGTCAGCATGTGCGCTTCCTTCTCGCGTGAAACGAAACGTTGAAACGAAACGGCGGGGTCGGAATTCGTCGATCCCATGCTATATCGGCGCCATGACGGTGGATACGATCGCCATCGATGCGTTCTATGCCTCTCAGTGCGGTGCCATGGTGGCGCGCCTGCTGACGGACCGGCTGCTCGAATTCTGGCCGCAACGCGGGCTCGATGGCCTGTCGCTCCTCGGCTATGGCTATGCGTATCCCTTCCTCGGGAACTGGAGCGGCGGTGTCACCCGTTGCCTGCACATGTCTCCAGCAAATCTCGGCGTGCATCCCCCACCGCCGCGCATGCGGCTACTGGCCTGCCTGACCGAGGAAGACCTGCTTCCGCTCGCCGATCTCAGCATCGATCGCATTCTGCTCGTGCACGGTCTCGAATCCGCCGACAATGCGCGGCGCCTGCTGCGGGAATTGTGGCGTGTGCTTAAGGATGACGGGCGCCTGCTGATGATCGCGCCGAACCGACATGGCATCTGGGCGCATATCGAAAATACGCCCTTCGGGCAGGGCCAGCCTTACACACCTGGTCAGGTCGGGCGCCTGATGGCGGATGCGATGTTTCGCGTCGAACGGCGGGACACCGCGTTGTTCATCCCGCCCGGGGAACACAAATTGTTACACCACGCAGGCTTAATTTGCGAAAAATTCGGTCGCAAAGTATTGCCGCGCTTCGGTGGCGTCACAATGTCAGAGGCGGTGAAGGATATTTACGCCGCCTTGCCAACCGTCGCCGTTTCCCGCCGCAGGGTTGTGTTGGTGGAAGCGGCGTAATGCGCTAACCGGGTGTTGTTTCCCGGGGAATACTCGTGTAGTGTTACGACTCTGGATCGATCATTGAGTGGATCAGGAACATGGCCCGCGTCGCAAAGAAAGTCTCCAAGCCGGCAACCGCGCGTGTCGCGGCGCCGAAGAAAACTCCGGTCAAGCGTGGCATTGGCCGCCCGGCGGCCAATGGCAACAGTGTCGGCCGCGAAAAGCTGCTGAAAACAGCCTGTGACCTGCTCAAGGTCACGCCGCCCGGTAAGCTCACCCGTTTCATGGTGGCGCAGAAAGCCGGGGTCGACCCGTCGCTGATCCGTTACTATTTCCGCGACCGGATAAGCATGCTCGGCGCCGCGGCCGAGCGTCTGGCCGAACAATATACCGAGAGGCTGGAAGCCGCGCGCAAATTAGCCACCGAGTCCGGCCATACTGACCTCGCCGGCCAATTGTCCACCACCGTCGGTGTCGAGGTCAGCTTCGCGCATTTCCGCCGGCTGCTCGCCGATGAACTGCTCGCCGCCGGCACTGGCTCGGCCAAAACCGCCACAACGCAAATCGCCAAAAGCGGCCTGCAGGTCTATCGTGACGTGCTCGCCGCCGGCGGCGGTGGCGATGACGAGGAAGCGGCCATGCTGTTCATCGCCACCGTGGCGCTGGCCAGCTATGCCCCGGTCGCGCGCAGCCTCTATGAGAGCGCCACCGGCAAAAAAATCAGCCAGCCAGCCATGAACGACAGCTACAATAATTTCGTGGCCAGCCTGCTTGCCCACGGCGTCACCGTCACGCCGTCAACCAAGCCCGCGGCCAAGGCCAAGCCGGCCCGCGGCAAAGCCAAGGCTGGCTGACCAGGCTTCCGACACCACCCTCGGCCCGACGCGTTCGCGCGTCAGGCCGAGGCGCTCGTCATTCAGCCGACTCGCGCAGCCGGTCGAGCGGCACCAACTCACCGTCAATCTCGAAATACCAGAACGTCCAGCCGTTGCAGCTCGGCGAATTCTGCACGCGCGCCCCGATCTGATGGATCGACCCGCGCTCCTCGCCAAACAACAGCGTCCCATCCGCCGTAACCGTGGCACTCACCCGGCGTTGCCGGTCGAACAATCGTGTGCCCGGCGCAATCCGGCCAAGTTCCACCAGGCTGCCGAACGGTACTCTCGGCTTCTCCCGCCGCCCCGGCGTCGAGGATGCCGCGGCACGTGAAGCCCGTTCCACGGCCCGCACCCGCCCAATCGCCGCCTCCGCATAGGCCGGATGGCGCTCGATGCCGATGAAATTGCGGTGCAGCCGCTTCGCCACCACCGCCGTCGTTCCCGTTCCGAGGAACGGATCAAGCACGATATCATCCGGCGCCGTCGAAGCCAGCAGCACCCGGTGCAACAGGCTTTCCGGCTTCTGCGTCGGGTGTAGTTTCAGCCCGTGCATGTTGCGCAGCCGCTCGGTCCCGGTGCACAGCGGCAAAGTCCAGTCGCTGCGCATCTGCAAATCGTCGTTCAACGCCTTCATCGCCTGGTAATTGAACCGATAGCGCGAATCCCGCTCCCGCGCCGCCCAGATCAGTGTCTCGTGCGCGTTGGTGAAGCGCCGGCCGCGAAAATTCGGCATCGGGTTGGATTTTCGCCAAATCACGTCATTCAGAATCCAAAATCCCAAATCCTGAAGAATCGCGCCAATTCGGAATATGTTGTGATAGGCGCCCATTACCCACAGCGTGCCGTCCTTGCGCAGCAGGCGCCGGGCCTCGGTCAGCCATTCGCGGGTGAAGGCGTCATAGGCCGCATAATCGGCAAACCGATCCCAATCCTCGTCCACCCCGTCCACCATCGAATCGTCAGGGCGGCGCAACTCACCACGCAATTGCAGGTTGTACGGCGGGTCGGCGAACACACAATGCACCGACGCCGGCGGCAGCATGCGCATCAGCGGCACGCAATCCCCCAGCAGGACCTGGTCCAGCGGCAGTTCCCGTACGAATTCCACGTGCTGATGGTGCGGTCCGCCACGTTGGCGCGTCAATCGCCACAATCAAAATCGACATCGTCAAGCCACCGAGCGTTTCGCCGGCACAATCGGCGTGGGAAGAAAGAATCTGTCCTCTTTTGCAAAAAAGAAAAAAAGAATTCTGCCAACCTCGAGATGTGCGGGCTGGACCGTTTAGTTTCGGCGCATAACGCCGCCTCGTGGTCAGGAAATCCTTGTCCGGATCGACGGTGCAGGCGTCTGTCGCGCGATATTTTTTCAAACGAGACTGGCAGCTTGCCCGTTCCGCCCCGGCTCGGTCTGCCTGGTGCCCCAGAAAGAAGGGGGGCTTGGCGAATCTGCTGCCTCGGCCTATGACGAATCGAACCGGCGTCGATTCGTCATGCTGTGCAGGAGGTTCTTTGTGTCGAAGGCGTTCATTGCCAAGGTTATTCAAGATTCAGCCGGTCTAACCGGCGTCGCAGCCAACCGGGCCGCTGGCGATCTGATGGACGCCATCGTCAAGGAAATGAAGAAAAACGGGCGCTTCACGCTGCCCAGTTTCGGCACCTTCATCGTGCGCAAAACCAAGGCCCGCAAAGGGCTCAATCCCCGCACCGGTGAGGCCATCAAGGTCAAGGCCGGCAAGACGGTGCGTTTCAAGGCATCGCCGTCCCTGAAAAAGACGGTCTGACCCTCGGCGCTCATCCGCTCGATAAACAATGACGGCAGAGCGGTTCCAGCCCGGCTGAAACCGCTCTACTGTCCCCGACCGGCCATTCTATGCCGGAACGCCAGTGCCTCGGCCACATGCACGCGCTCGACAATTTCCTTGCCGGCCAAATCGGCAATCGTGCGCGCCACCCGTCGTGTCCGGGATTGTCCGCGTGGTGACAGGCCCAGCCGCTCCGCGGCCTGCTCGGCCAACTCACGCGCCCCCTCGCTCAGCGCCAACGAAAGCCCGTCCGCCTCGGCATTGGTGGCAAATGCGCTGCCCTTGTAGCGTTCCCGCTGCACCGCCCGCGCCCGTGCCACCCGGGCCGCCACCTTGGCCGTGCTTTCACCCGCCCCCGCCCGCGACAGGTCGGAAGGCGCCATCGGCCGCACCTCCAGCGTCAAATCGATCCGGTCCAGAATCGGGCCGCTGATGCGCCCCTGATAATCCTGGCCGCAGCGCGGCGCCCGTCCGCATTCCCGCGCCGCCTCGCCCAGATAGCCGCAGCGGCACGGGTTCATCGCCGCCACCAACAAAAATCGCGCCGGATAGGTCACGTGCGCCGATGCGCGGGCCACCGTCGTCCGCCCTGATTCCATCGGCGCCCGCAGTGCCTCCAAGGCTGATTTCGGAAATTCCGGCAGTTCGTCCAGAAACAGCACACCCCGGTGCGCCAGGCTCACCTCGCCCGGGCTCGCCCTGTGCCCGCCCCCCGTCAGCGCCGCCTGGCTCGCGGAATGGTGCGGCTCCCGATAGGGCGGCCGCTGGAACAATCGGCCACCTTCCAGCGTGCCGGCGACACTGTGCACCATGCCAACTTCCAGCGCCTCGCCCGGCGTCAAATCCGGCAATACCCCGGCCAGGCGTGATGCCAGCATCGATTTACCCGACCCGGGCGGCCCGATCAGCAGCAAATTATGCGCGCCCGCCGCGGCAATCTCCAGCGCCCGCCGCGCGGTTTCCATGCCCTTCACATCCGCGAGGTCAGGCACATGCCCGGGCTGTGCCACCCCGGCCGGCTCCGGCGGGTTCAGCACCTGCTCGCCGCGAAAATGGTTGATCAGCGCCAGCAGCGACTCGCCCGCCAATATCGGAATCTCGCCCGCCCAGGCGGCTTCGCCGCCTTGTTCAGCCGCGCAGATCAAGCCAATCCCCTCGCGTGACGCGGCTATCGCCGCCGGCAAAACGCCGGCCACCGCGCCTAGCCGCCCATCGAGCGAAAGCTCCCCCAACGCGGCATAGCCGGCCATCTCGTCGCGCGGCAGCACGTCCATCGCCGCCAGCACGCCAAGCGCCATCGGCAGATCGAAATGGCAGCCTTCCTTCAGCAAATCCGCCGGCGCCAGATTGATCACCACGCGCCGCGCCGGTAACGCCAGCCCCATCGAGGTAAGCGCGCCACGCACCCGTTCGCGCGCCTCGGCCACAGCCTTGTCCGGCATGCCAACCACCAGGAATTGCGGCAGACCGGGCGCAATCTGCACCTGCACCTCCACCGGAACCGCCTCGATCCCGGAAAATGCATAGCTGCGCACCCGCGCGACCGTACCCACCACCGCGTCCATGGCAGTCCCGCCGAAGTTTATTTCAGCGGTTTAACACAAAACCTCAGGTTTAGCGATCAGTCAGACGCAGCTCAATCCGTCGGTCGCGCGCGTAATCCGCCGCGGTGTGGCCCGGCACCAGCGGCTGCGTATCACCAAACGCGGTCGCGGCCAGATGGTCCGCCGGCACGCCCTGCGCGGTCAGGTAACGCACCACATTGATGGCCCGTTCCGCCGACAATTCCCAGTTCGACAGATATTTCCCGTTTTCGCGTATCGGCTGCGGGTCGGCGTGCCCGTCCACGCGCAAAATCCAGTGCAGCTTGGCCGGAATTTCGGGTGCGATCTGCTCGATCGTCTTGGCCAGCTTTCTCAGTTGCGCCTTGCCCGAAGCGCTCAGTTCCGCGCTATCCACCGGAAACAGCACCTCGCTTTGAAACACGAACCGGTCACCGACAATCTGCACGCCCTTCACGCCCTTCAGCACCGCGCGCAGCCTGCCGAAAAATTCACTCCGATAGCGCTTCAGCTCCTCCACCTTGTCGGCAAGCGCCACATTGAGTTTCTGCGTCAGGTCCTTGATCGTCGCGGTCTTGCTCGTGTTGGCCTTCTGCGCCAGGTCCAGATCATTGCTGATCGCGCTCAGTTGCAGCCGCAGCTGCTCGAGTTGCTTGTTCAACAGCGCAATCTGCGCGGCGTCCGCGTTCACCTTGTCGCGGCTTGCGGTCGCCGCATCCGCGGCCTGCTCCAGCATCGCCATCCGCGCCGCCGCGGATTTCTGTTCGGTTGCCGCATCCGCCACCTGTGCCGACAGGGCGGCATTGTTCGCCGCCGCGGCACTCGCCGCCGCCTCGTCCTGCTGCAGCTTCGCCGTGTCCGCCGCCACCGTCTTGCGCAGCGTGTCGCGCTCACCCTCCGCCGCCAGCACCTGCTTGTTCAACCCCGCCACCGCCAGCGTCAAATCGGCGTTACGACTTTTCTCCAGCGACAGCATGTCGCTCAGTTGCGCAATCTGCCGGTCCAGCACCTGCAACTGTGTGTCCTTGCGTGACAATTTCACCGACAAAAAAGCCTGCGCCAGCACAAACACCAGCAGCACGAAGGTAATCACCATCAGCAGCGTGGACAGCGCGTCCACATAGCCGGGCCAGGCGTCCAGGGTCGCGGCAACGCCGCGGCGGCGCAGCGCCATTGCGGTCTACCTCGGCTTCTCGTCGGTCTGCGCGGCCAGGGTTCGCGTCAGCACCCGCAAATCATTGCGCAGGTCACTCACCGTCTGGGCGCGCCCGGTCTCCATTTCACTCAGCAACCGCTGCAACAGAAAATCGATATTGCGCAGATGCGTGCCCACCACGCCGGTCTCGGTGCCGGCATTGGCCTGCGCGCGCCGCATCTGGTCGGTCAAAGCGCCGAATTTCTCCGACAAGGCCAGAATGGCCCGATTGCTTTCGCGCTGGTTTTCCTCGCCCCGCAACATGATCCGCTGCAGATCTGCCAGATTTTCCGCTGTCTGCTCCAGCAGCGCCTGCACATAGGCCGGCACCGAGCCCTCACCGTCCGCCAGCGCGCCCGAGGCCAGCCGCGTCAGTCCCGCCAGCCACTCCTCCAACTCATTATAGAAGCGATTCTGTGCCTGCCCCGCGGTCAGATCAAGAAAGCCCAGCACCAGCGCGCTCGCCAGGCCCAGCATCGAACTGCTGAACGCCGTGCCCATGCCATGCAACGGCCGCGCGAGCCCGAGCTTGAGCTGCGCGAACAGCGCCCCTACATCGTCGCCGCCCACCGACATGCCGCCGATCACGTCGCTGATCGAGCGTACCGTCAGCAACAGGCCCCAGAACGTGCCGAGCAAGCCAAGAAAAATCAGCAGCGCCGCCATATAGCGGGACAGTTCGCGGCTCTCGTCCAGCCGGCTCGCGATGCTGTCCAGCAAGCCGCGCATCGCCGGGGCGGAAAGCGTGAACGGTGCCACGCGCGCCTCGCCCTCGGCGCGCTCCGCCCGCGCGCCCAGCATGCGCGCAACCGGCGCCAACAGGCGCGGCGCCGGCCCCGCCTGTCCCGGCTGGGCCTGAAATGCCTCCACCCAGCCCACCTCGCCGGAAAGCCGCGCCACCTGCACCAGGTTCCAGCTACAGCCAAACACCAGCACGAAAACGATCAGGCTGTTCAACGGCACGTTGTTGCGAAATGCCACCAGCAGCGGGTCGAACAGCGCCGCCACCAGCGCCGCCACCACCGCCAAAAACACGATCATGCGCAACAGATAGGCGTTGGGCCGGGTCATGGCTTCGGAACCTCCGCCGCTGTTGTCGCCGCACCGCCCGGGGGCTGCCCGATCAGCGCCGTGCGAATATCCACCCGGTCAGCCGGGGCCTTCCCATCCAGTCCGCGCGCGCCCAGCGCATGCACATACACCCGGGTCGAGGGTATGCCGGCATGCCGCAGCACGCTTTGCACGGCAAGCCCGCGCAGCAGCGAAAGCCGGCGTGGCGCTGACGGGTCCTCGGTCGTGCCGGGCGCGTAGGCATAGATCTGATAGACAAGATTGGCGTTGTGCGCCCCCGCCGGTGCCATGCCGCGCACCGCCGCGGCCGTCTTTGGGTTCAATTCCGCGCCACCCGGGGCAAAACTGATGCGCACCCCATCCTTCAGGCGGGTCACCGTGCCCACCGCCGTCTTGCTGATGGTGGGTGGCGGGGGCAACGCGGTCGGGTGCGGCGGCGCATTATCCACGGGCGGAATAATCGCCGGCGGTGGCGGCAACGCCGGCACTGGTGGAATTTTGCCCAGCTTGCTGGCCACACCCGCGGTCTGCGCCCACGCCGTGGCCGGCACCGCCATCAGGCCCATCGCCAGCCAGGCACTCGCCGCGCGGCAGGCGGGCATCCACAAACCCTTAATGGTTCGCCTCCTCGGTCATGCGCGCTCGCCTCATTACGCGCCGCTCATGCAATCGTGCGCGCCGCTTCCATGCCATCGCGCACGATCTCGCACAATTTCTCGTGCATATGCGGGTTCGCCGCCACCAGATCTCCCGAGCCGCGCGGGTCTCCGCCGCCCTGCGGCTCGGTGGCATACCCGCCGGCCTCGCGCACAATCAACAGTCCGGCGGCAATGTCCCAGCGGTTCAGCCCCAGTTCCCAATAGCCATCATAGCGCCCAGCCGCGACCCAGGCCAAATCCAGCGCGGCCGAGCCGAACCGCCGAACCCCCGCCACAATCGGCATCAGCGTGCCCAGCGTGCGGGCAAACGCCAGCCGCCGCCCCGGTGTCACGGCGGCAAACGGAATGCCGGTGGCAAACACCGCGTCCTTCAGGTCCCGCCGGGCCGAAACCCGCAACCTGTGCTCGTTCAAAAAGGCGCCGCCGCCTTTTTCGGCCCAGAACATTTCGTCCGCGGCGGGCGCATACACCAACCCCGCCGCCAGCTCCGATCCGCCATCGGGCAACCGTTTCTCCAGTGCAATCGAAATCGCCCAGTGCGGAATCCCGTGCAGAAAGTTCGTCGTGCCGTCCAGCGGGTCCACCACCCACCGCCATGCCCAGTTCTCGCTGCCACTGCCGCCGCGCTCTTCCATCAGGAACGCATAGCCCGGCCGGGCTCGGTCCAGCTCCTCATACAAAATCTGCTCGGCCCGCATGTCGGCCTGGCTCACGAAGTCGGACGGTCCCTTGATGCTGACCTGAAGCTGTTCGACCTCGGCGAAATCGCGCAGCAACCGCCGCGCCGCCTTCTGCGCGGCGTTCGCCATGATGGTCATGTGCGGGGAAAGCCGTTGCGCCATGGCGGTATCGCCGACCGGCTCAGCTCTTCGCTCGCTCCACGTAGCTCGAATCCTCGGTGCGCACCACGATCCGCTCGCCCGCCTCGATGAACGGCGGCACCATCGTCTTCACCCCGTTCTCCAGCTTCGCCGGCTTATAGCTGCTGGTCGCGGTCTGTCCCTTCACCACCGGATCGGCCTCGACAATGGTCAGCGTCACCTGCGCCGGCAGATGCACCGCCACCGGGTCGCCCTCCACCAGATCGATCGTCAACGTCATATTGTCCTGCAGGAACGGCGCCTGATTGCCCAACAGATCGAGCGGAATCATCACCTGCTCGAAACTCTCCGGGTCCATGCAGACGATGTTGGCGTCCTCCGTGTAGGAATAGGTCAGTTCCTTCTCGTCCGTCATCAGCCGCTCCACCGTATCGGCGGTGCGCCAGCGCTGATTGGTCTTGGTGCCGGTTTTCAGATCGCGCATCTCCACCTGGATAATGGCGTTGCCTTTTCCGGGAATGATGATGTCCTGCTTGATCACGGTCCAGCGGCGGCCGTCATGCTCGATCACCTGGCCGGCGCGTATCTGGTTGGCTTGCTGCTTCATCGAACCGCTCACTTATACTCTGCTAGATGCGCGCGCTTCTATTGCGTGTCCGCGCCCTTGGCCAGTGCCCCATCGTGTCTCAGCTTCAAGTCCGGCACCGGCCCATATGCTTACCTGAAGTCCGGCACTGGCCCGCATGCTTTGTTTCAAGTCCGGCACCGGCCCGCACCCCCACATGCTTACCTGAAGTCCGGCACCGGCCCGCACCCCCACCCGGCCACCCACGAGCGTACACTGTCATGGGTGGCCGGGT